>CANJHI010000019.1 GCA_947474005.1 Alphaproteobacteria bacterium | reverse complement strand
TAGAGTACCCACCGGTTATTCGGGTTGGACCGCCGCAGCGCGATATTGCGCGACTGGGCCTCGAGAGCGACCAGGTGCGTCTTCGATTTCAGGTGATAGTGCTGCTCCGGCCGCACACGAAATATGCGAAGTACCTTCTTCGCCTTCTCGGTCAGCGTGTCGTGGATGGCCTCTGGGAAGGTCGGATGATCGTCGGGCGTATTGTAGTCGACGAACAGGATCTCGTCGTCCGGATCGGACATCACCTCGGCGATGGCGTTGAAGCTGATCGCCGCCCGTTTGTGCAGGTTGTAGCCGTGACTGTCGTTGCGGCCGTAGAGAATCACAGAGAACATGGAAGCCCTCGCGTTTACAACGCGCTTGAGGACTGCGGACGTGCCAATTCATGGCGCGCCGCAGCATACTCGATCTGGCTCGGACCAGAACGATCAACGATCTCCTGCCAGTGTGACCTGGCTGCATTGTGGTCCTGGACCGAGACCAGTATGCCCAACTGGAATGTGGCCTCGGCGCGCCGGCTGTCGGTGTTCGCCAGCTTCAGCGCCTCGGCGGCGCTCGTGCGACCGGCGTGAAGAGCGAGGAGCGGACCAGGCCACGCATCGACCACCGGGATGTTCGTTGCATCGACTGCCTGCCCAAGCCGGCGCTGTGCTGTCAGGCGATAGAGAAGCCAGTAGAGATCACTCGGCTCCTTCGCGAGCGCCTGCTCCAGCTGGGGGAGCGCCGCGCCGTAGTCGGCCATGCGCAGCGCGACACAGGCACATGCCGATGGCCTGCCCTGTAGCAGCCCGAATTGACGCCGCCAGTCGGCATCAGCCTCTTCGATGAGTCCGAGCGCGATACGCACCATGGCGCGGCCTCCCAGGATTTCGGCATCGTTCGGTCGCGCGGCGAGCGCAGTATCGAAGGCCTGAAGTGCTTCCGAGTAACGACCGAGCATGGCCAGGGCCTCGCCCTTCAATGCGGTGATCTCGGGAACGCCAGGTTTGAGCCGAAGAGCACGCTCGTAGTCCGCCAGAGCCTTTTCTGCCTGCCCGGTCGCCAAGTAGGCATTGCCCCGTGCAAGATAGGGAAGCGTATTCTTCGCGAGCGACCTCACGACCGTATCGTAGGCCAGGATCTCCGCGGTAAAATGACCGCGCTGGCGCAGCACGAAATGGCGGTCAGGCGCCCCTGGTCGCAGTCCTGCGCGCAACTGACGAGCCGCCTCGTACTTCTCCAGAGCAAGCGCACGCTCGCCCAATGCGTCAAGCGCCTCCCCCCAGCCTTCCCAGGCTTCGTCGAAGGTCGGATCCATATCAACCGCTTGACTAAAGAGCGGGGCCGCCTGGTCGAATGCACCGGATCGCGCCAACGCCCGTGCTCTCAAAAACAGCCCGTGGCGATGATTGTGCGCCAATTCGTCCTGGATAGCGCTATTCCCACCCCGGAGGCGGAACTCGCGCAGGGTTCTCAACAATTGCGCCACGATACCTTCACCACTCAAACGCCAACCTCCGATCGGCGGACCAGCGGCCCCTATACGGACAACTGGCCGCAAAGTGCAGCTGGCCCGCTCGTTTCATGAGCCACACGCGCCAAGATAAGGACCAAACAGGGCCGCCGTTTCAAAAAGATACCGCCCATCGCCAGCGTGTTCCTCGGTCGAGTCAAGGCTGCCGACAAAAACCACACCTATGCTCAAGAATCCAGCCGAACAGATGGACCGGCCTGCCGGCTAGAATGGCCCCCGGAACCGTTTGTAGACATCCGCCATCGAGGCCTCGCTCGGCAGCTCGACGCCATGGTCAGGCCCGAGGGCCTGGACGAGGATACCGTTCACCGTGTCGTGCTGACTGGGGTAATAGAGGTCTTCCAGACTTTTTGCAGTCGGACAGGGCGCTGGTGCCATTCCAAGCATCGACGGCGGCTGCTTGAGCACCGACGGGTCCCGAAGGACAATCTGCCGCACGACCTCGCCGGCGACCCCATACTCGAGCCATGACGTATCGGCGATGACCAGCCGGCCTGTCTTGCGGACACTGTTAAATACAAGATCCCAATCCGGATGGCTTATCGAGTTGAGGTCGATGACCTCAACGTCCACACCGGCACGTTCCGCCGCATAGCTCGCTGCGCGCATGGCCTCGAGCACCATGATCGAGGTTGCCACGACCGTCACATCCCGGCCAGGCCTCAGAACGTAGCTCGTGAGCGAGTCTCCTCGCGCCGATTGCTTCGCGACAGTGAAATCGAGGTTATACAGAAGACGATGCTCGATGCTGATTACCGGCCCCGGGCAGCGATTGATGATCTTGGGGTACATGTCGAGGATCGACTGGCTGGACGACGGCATAACGACCGTCAGGCCAGGGTAATGGGCAAACGTCGCCTGAGGACTCTGCGAATGCTGTGCCCCCTGCCCCCAGCTCCGGCCGACCACCAAGCGGATCAGCATGGGACAACGCATGATGCCGCCGAACATGTAGCTGTACTTGGATGCCAGATTCACGATCTGGTTCATCGCCAGAAAGGCGAAATCGGCCCGGATATGCGTCATGACCGGGTAGTCGCCGACGAGCGCAGCACCGAGCGCAATCCCGGTCATGCCCTCTTCCATCAGCGGCACATCGAAGACCCGGTCGCTTCCATATTTGGCAGCCAACCCGGTGGTCGAACCGAAGATGCCTTTGAAGTCGTCGACCCCCTGCCCCATCAAGAAAACATTCGAATGTTCGGCCATTGTCGAATCCATCGTCTCAAGCAGGACCTGAGCATAGGAGACGACACGGGCATCGGAAGCCGGAATGCTGGAGCTGGCGTTCATATTGCGAGGCTTTCCGGTTCTACAGAACGTCAGTCAGGAGATCCGCCCTTTGGGGAGACGGACTCTGCTCGGCATGGGCTACGGCTGCGTCGATTTCCCGAACCAGTTCCGCGGTGAGTTCACGAACAAGCGCCTGATCGACGATCAGCGGATCCCGTTCCTTCCAGGCATCGATCTCCGCGCGCGAGCGATATTGAAAATGGAAATCCTCGCCGATACCGACGTGTTCCTTGTAGCGCGCCGTCATGATCTCCAGCAGGTAAGGCTTCCCATTGCGAACATGGGCTACGGCCTCTTCAGTGGCTTCCCGGACAGCTATCATGTCCCAACCCTGATCGATACGCCGGCCGGGCACGCCGAAGGAGGAAGCATGCTCGACGACGTGATAGGACTGCCTTTCAGCTAGGTGACTGTGCACGGCGAGTTGGTTATTCTCGCACATGAACAGAACTGGAATCTTCTTCAGGGAAGCAAAATTCAAACTCTCGTGATAGACGCCTTCCTCGGTCGCGCCGTCGCCATACACGGCGACGGCAATGCGACCGCCGCCCCGTCGCTTCAACGCCATCGCCGCCCCAACGGCATGCGGGATCGCACTCGCCACGACCGCCGAGGATCCCATGAGGCCCACATCGGGAGCCGACAGGTGCATGGAGCCTGCCTTGCCGCCCGAGACGCCGTCGCGACGGCCATACAGCTCGGCGAACATCGGTCCCAGTCGGCCTCCCTTCGCGATATAGAAGGCGTGCGATCGATAGGTCGCAAATAGTAGATCGTCCGGCCGTAACGCATCGCAGATCCCGACCGCCACGGCTTCCTGCCCAATCGACAGATGGACCGGGCTTTGAATGCGATCGGATGGGTAGAGCTCGATAATGCGTTCTTCAACGAGTCTGATCAGGAGCGCGCTTCGGAAAAGCCGACGATAGACTTGATCTTGGTCCGTCACGCTATATCGCTCCCCGCCTGGTCTTTGCGGCCACCATCACAGCGGCTCCCAAACCAGGTATGTATAACCATCATGGTAGAAACTGCCGAAGGTTCTCCGCAGGTCAATGATCCGGATCCGTCGTTCGGCCTCGAGTTCTCTCATCCTTGCCAGAAAGCCCCTCAGGTAATTGCGCTTCTCTAGATAGGCCGCAGCCAGCCAGTCAACCAGGTTGTCCTGATCATACACTTCATAGAGCGTCTCGACGTGGACGCAAACCTTCGGCTTTCTCTCCAGAAGGAAGTCAATAAAGGGGCCGAAGTTGCCCCCTATCTGCTCGAGCGTGCCGATCGTAAGTACCCCGGCGCCGGGCTCGAACTGCAGCGATGGGTCCGGCTTGTTCAGGTCGAACACGTGACCCTCGACATTGATCCCGCAATGCAGGCGCAATTCATCCAGTATCTGCTTCGACACCTGGGCCCAGTCGAGGCCAACGAGCTTGGCGGCAGGAAGGTACTTAGCCGCCTCCACCAGGTTGTGCCCCGACCCGACACCGAACTCGTAGAGCGCCCCCACGCCCCTGAAGAACCTGGAGAAGATCCAGGCCCGCAGCACGCAGACGTAATCGGTCTCGAACGTCTCGCTTTCCGGGAGGACGAATTCGCCATCGAGCCTGATGATTTCCTTCCGGCGCACGAACTTGGGAACGAGCATCGACGGGTCGTAGTTGGAGGCGATGAACTCCTTGAGATTTTCACCCCACCCGGCTTCCCATCGCGGCTGTCTTCCCGGCCCGGACACTTCAAGGTCCGCCTTCAGCGTCTTGAGCACTCTAAGGATCACGGCGTCGCGTTCGGCTCCGGTCATCACGCGATAGCGAAAATCACGACCAAGTATGAGCTCCCGGCAAGCAGCCGGCATGTCATGCTCCGGGATTCCGAAATGGCGGGCGAAGTCGTTCACCGTAAGGGTGCTAGTCATCGTGGCTTGTTCAACTTTCCAGAACGTAGACTGGAATGGGTTCTGACGGCCGCGCCATCACCCAGGCCCAGAACTTCTTCACCTGATCCATGGGATCGTAGGTGTCGACAATATAACGCCCATCAGCTTTGCGGTGAACGCGTAGCGGCATCGGTAGCGCGTCTTTGCGAAGGCGTTCCGCCAGGGTCGCCGGACTGGGCACGAGCAAGTGGCTGTTCGCCTGGGCGTCCTCGAGCGACCGGTAGGGCGGCATCTGTGCCGTGCCGACGAGGTCGATCTCGTCCGGTGAAATGAAGACGGGACCCGCCGGGCTCTCAGCACGAATGCGGTCAAGCTCACCAGGCGAGAGGAGTAACTCCAGCGCACCCGCTGCATCGTCGATGTGCCCAATGCTCGAAGCCCGGACCACCGCGACGCACTGTCCGTCGGCCAGGACGGCGGAGAGGATAATCTGGGCAGGCGTGGCGCCACGCTCCAGGGCGATCTCCCGAACGACGGCTGCCTGCTTCGAAGACGCAGTCAGCCGTCCTTGATTCAGGGGGCTATAGGCGATCAGCAGCACGTCTTGGGCGAGAGATCTGTGGTCTTCAAGAATGCCGCGATTGAGCAA
The DNA here is from genome assembly GCA_947474005.1 of Alphaproteobacteria bacterium. Lineage (GTDB taxonomy): Bacteria > Pseudomonadota > Alphaproteobacteria > Reyranellales > Reyranellaceae > Reyranella. The sequence continues at coordinate 44,921 of CANJHI010000019.1, read as the reverse complement.
ATTGAATTCGTACTGGTTGGTCGCGATGCGACTTTCCGCGAGATACCCTTGGGCCTCATGAATTTCACGCGCGCAATAGTTGCTCACGCCGATATGGCGCACCTCGCCATCGACCACGGCATCTTCCAGACCGGCAAGAGCTTCCTCCTGCCGCGCGAACGGGTTGGGCCAATGGATCTGCACCAGGTCCAGGTAGTCTGTTGCCAGCCGCCGCATGCTGTCGCGGATCGACCGGCGCACGGAAGCTCGATCGCTGTCGTCGTCGAGGTAAACCTTTGTCGCCAGGAAGCAACGCTGCCGGATCCCAGTCAGAGCCTCGCCCACGATTTCCTCTGAGAAGCCGCCGCCATAGAGAGGGGCGGTATCGACATAGGTCAATCCGCGCGCGATGCCATGGCGCAGCGCGGCTATGCGTGCATCGACCGTCCCTCGATCGTGCCGGTCACGCGTTCCCAGTCGCGTGGCACCCTGACCTATTGGCGAAATCGCCGTGCCGGTTCCCGGCAGTTTCCTCAGATCCATGTCTCAGGAGCCTGTGGGTCCCAGCGCGAACAGGTCCCAGCCTTCGAGCCCATCGGTATTGTAGTTGGTCCGACGTGCTCCGGGTGAACGATCGCCGCATTCCGTCAGGAGCCAGTTCTTGAGTTGGTTTCTGATGCCGTTCAGCTGATGCGCGAGCTTGAGCTGCGCCGCATAGTCGCCGTCGCCGGCGGTCATCCTGTCCTTGAGATCCCAGATCTGCACATTCAGCTGTGCCAGAGCGACGACGACCCCCATCAGGCGTGCCGTCAGCTTGATACCTCGTTCACCGACGATCTGGTCGATGTCGTGGTAGAGGGCAGTCATCTCCTCGTGCAGCGCTGGCTTCAGGTCACGCAACCTGACTTCCTTGATCTGGTCGACCGTCAGTCGATCGATCAGTTCGGCCAGCGGGAACGTCAGTTTTCTGTCAACCATAGAGCGGCTTCTTTCGTGCAAGGGCACCTTCCGGTTGGCTCGAGAGCCACGCCATCGTACGCCTCAAACCTTCCTTGAGCGGGGTTCGGGTCCGGTAGTCAAGAATTTCACGCGCACGCGTCACATCGAGCAACCGCACCGGGTCCCCCGTCGGACCTGAGGGATCCCAAATGACTTCGGGGGCGACCGGCACCAGGGAACAGAGCGTCGTTACAAGACCGCGGATCGTGGTCGCCTCGCCGGAACCAATATTGATGGGCAGGCCGCCCGGCGCCTTTTCCATCGCTTCGACGGTCCAATAGGCGACATCCTCCGAGAAGACGAAATCGCGCACCACAGAACCGTCACCCCAGACCTTCAGCGGGCTCTCCCCTGCCAGCATGCGCCGGATGAGCGCCGGCACGACCTGGGCCGTCGCCGGATCGAAATCATCGAGCGGTCCATAGACATTCGCCGGCCGCACGATGCGTACACCTTCCCAACCATGCTGCAGCTTGTAGGTCTCCGCCTGAACTTCGCCGATCCGCTTAACGAGCCCAGGGATCCGGTCGTTCTGCAGCGGCATGCCGTCCCATACTGTATCTTCAGCTTTTGGCACGGCGCTGCGAGGATAGGCGCAGATGCTGCTAACGAACATGAACCGCTCGACACTATTGCGGTATGCCGCTTCCATGAGGTTGGTCTGAAACAGGCTCATGGCGTAGAAGAAGCTCGCCACCTTGGACTCGCCTACCCCGACCGATCCCTTGATGCCGACCAGGTTGAACACGTCCTGAAAGCCTTTCGTTGCTTCCAGGCAGTTCGCTAACGTAGTGAGATCGAGACGGCGATATTCGACATCCGCGCCAAGCACCTCGCGCGCTCGTTCCATGGAGTCGACCGCGATGACGGTAACGTCCGCACCACGGCTTCGCAGCAGACCCACCGTGGGCACGCCAATCGTTCCGGTGCCTCCAGCGACAAGGACCTTTCGGCCGGACCAATAAGCCGACATTTCCTGACCCGAATCCTATTCGACGACGAAGTACGATACGCGAGAGGCGTGCGGGAACCGGCGCAGGCGTACGTTGTTGAGACCGAATACTTCCATCAAGGCACGGGTCTCGCCGGGTGAATCCGGATCATTCAGCTCATCGAATCCAAGGATGCTTCCCTTCACGAGACGCGGACGAATAGCCTCCAGGCACTTGCGCGTGGGCTCGTAGAGGTCGAAGTCGAAGTAGGCCAGCGCCACGATCGTCTCCGGCGCGCGCTTGAGATAGGCCGGCAGTTCGCGGGTCGCGTCGCCGACACAGATCTCGTGCTTCTTGATGTGCCCCAAGGGATTGAGGTCTTCATGCGCCTTAAGTACCCGACCAAGGAAATCCGGATATCCCTTCGCCGTCATGAGCTGCCCGACCTGCATGAGGTCGGACTTGCCATCCTTCGAAGCAATCGAGGGAAAGCCGGTGAAGGTATCGAAGGCAACGATGCGGCGATGCCGGTTGAAAGGCTCGTAAATGCCCCTCAGCGCCGCGAACAGAGCGCTGTTCTGTCCCCAGCGCGTGCCAAATTCCATGACGACACCCTGAACGTCGACGATCTGGCGGTAGATAAAATCCATGAACAGGAGGCGAGCGAGATTCTTCGACTCCAGGAACAACCCGAGGTTTGACAACACCTGATCGTCCGGCACCGGCGCGGTGCTGAAGAGCTGAAGCATTGCGTCGCGAGCGGTATCCTCGTTCCGATTGCTGTACTGCTTGATGTCGGTTTTCTTCTTGATTGCCATAGCTGCGCTCCCGCGCGATCCAAATCGGTTTTACTCGGGCTTGCCGTCCTCGATCAGGGCCGGAATCGGCGACTCGATGCCATAGGCGATGACCCACGCCCAGTACTTAAGCCTTCCCTCGACAAGGCTATAGCGTTGCGATTGCGAATGCCATCGGAGCTTGACCGGCTTCTGCAAGCGACCACCCGAAGCGATGATCTCGTCGGCGAGCTGCCGAGGGCTCGGTGACATCCGGAGAGGATTCGCCAAGGCCTGCTCCACACTTCTGTAGACGGTCCGGTCATCGCTTGCGTCCACCACATCGATTTGGTCGCACGGAATCAGCGAGGGGGCGACATCGAACGCAGCCGAGACGCGCGCGAGATCGGCAGTGTCGATAATGATCTCAAGGGCCTGCGCGTTCGCCCGGACATTGGCCTCGGTCGAGGCCTTGGGAATCGCGACAACTCCCGAAATCCGCGTGAGCCAGGCGAGGATGACCTGCGAGACCTGAACCCCATATTGCGACGCGAGTTCGAACAGCAGCTCCGTCTGCGGCGATCTCTTGAGCAATTTCCCCTGTTGGTAGGGACTATAACTTACCAGGGCGACGTCATTGGCCGCACAGAATGACAACAGATCGCGTTCAGCCGTACGCTCCACGAGATTGTACTCGTTCTGCATGCACGCGAGTTCGCCAGACCGAAGCAGGCTGACAGCCTGCTTCCCGGCGCCGGCGTCGAAGTTGCTGAGTCCCGCCACCCGCACCTTCCCAGCCGCGATCAAACGGTCGATCGCCCCCAGAGTTTCCTCGAATGGCACGTCCGGATTCGGCCAGTGCGGTTGATAGATATCGACATAATCGGTGCCAAGCCGACGCAAACTGCCGTCCAGCGCCGCTGCGATATCCAACGCTCGGCTGTGCTCGGCGGAGAACTTGGTCATAAGCACGACGTCATCGCGCCGGCCGGAGATCGCCTTCCCCACGATTTCCTCGGCGTGCCCGGCACCATAGACCTCGGCCGTGTCGATCAGCGTCATTCCGAGATCGATCCCGGTCTGCAAAGCCCGGATATGACCTTCGTCGCCGTCCTCGCTTCTCTCGAAGTGTCCGCCCATGCCCATCGTGCCCTGGCCGATCGAGGCAACACGAGGACCGCTTCGGCCCAACCTGGTCGTCTTCATGAAGCGCGCGACATCTCGAAAAGTTTGCGTACAGCAGCTTCAATTCCTGGCTGGCTTAATCCGAATTTCTCCGCCGCCCATTCACGACTTGCCGATCCCAGCAGGAACTTGTCACCCAGCGACATTCGGTGCAGACGCGGCCTGAGGCCAAGGTCGCCGAGCATCTCGGCAACGATCGTGCCGACGCCACCCGTTGCCACGTTCTCTTCGACCGTCAACACAGCCCGCACCTCGGCCAGGAGCTTGCCGAGCGCATCGGTATCCACAGGCTTCAGGCGATAAAGGTCGATCACGCGAACCGATATGCCGTCCTTCGCCAACGCCTGTGCCGCAGCGCGCGCGGTCCAGACGTGAACGCCCGTGGCAACAATGGCCACGTCTTTGCCCTCGGCGACGATACCCATGCCGCGGCTGAAATCGGTCGACTTCCGATCGTACAGTTCATCGAGCTGTTCCTTGTCCATACGGACGTAACTCGGGCGGCGACTGCTGTACGACAAGGCAACGGCGGCGCCGGCCGTCGTCACATCGGCCGGATTGTAGATCGTCAGGTTCGCGAGCGTACGAAGCACCGCGATATCCTCGACACCATGATGGGTGGGACCGTCCACGCCATAGGAGAGGCCGGCCCCGACGCCCAGCAGGACGACCGGCAGGTCGGGAACGCAGATATCGATCTTGATCTGCTCGAAACAACGCGCCGTGATGTGGGCGCAGATTCCGTACACGAACACCGACTTTCCGGCAGACGCCAATCCGCCGGCGACACTCATCATGTTCTGTTCGGCGATGCCGACATTGACGACCTGCGCCGGCAGCTCCGTCCTGATCTGGTCGAGCCCCATCGCTCCCATGTCGTTCGTCAATACGATTGCATTGCGATCGCGCCGCGCAACATCGCGCACGCTTTCGAACACTGCATCCCGGAAATCGTAGCCCATCCTGAATCCTTCAGCTGCCTTGCAGGCCGGCAATAATCGATCGCAACGTATCGCGCGCGACGTCGATTTCCTTCCCCTTAGGCATGCGATGATGCCAGAGCGGCGAATTCTCCATGAATGGAACGGACTTGCCCTTGGTCGTGTTGGCGATCAACGCGAAAGGCTTGCCTTCGCGTCGTGACCGCGCTTCCTGGAGATGGTCGGCGACGGCACCGATCGAGTGCCCATCGCATTCCGCCACCTCCCAGCCGAAGTCCCTGAAGCGGGCGGCCAATGGCTCGAGAGAAAGACTGTTCTCGGTGAAATCCGTGGCCCCGAGGCGGTTGCGATCAACGATGGCTATCAGGTTGTGCAGACGCTGGTGGCCGGCAAACATCGCAGCCTCCCAGATCGAGCCTTCATTACACTCGCCGTCGCCAAGCAGCACGAAGACCCGCCATGGCGCCGCGTCCAGGCGACTCGCCAGGGCCATGCCGGCACCAACGCCCAGCCCATGCCCCAGGGACCCTGAGCAAGCCTCGACACCGGGAATCAACGTATCTGGATGGCCGGGCAGAAGACTGCCTTTGCCGGCGAAGCGCGACAGTTCTTCCGCATCTACATAGCCGAGATCGGCGAGCAGGGCATAGAGGGTGAGGCACCCATGGCCCTTGCTCAAAATGAACCGATCGCGCTCGTTCCAAAGGGGCTGGGTCGGGCGAATCTGCAGGACCCCGGCATAAAAAAGCGCCACCGCGACATCCGCCCAGGAAAACGCCGGAGGAATGTGACCTTTCCCACCGGCAAGCGCCGTCTCCAGCGCTGCCAGTCTCAATTCGGCGGCCTTGAGGTCGAGCTTCCGCAGGTTGGGCCTGGTTGTCGGCAAGTCTTGCATTCCCATTATCTTAGACAGGTCGGCTGGCTTGAAAAGCCTGTAGCCCAATACACGCCCGGCAGCTATCCCACATTGCCAGCAGGCAATGGTATGTTGTAGGCGTGTCGAAAGGTAAGAACATGGGCTTTCCGGCCTTTGGAGTGCCGGGCCAGGCCAGTATCAGCACATGAGCATCGAGCAAGTGGTCTTTCTGGTCGGCGGCCTGGGGTCGCGCCTGGGAGACCTGACAGTCGAAACGGCCAAACCCTTGTTGCCCGTCGGTGGCAAGCCCTTCCTCGACTACCTGCTCGACGAGGCCAGCCGCTTCGGCTTCCGGCGTGCGTTGCTCCTCTGCAGTTACCGCTCCGACGATGTTCGCCACAACTACGACGGCCGTGTTGTCAGGGGCATGAAGGTGGAGGTCGCGGTTGAACCGACGCCCGCCGGTACCGGGGGCGCGCTGGCGCAGGCCGCCGACCGGCTCGACGACAGCTTTTTCCTCGCAAACGGCGACTCGCTGTTCGATTTCAACTGGCTTTCACTGCCGTTGTCCGACGCCGGCAGGGCCGATTGGGTGGCGCGCATGACGCTGGCCAATGGCATTGCCGGCAGCCGTTACGGGCGCGTCGACGTTGAAAGCGGGCAGGTCCGCGCCTTCATCCCTGCGGGAGAATCCAGCCAGCCCATCAATGCCGGCATCTACCTCATGCGAAAGTCGATACTCCGCTGGATTGACACGAGCCCCTGCTCGCTCGAGCGCGACGTCCTTCCCAGGCTGGCCGCCGAAGGCCTGCTCGATGGTCGCGTGTTCGATGGACCCTTCATCGATATCGGAATTCCGGAGGACTTCGAACGCGCCGGACACCTTGTCCCGGCGATCGCGCGGCGACCAGCGGCCTTCCTCGATCGGGATGGCGTACTGAACCACGATCTCGGCTATGTCCATCGGGTCGATGATTTCCGCTGGATCGACGGCGCGCAGGAAGCGGTGCGCTGGTTGAACGACGCCGGCTACTTCGTCTTCGTCGTGACCAACCAGGCCGGGGTAGCGCGCGGCTACTACAACGAAGACGCCGTCCGGCAGCTGCACGGCTGGATGCAAGGCGAACTGCAGCGCTGTGGCGCGCATGTCGACGGCTTCGAATACAGCCCCTATCACCCGGAAGCGGGCATAGCGGCCTACCGCCGCGACTCACCACTGCGCAAGCCAGCACCAGGAATGATCCTGAAGTGCCTCGAAGACTGGCCAACCAACCGAAGCGGAAGCTTCCTGATCGGCGACCGGCCGACGGACCTCGCGGCCGCAACAGCGGCCGGCATTCCCGGTCATCATTTCCACGGCGGGAATCTTTTCGACTTCGTCAGAGGGATCGTGCCAAGTCGCCGCGTTTTGCCTCTTTGGACCGGGAGCACCGATCACCCAGCCACGAGTAATGTTGCCAATGCCAAGCCAATCTGACGCCCGCACTTCACACACCCCTTATCTCAGCGTCGTCACCTATGTCCGCAACGACGGATATACGGCCGACTACGAGAAACGGGTGCATCGAGCCGCGCGATGTCTCGTTCATCAGCTCACTATGGCAGCCCTCGAAAGCGAACTGATCCTGGTGGAATGGAATCCGCAAAGCGATCGTCCCCTCGTCCTGGACCAAATGAAGGAATTCGCCAGCGATTATGTAACCGTGCGCGGCTACGTTGTCCCCGCCAAGTATCACGACCGTTATCGCGGCAGCAGCGAAGGCGGCCTGCACATCGACGCGCCGAATGTCGGTCTGCGTCGGGCCAGAGGCCAATTCTTACTGCCGAAAGCCAGTGACACATTCCTGTCAAAGGCCCTGGTGGAGACACTTGCCGCGCAAACACTGAATGAGAACGGCATATATCGCAGTGACCGTTTCGACGTCGAGCTGGACATGAACGACTACGACCCACTCGATGATGAGGCGTTCCTGACGCACCTGGAAGGCCTTGAAGGCCATCGTTGTGGCAGGCTTCAGCAGCCCGAGCATTGGCAAATCCGCGACCTCCACACCAATGCATGTGGGGACTTTACCCTGATGAGCCGGCAGCTATGGCACAGGGTCCGCGGCTATCCCGCCGACAGGACGACGCTGTCTCTGGACCTCGACTCCCTGCTGCTCCATCTGGCCGCCGCTTGCGGAGGCGAGGAAATATGTCTTCCTGAAGCGTGTCGCGTCATCAAGCCGGTCCATTCCAGGCTTCACTCCCTCAGAACATCCCAAGTCTGGAAGCCATGGCAACGGAAACTGGATCACTACCTTGAGCGCAAGTACGGCCATCTTTGGGCCCATCGGGCCCGCATGTTGCTGAACTACCCGAGAAGGCAGGTTCGCCACATTCCATCCGTGCTGGGGCCGTCGGCCGAACGCAACCTGGCTTGGCCGGCTTCCAGGTGGGCACGCGGCGCCAAGCCTCGCCTGACCCAGGACGAGATGTGGGGGTTGGCCAAGGAACCGCTGAACGAGCGCATATTGTGTCGAGCGCGCTGGGATACGGAAGCGAAAGCCGCTGCATAGGCTCCGGCGAGACAAGGGAGCTTCCGCGCTCACCCTTGCCGCATGACGTCATTCAAAGAGCCAATCAAAGACTCGATCTGTGGACGGTCTCGGTGAGGTTCCAGAGCCAGCACAATCCGGTCGCCGCCTGCTCGGTCTATACCCACGAAACAATACCGCCCGCCGGACAATTCGACGTCGCGGGTGCACACGCCGGTGGGGGCAAAGGCGTTTTCATCGGGCCGGATGGCAGCAAGATACCGCAAGTCGTTGAAGCGTCGGATCTCTACTGATGTGAAGTCTCGAAAGCGATTCCTGCCAACCCTTTCACTATCGATGAAATGGGCTGTCAGGGACTTGCGCGAGAACCGCTCGTCCTGAACCGGCAATGCGCCGTGGATAGTGCGCCCGTGCCATATCAAGGCATCACCCTTGCGCAGTTCCGGCGCAACGAGGCTGTTGCGATTGCGGTTTGCGTATTCCTCTATGAGCTTCAGGTGCTCGGCGTTTTCGAGCTCCATGGGGTGCCGTGCGGTCCGGGCTGAATCCTTGTGCGATCCCTCGACGAAGTAGAACCGCCCTGCCCGCTCGTCGATATCCTCCAGGGCCAGCCAGAAACCTAGGCAGGCGCCGGTCGGATTTGAATCTATGTAATAAATGTCCTCATGCGGCTCGGTCGCCTGGTTCCGATCGAAGAACATCGTGGCATGCAGCACCCAATCCGGGGCCGGATGCACATTGGACAGGGCGTTGCGTACGCTGCGGGCGCTTAGAATGTCGAGGATGAGAGACGCGAAGAGGTGATTCGACGCTTCCCAGTTATGAGGATCCTTCAACCCGTTGATCAGAAAGCCATGCGGGGAGACAGCATTCAGCTCGTCGACGCCGTGGGGATGCGCTGCCTCACCGCTGGTTCGCGAGAAGTTGGGTTGACGGTGCATCGGCTCCGTCGATGGCAGGACATTGGACTTGAATTCATGGAGCAGCCGGTTGATGGCGGAGCCGGACACCAATCCGGGCACCTTGATCCATCCGCGGGCTTCGAATTCTTCCTGGTCCATACGGCGTTCCCGAGGAAATCAGCTACTTGATGAAGTAGCCGTGCGGTTGCGGCGAGAAGGGAAACTTCCTGATGACAGGCTGTTCTCCGATCTCCTTGAAATATTCATCCACAGCCGTCGACTCGCCCTGCCATGGCACCACACCATACTCGTCGAATACGACCACGCCACCCTTCACGACGAGCGGATAGAGAAGCTCCAGAGCCCGCTTGGTCGGGAGATACAAGTCCACGTCGAAATGCAGGAGAGAGATCCTGATTCCCGGATTCTCCTCCAGGAATTTCGGCAGCGTTTCGACGATGTCGCCTTCAACAAGATGGCAACGCGGGAAGCCCGGGATCAGGTTGTCGTCATTGTGCAACTTGATGAGCTCAAGAAGCTCTTCCCGGACATGCGTAGCATCGAACCCGCCCTCATATTTGTTGTCGCCCTTGTCGAACACCCCGTCCTTCGGATCGAATTTGCGCAAGCCCTTAAAGTGGTCGAAGCCATAGACTCGGCGACGCCGATCGCAGGGGCAAAACGTCTCCATGAGCTTGGCCCAGGTGAAGAAGCTCGATCCCCGAAACACACCTAATTCGACGACATGTCCGGGCAGATCGATGACGTGCTTGAACAACTCGTAGTGGGCGATGAAACGTTGGAGAAGCAGGCGCCGCACATAGGTCGGCCACAGGTTGATGATATGCCGCGGCCCGTGATCGTATTGATCGAGAATACCAAGCATCTTCTGCCAATAGACCTGATCTTCCGGGCGCCGTTCGCCGATCGATTCTGCGCTTGGTATGTCGTTGTTGTGCGGCGGCCGTTCCATCTTTGGTTCCTTGGGGCATTTGACAGCCGGATTGGCATTTCTACCTAACCAATGACCCGTGACGACGCAAGCGAACCGGCAGGCGGGGAACCAGGGGTGAGTGTGGCCTGATACGCTCGGACACTTGTGCCGCGGATGGCATCACTTGACGGCACGGCACAGCGAGGCCATTCACATCGCCGCCGGGCTCGCTGCCGGGCACCGGTCCCGGTCAACCATGAAGGTCTTGCGCGAATGATCACCCCGGAAATCGCCGCCTCGTTCAGCGGCCGCTCCGTCGTCGTCACAGGCGGTACCGGCATGATCGGCCGCCAGATCGTGACGCAGCTCTGCGATATGGGCGCGCGCGTCACGACACTGTCCTTGGACAAGTTGCAGGCCGATCCCCGGGCGCCGCACGTCTATGGTGACCTTGCCGACATCAGCTTCTGCAAGGCCCAGACGAAGGGTGCCGACTTCGTCGTCCATGCAGCCGGCATCAAAGGTTCGGTTGAAGTGACCAAGAGCCGCCCAGCCAGCTTCTTCGTGCCGCTGATGGCGATGAACACCAACGTGCTCGAAGCCTGTCGCGTGAACGGCGTCGGCAAGGTGGTGTACACGAGTTCGATCGGCGCCTATGCCCCCGGCGAGGTGTTTCGCGAGGAAGACGACACCTTCGACCAGCCGCCGATGGACATGTTCCCGGGTTGGGCCAAGCGCATGGCCGAGATGCAGATCCAAGCTTATCGGATTGAGTACGGCGCTACGAACTTCGCCATCGTGCGGCCATGCAACGTCTATGGCCCCGGCGACAATTTCGATCCGGCGAACGCCATGGTGGTGCCATCGCTGATGGCCCGGCTGCGCGGCGGAGAGCGCCCTTTGCGCATCTGGGGCGACGGCTCGGCAGTCCGCGACATTGCCTATTCCAAGGATGTGGCGACCGGCGTGATCCTGGCTCTCCATCACGGGACCGGCGACGGCTTCGTCAACCTCGGCAGCGGTACCGGCGTCAGCATTCGGCAACTGGTCGAAGCGTTGCGTGAAGTCGTGGACTTCGATTTCGAATTCGACACCAGCAAGTCCTCGGGCTTTCCACGCCGGGTCATGGACATCAGCAAGGCCCGCAGACTGATCGGATACGATCCCAGCACGACGCTGACGGCGGGTCTCCGGGAAACCTGGGAGTGGTATCTCGCCAATCACGACGAGCACCAAAAGAAGGTCAACTTCTTCCGCTAGGAGCACTCGAATGCAGGACTTTGCAGGCCGGTCCGTCCTTATCGCCGGCGGCGGCGGCTTCCTCGGAACCAATCTGGCGCTGCGCCTCCTGGCAATGGGCGCCAAGCTCCGTGTGACGATCCACGACAAGCCGCTCAAGACAGAACTGCCGGGCGCGGAGATCATGAAAGTGGACCTGCGCCGCCCCGAGGATTGCGCGCGCGCCGTGGCCGAGATGGACTACGTCTTCATCGCTGCCGCACAGACTGCCGGAGCCGCGGTCATGCGAGCTAATCCGCTGTCTCAGGTCACGCCGAACGTGCTGATCAACACCCTCCTGCTGGACGCTGCGTACGTGGCCGGCGTCAAGCGCCTGCTGTTCGTCTCCAGCGGCGCTGCGTATCCACCGACGGGCGATCGGGCTGTTTCCGAGGGGGAGATGTTCGACGGCGAGCCCTATGACGCCTACTACAGCGTGGCGTGGATGAAGCGATATGCCGAGTTGCTGTGCCGAACCTACGCGACCAAGATCGCCAAGCCGATGTCGACGGTGGTCGTGCGGCCTTCCAACATCTACGGGCCGCATGACAAGTTCGACTACGCAACAAGCCATGTGACCGCGGCCCTGATGAGGCGGGTCATCGAGAGGCTGGCCCCGCTCGAGGTGTGGGGCACCGGCAACGACGTGCGCGACCTCATATACATCGACGACTTCATCGATGGCCTGCTCGCCGCGTTCTCCAGCGACCAGCAGCATCTCGAGATCAACATCTGCTCGGGTAAAGGGCATTCGGTCCGGCAGATCCTGAAGACATTGCTGGAGGTCGACGGATATTCCGGCGCCGATGTTCGGTACGATCCCACCAAGCCGAGCACGATCCCGGTACGGCTGATGGACAATTCAGCCGCTCGCCGGCTCCTCGGATTCGAGGCAAAGATCGATCTGGTTGAGGGTTTCCGCCGGACCATGAAATGGTATCGCAGCCAGCCACACCCGCCGGGGGTGATCAAACCGGCCTGATCGCCGGGGTAGCAATTGGCGCCCGCCTAAACTAGTTTCGCGCCGATTCCGTGTGGGTTCATCGAAGCGTCAAGGGGAGGGACCGCCAGGTAAGCGATGGCAACCAAAAGAGCACTGATAACGGGCATTACGGGCATGGTGGGATCGCACCTGGCCGAATATCTGCTCGAACACACGGATTGGGAGATTGTGGGAATGTGCCGGTGGCGCAGCCCGCTGGACAATCTTTCGAGCATCGCGGGCCGGATCAACGCCGGCGACCGGGTTTCTCTGCTCTACGGCGATTTGCGCGACACGCTGTCCATTCAAGCAGTCGTGGAGAAGGCAAAGCCGGACTACGTCTTCCATTTGGCCGCCCAAAGCTTTCCGCGCACGAGCTTCGATGCGCCGCTCGATACCATGGACACCAACATTCAGGGCACAGTGCGTGTATTGGATGCGCTGAAGCAGCATGCGCCCAATTCGATCATCCACGTCTGCGCGTCGTCAGAGGTTTTCGGGCGCGTGCCCAAGGAGAAGCTGCCGATCGACGAGGAATGCTCGTTTCATCCCGCCTCACCTTACGCCATCTCGAAAGTCGGAACCGACCTGGTCGGGCGCTTCTATGCCGAAGCCTACGACATGACAGTAATGACCACCCGAATGTTCACTCACACCGGTCCGCGGCGAGGCGATGTATTCGCCGAATCGACATTCGCCAAGCAGATCGCGATGATCGAGTGCGGCTATATCGAGCCTGTGGTGAAGGTCGGCAACCTCAACTCTCTGCGAACGATCGCCGACGTGCGCGACGCGGTACGTGCCTACTTCATGCTTGTGACAGTACGTCCGATCGCTGGCGCCTACTACAACATCGGCGGCAGCCACACCTGCACCATCAAACAAGTCCTCGACACACTGATCTCCTTCTCGTCTCGCAAGAAGGACATCCGCGTCGAGGTGGATCCGGATCGCTTGCGTCCGATCGATGCTGACCTTCAGGTCCCGAATACCGCGAAGTTTACGGCCCATACAGGCTGGCAGCCGGAGATTCCCTACGAGAAGACGCTGCTCGACCTGCTTGACTACTGGCGGGGTCGCTTGGCGATGGAAGGCGACCGTTTTCTGACCCGCTAGGAAGGCTAGATTCAGTCGCGCAGAGAAAGGTCAACCCCTTCAGATGCACATGGCTATCTCCCGTACGCCCTACCGCGTTTCGTTCTTCGGCGGCGGAACAGACTACCCAACCTGGTTCCAGCGCCATGGCGGCTCCGTCCTGTCCATGGCAGTGAACAAATACTGTTATGTCAGCGGGCGCCACTTGCCACCCTTCTTCGGCATCAGGCACCGCATTGTCTGGTCGCACATCGAGACAGTCGGCTCGATCTCAGAGATCCTACATCCGGCTGTACGAGCTGGGTTGGGCTCAGAGGGCTTCGACGACATCGAGGGCGTCGAGTTGCACCACCAGGGCGACTTGCCTGCCAGATCGGGAATTGGATCGAGTTCGGCATTTGCGGTCGGGCTGATCAATGTTCTGCGCGCGATGCGCGGCAAGACAACGGCTCCTCATGAACTGGCACTGGCCGCCATCGACCTGGAACAAAACAAACTTCAGGAGAAGGTCGGCTGCCAAGATCAGGTCGCCAGCGCTTTCGGCGGCCTGAATGTGATCAATTTTGAGCGCGATGGGTCGTTTGCCGTTGCGCCAGTGACCCTCAACGACGCGCGCCGCGGCGAGTTCGAAGGTCGACTCATGCTTTTTTATACAGGTAGCAGCCGGCTCTCTTCCGATTTTGCCAAGAAGCTCGTCGAAAACCTCGACGCAAACACCACCCACCTCAAGCGCATGCAGGCCATGGTGCCGGAAGCCCTTGGCCTCCTGCACGACGGTGACCTCGACGCTTTCGGGTATCTCCTCCACGAAAGCTGGACGCTGAAGCGGCAGTTGACCAGCGGGATCAGCACCACGACCATTGATCAGACGTACGAGGCTGCGCGCAGCGCCGGAGCGCTCGGTGGCAAGTTGTTGGGCGCCGGCGGAACCGGCTTCATGGTCTTCATCGTGCCGCCCGAACGTCAATCGAGCGTGCGCCAAGCGCTTTCGCACCTAATCAACGTCCCGATTCAAGTCGACTTTTCAGGTTCGACGATAATCTACAAAAAAGATGATTAGCCCGATGCAAGGACCACTGAGCTTTCGTGTCGCTTTTTCGACACCCTGGTTCCAAATCGAGGAAAGCGCGACATCGAGCGCCGGTGAAGCGCCCTATTACCGAATGACCGGGCCCGACGGCATTATCTGCCTGCCGTTCACGCCGAATGGCGAGATACTCCTGATCCGTCAATTCCGCCCGAGCCTCGAAAGGGAGACGCTCGAAATCCCGGCCGGCTCCATAGACCGTGGCGAAATGCCAGCCGAAGCTGCTCCGAGGGAGATCCTCGAAGAAACCGGATATCGTTGCGCCATCCTGCTCCCCCTGGGCGCGGGGCGGCTTTACCTAAATCGCTGCACGCAGGCGGAACACCTTTTCTTAGGGCTAGACGCCGAACCGATCGCAAACACCCATCCGGAAAACGGAATCACGACAGTCATCATGCCCCGCGATACCTTTCGTCAGATGGTGCTCCGAGACGAGGTCGAGCAGACTGCGATCATGTCGATCTTCGGATTAGTCTCCGCCAAACTGGGCATTGATCTGATGCGCGATCCAATCGACGAGATCCGCCGTCAGGTACTGGCAGGAATGGCGAAGGAGTGAAGATGATGGAAGTGCTTCCGACTGCGCTTGACTCCGTCCTACTGATAAAGCCGCCAACCATCTTCGAAGACTTTCGCGGCCAGTACGTGGAAACCTACAATCGAAACGCCTATTTCAACGCCGGCATCCCGATCGAGTTCATCCAGGACGATATTTCGGTTTCGTACAGAAATGTCCTGAGAGGAATTCACGGCGATGCCAAGACTTGGAAGCTGGTGACGTGTCTGCAGGGCAGCTTCTATCTGGTGGTAGTGAACAACGACCCCGGATCGTCCCAATACCGCAAGTGGACGTCATTCACGCTATCTGATGCGAATCGCCTGCAGGTGCTGATCCCCCCCAAGTTCGGCAATGGCCACATCGTCATGAGCGACCATGCGATCTTCCACTACAAGCAGACAACGGACTACGACCGCGCCGGCCAGTTCACCATTCTATGGAACGACCCCACGCTCAAGATTTGGTGGCCAGTCGCCCATCCCATCCTCTCGCAGCGAGACAGCGGGCTCCCGTTATGAGGTTTCTATGGGTTGTCTATTCGGCGCTGTCGGCCCTACGGCCGGCTAGCCTTCATACACTGCCCATGCAGCATAGGGTTGATGCGGATCCTGTTGCAGCCGTAGCCGCGCGAGCCCAAGTGTTTCCATGAGTGCGATCGTCTCGCCAGGAAACTCCGGGCAGTTGAGTTCATCGAAGTAGAGCACGGAGCCCTTTGTCAGGCGCGGCAGAATATGCTCGAGTACATCCTTTGTGGGCCGATAGACGTCCATGTCGAACATTGCTAGGGCGACAATCGCGTGCGGATTCTCCCCACTCCACGTCTTCACGCTTTCCGAGGCGTCACCGGGATAAAGCTTAAACTGCCGTCTCGTTCTCGCGCTGCCCGCAGCAGCGGACTCCTGAAGTGCGAGGATATCCTCGAGAGTCTTCACGTAGCCGCCGGGAACTGAATAGTCGCCCGGCTTGGCAAGCGAACCGTCATTGACGTCGAGCTTCGTGAAGCCTTCAAAGGTATCGAAACCGAAGATCATCCTTGCATGATTGTAAGGCTCATAGATCGACCGCAGGTTTATGAGCGTCGCCAGCGTGGCGCCCCATTGAACGCCAAACTCGCAGATGACGCCCGGTACCTTAACAACCTCCCGATAGAGTCGATCGAGGAAGAGAACCCTGGAAATGGTGCCCCGGCGCGCCGTCAGAAGAGACTCGCGATTCCATCGAATGCCGAACTCGTCGAGCAACGCCAGGTGGGCCTTCTTGAGGTCGGCATCCCAATTCAGCGCTTCGGGCGTTCTGTAAGAGAACTCCGAGCCGATGCGTCCCGGGCCTTCTTTTCGTTCCGAATCCATCATTCGTGTCCCTAGCGTCCGCGGTCAGACGGACGCCCCCCAACTCCAAGGCGGCAAAAAAGCATATCGGTCAAGTCCGGCTGCTGCACAAGCAGTATGGCAAAATATGCTGGTGACGAAACCTTCGATGCAGGCCGCGCGAAGGCCGCCTAGCGTGACTGCACGGCGCTGCCTGCGCGTTCGCGCGGCATCGCAATGACATTTGCCGAAAGCGCGGTGCCTTCAACATGCCATTCAGCCAGCCCTGACATCGTCGAGAACACCAAGATCTCGTACCCCAACTCACCTTGCAACGTCGTCAGCAAGGACGCCTCACTGCTTCCCTGGGCGCGAAGTGCACTGTCGTTCAGTTCCATCATCAAAACTGGACGCATCGAGGTGAGCACTGTCCGCGCGCCGGCAATCACGTTTGCTTCGCCGCCTTCGACATCGATCTTGACCACATCCACGTGCGGCAGGGCGAGCCGGGCGACCACGGCATCGAGGGTTTCCAGCGGCACGCGCTCGATGCGCGCCGGCACCACGTCGTCATGAGCGAAGCTGCCCAGCGTGTTGTGGCCAGTATGGGCGCCGTGCGCGAGGTGGAGGTCGGCGTGACCCGCCGCGGCCCCAAGGGCGGCCGGCACGACCTCGACGTTGCCGATGCCGTTGCGCGTGAGGTTGCGCTCGAGATGCGCGCGTTCGCGCGAACTAGGCTCGACCGCCGCCACGCGACCGCCCGGCCCGACCCGACGCGCCGCGAATAGGGTGTAGTAGCCGTCGTTGGCACCGACGTCGACGAACACCATGCCCGGCTTCAGGACGCGGTCGAGGAAGGCGAACTCGTTGGGTTCGAACGAACCGCAGACATAGAGGCAGAGACTGTTGTCGTTGCCGAGCGTCACATCGACCAGCGTGCCGCCAAGCCATGGTACGGTCAGCGGCACGACGAGGTTATTGTCGCGGGCAGCCTCCCAGAGAGCGCCACGCCGGCAGGCCGACCATTGGCGCTCTACGTAATATTCGTCGGCGAAACCCCAGCCCGGCCGCGGGCCGATCTTTTGCGCCCCCGGCGTCCACCGGGCGGCATATGCCGCACCCAACTTCGGAGCGCGCACGATCAGCCAGCGACCGAAATTATCGAGATGATAGCCAGCGCCCGAGCGAATCCACGCCCACACACTGGCGACGCTAATCGGACGGCGAGCGGCGGTCATGAGACAAAGTCCAAGCCCTCGGAATGCGGTGTTCGGCTAACGTACCCACCGGCAAGCGTCAAGCATGCCCGCAAGTTGCCACAGTCCGGGGATATCTCGCGCTCCATCCGTTGCAGCATTGTTGCGACGGAATATACTGTGTGTCCCTCCCGTCACCTTACCGGTCAAATGTCCGCGTTGTTCCTCCGCGCCTTCTTCGCGATCCTCCTGGCTCTTTCTCCCGCGCTCGCGTCCGCTCAGGGCTCGCGTGTGGCGGCGCGGGTCAATGACGACGCCATCACCGACTTCGACCTCTCGCAGCGCGTCCAGTTCGCGATCAAAACCATCGGCCTTCAGGACAGCCCCGACCTCCGGCAGCGCATGGCGGCCCAAGTCCTTCGCCAAATGATCGACGAGAGACTGCAAATCCAGAATGGCAAGCGCCTTGGCCTGGCTGCCAGTGAGGCCGAGGTCCAGCAACGCCTGAGCGAGATCGAGCGCGGGGCCGGCCTGAGCCCGGGCCAGTTCAAGCTTTTCCTGCAGAGTATCGGTGTCCCCTACGACATCGCCGCCCAGCAGTTCGAGGCGCAGATATCCTGGAACAAGATCGTGCGCCGAAAGGTGCGGCCGCTCGTCGACGTCTCCGAAGCCGAGATCGACGATGCCTTGAGTCGGATGCGGTCGAATGTCGGCAAGACCGAGTCCCGCGTGGCGGAGATCTTCGTGCCGGTCGACAAGGCGGACGGCGTCGACGAGGCCAAGCGCACGACAGAACGCGTCCTCGAGCAGCTGAAGCGCGGCGCGCCGTTCGCTGCCATCGCCCAGCAATTCTCGCAAGGAACGTCGGCCCAGACGGGCGGCGATCTCGGCTGGATTCTACCGGGGTCGCTCGATCCGGCTCTCGATGCCGCCATTGATAAACTCCAGCCCCGGCAATACTCCGAGCCCATCCGCGGCAGTGCCGGATGGCATATTCTGTACGTCGTCGAGCGCCGCCAGTTCGCCTCGACACGAAACGACGACGTCCGGCTGAATCTCGCCCAGATGACTCTCTCGCTGCCCGTGAACGCCTCGCCCGAGGAAACCAACAGAGCGTCGGGCGAAGCGCAGAAAGCGATGTCGGCAGTCAAGCAATGCAGCGACCTGCACGCCCAGGCGCGGCAGCTCAAGGGCGCCACTTCGGGCGACCTGCAGGGCGTCCGCGCCGGCGACCTCGCCGCCAATCGTCAGATGTACGAAGAGATTCCAAAACTGCAGATCGGTGGTACCGCCGGGCCGTTCCGGGTTGCCGAGGGCCTGCAGGTCGTCTCGCTGTGCAGCCGGACCGGCGGCGACGGTTTGCCGACCCGCGATGCCATCTCGCAGCAGATCCTCCTCCAGAAGCTGGAGGCCGCGGCCCGCCGCTACATGCGCGACCTGCGGCGTGTAGCGACCATCGACGTCAAGTCCAAGCCATGACCCCGCTGCCGCCGCTCGCCATCACCATGGGCGAGCCGGCCGGGATCGGCGGCGAACTCAGCCTCAAGGCATGGTTGGCGAGAAGGCACGCCGACCGGCCATTTTTTGTCCTCGATGACGCCGGCCGGCTTGCGAGCCTGGCTCGCGACTTGGGCCTCGACGTCCCTGTGCGGGAGATCTCCCGGCCGACCGAGACCGCCCAGAGCTTCTCGACGGCACTGCCGGTCCTGCCCATCCGACTGCGCGCACCGGCGACACCCGGCCGTCCCGATCCCGTCAACGCCCCCGCCACCCTGGAAGCCATCGAGCGGGCCGCAAGCCTCGCCCTGGCGGGCGACATCGCCGGTATGGTGACCAACCCCATCCAGAAGAAGACCCTCCAGGACGCTGGTTTCCGCCATCCCGGACATACCGAATTCCTGGCCGAACTGGCGTCGCGCGCCACGGGCAGATCAGTCGAGGTCGCGATGATGCTCGCCTGCCCCGGCCTTAGGGTGGTGCCGGTCACGATCCACCTCGGCCTGGCCGAGGCCGTGCGGACACTCGACACGGCGGGTATCGTGCGGGTTGGCCGGATCGCGGTATCTGGCCTCATCTCGCTATTCGGTATCGCCCGGCCGCGGCTCGTCGTGGCCGCGCTCAATCCGCACGCCGGCGAGCAAGGCACGATGGGCGACGAGGAACAGAGGGCGATCACACCCGCCATCGAGGCCCTGCGTCGCGACGGTATCGACGTGCGCGGCCCCGCGCCGGCCGACACGCTGTTCCATGAGGCGGCACGCACTACCTACGACGCCGCGCTCTGCATGTATCACGACCAGGCGCTGATCCCGATCAAGTCAATCGACTTCTCGGGCGGCGTCAACGTAACCCTGGGCCTGCCCTTCGTGCGGACATCGCCCGACCACGGCACCGCGCTCGACATCGCCGGCACCGGCCGCGCCGACCCGGCCAGCCTGATCGCCGCCCTCGCCATGGCCGACGACATGGCCCGCCGACGTCAGACCTGAACGATGGGCGACGACGTCGCGGCGGAACTGGCCGGCCTGCCGCCGCTGCGCGAGACCATCGCCGCCCACGGTCTCGACGCCCGCAAGCGTCTGGGTCAGCATTTCCTGCTCGATCTCAACCTGACGCGTCGTATCGCCCGCGCCGCCGTGCCGCTGTCGCCCGGCACCGTCATCGAGGTGGGCCCGGGGCCGGGCGGCCTCACCCGAGCCCTGCTGCTCGAGGGCGCGAGCAGCGTCGTCGCCATCGAAGTCGACACGCGCGCCATCGCCGCCCTGCAGGAGCTCCAGGAGGCCGCCGGTGGTCGCCTGCAGGTCATCGAGGGCGACGCGCTGGGCATGCCTCTCGCCAGCCTGGGGCCGCCGCCGCGGCGGATCGTGGCCAATCTGCCCTACAATGTCTCGACGGCCCTGCTGGTGCGCTGGCTGCACGCGGCCGACGACGTGGCCGACATGGTCCTGATGTTCCAGAAGGAAGTCGTCGACCGGCTGGTGGCGGTTCCTCGTACCAAGGACTACGGCCGGCTCTCGGTACTGGCCCAGCATGTCTGCACCGTGCACCGCCTGTTCGACGTAGCGCCCTCCGCGTTCGTGCCGCCGCCCAAGGTCGTCTCCTCAGTCGCCCGGCTAAGGCCCCGACCGCTCGGCGACCGCCTCGCCGATCTCAAGCCCCTGGAGCGCGTCACGGCAGCCGCCTTTGGTCAGCGCCGTAAAATGTTGCGCGGTGCCCTGGTGGGGCTGTTTGCCGACCCTACGGCCGTCCTGACCGGGCTCGGCCTCTCGCCCACCGCCCGGGCGGAGGAGCTGACCGTGGCCGAGTTCGTCCGGCTGGCAGGCGCTCTTGACAAATGAGTGAATACTCACTATTTGTCTGACCATGATCAGGTCCCTGGCCTTCAACGCCTTTTTCTATCTCGGCACGCTGCTGACGGCCGTCATCGGCATCGTGATGGTTCCGATCCCGACACCGATCCTGCTGCGCGGCCTGCTGCACCATTGGGCCCGCGCCGTCGTCTGGGGCATGCGCTGGATCGGCGGCATGAAAGTCGAGCTCCGTGGACTGGAACATCTTCCCGCCGCGGGCCCCGCCCTGCTTGCCGGCAAGCACCACAGCGAGTGCGACGGCATCCTGCTCGCGGCCCGCATCCCGGGCATTGCCTTCGTGGCAATGCAGGAAATTTTCCGTTACCCGCTGATTGGCGCCATCCTCTACCGATTGCAGATGATCCGCGTCGACACCTGCGGCGGCGGCAAGGAGCGCGAGAACCTCGCCCACTTCGCCAAGCGCGCTTACGACAGCGGCCGCCACATTGCGATCTATCCCGAAGGGAACCTGATGGCCCCTGGCGAGCACGAGCGCTACCGCTCCGGCATCTTCTACCTGTCGCGCGATCTCAATCTGCCGGTGACGCCGGTCGCCACGAGTGTCGGCCTTGTGTGGAACCGCCGCGACTGGTGGAAAAAGCCCGGCCGCGCCGCCATCGAGTTCCTGCCGGCGATCGAAACCGGCCTCGATAAGCAGACCTTCATGCGCCGTCTGCAAGGCGCCACCGAAGCTGCCAGTGACCGCCTGATCGCGGAATTCTCCGGACGCCCCTACGCACCATCCCAGCTCGTGCTGCGTTCGCAGGGCCAGACCGGCATCGGCGCGCCGATTACCGCCCCTCGCGCAGCGCCTTGACGAACTCCGAGAGGCCGAACTGCCGGTCACGCTTCAAACGCTCGGCCGTCAGGATCGACTTGAGCTGGATCAGGCTGGTGGCGATGTCACGGTTGATGATGGCGTAGTCGTACTCCGCCCAGTGGCTCATCTCGTCGGCTGCCTTGGCCATGCGCCGCGCCACGACATCCGGTGCATCCTGGGCGCGCGAGATCAATCGCCTCTCGAGGTCGCGGGTCGACGGCGGCAGAATGAACACCGTCACGAGGTCGGTGCGCCCCTTCTCCTTGAGCTGCTGCGTGCCCTGCCAGTCGATGTCGAACAGCATGTCGCGACCGGCGCCCAGGGCCTCCTCGACCGGTGGCTGGGGCGTGCCGTAGTAGTGGTCGAAGACACGGGCGTGCTCGAGAAACTCGCCGCGGTCGATCATGCTGCGGAAGGTCGCCGTATCGATGAATTTGTAATCGACCCCGTCCTTCTCACCCGGCCGCTTCTCGCGCGTCGTGCAGGAGACGCTGAGTTGGATATGCGAGTCGTTCTCCAGCAACTGGCGCGACAGGGTCGTCTTGCCCGCGCCCGACGGCGAGGACAGCACCAGCATCAAGCCACGCCGCTGGATGGCGGGCGTTTCGGCGTCATTCGACATTCTGGACCTGCTCCCGCATGCGCTCGACGGCGCCCTTGAGGTCGATGCCGATGCGCGTCAGCTCTATGTCGGCCGACTTCGAGCACAGCGTATTGGCCTCGCGATTGAACTCCTGGCAGAGGAAGTCGAACTTGCGCCCGACGGGATTGTCCTGCCGCGCCTCGGCCAGCAGGGTCCGCGCCTGCGAGATGTGTGCCGCCAACCGGTCCAGTTCCTCGCGCACGTCGGCCTTGCCGACCAGCAGCGCCACTTCCTGGGCAAACCGCTCCTCCGAAAGCGCCGGCGTCCGGCCCAGAAGTTCTCCCAGCTGGCTTTCGAAACGGGCGCGTACGGTGCCGATCTGGGCCTGCGCCCGTTCGGCCGCGCGCCGGCACAGGCCCTCGATCTCGACGACATGGCCGTCGATCACCTTGGCAAGGGCCTTGCCCTCGGCGGCGCGGGCCGTGACCAGCGCCTTCAACACCTCGTCGAGCGAGGCTGAGAGCGCCTTGTCGAGCACGGCGAGCGCCTCCTCGGTCTGCTCGCCCTCCTCTTCTTCCTCGATGACGCCACGGACACGCAGAAGGCCGTCGGCCGAGGGTGCTGCCGCGCCAGTGCTCTTGCGCACCTCCTCGACCAGAGTGCCAAGCTCCGCCAGCAGCGCGCGGTTGATGCGCAACGGACTGCTCTGGCGCTCGCTCGTGAGGGTGAGAGTCAACGAGACATTGCCGCGCTTCAGCCGGCCGCCAACGGCTGTTCGGGCAGGATTTTCCAGACGATCGAAGCCTTGTGGCACGCGGCAGCGGATTTCGAGATTGCGTCCGTTGACGCTGCGCGCCTCCCAAACCCAGCGCCGCCGTTCATCCGCGCCCTGCGCGCGGGCGTATCCTGTCATGCTTGCGATCAAAAACTGGCTCCTGACGCTCCACTGGCCGCGGTGCGGCGCGGCACTCTAGTATCGGCTCCCAGTACAGACAACGCGCGGCGTCGGAAGGTTATCCCATGAAGCAATTCTCAAGCATCGTCATTACCGGCGCTTCGAGCGGGATTGGAAAGGCCCTGGCACTCGACTATGCCGCACCGGGCGTGGCGCTCGCCCTCACCGGCCGCGATTCCGGACGCCTTGAGGCCGTGGCTGGGGTCTGTCGAGCGAAGGGCGCCACGGTATTCGCCAGCGCCATAGATGTCGTCGACCGCGACGCTTTTGCCGCCTGGCTCACGGCCTTCGATGACACTCATCCGGTCGATCTGATCCTCGCCAATGCCGGCATCTCGATCGACAAGGACAACTCGTCGCTCGATGATTTTTCCGTCATCCGCCAAACGCTCGATGTAAATGTGGGCGGTGTGCTGAACACCGTGGAACCCCTGCTTGCCCGTCTGATCGCCCGCAAGAACGGTCAGATCGCCGTCGTCTCCTCGCTGGCGGGATTTTTTGGCCTGCCCTATGCCGCCTCCTACAACGCCAGCAAGGCGGCTGTGCGGGTGTGGGGCGAGAGCATCCGCTACGTGCTGAAGAAGGATGGGATCGGCGTCAGCGTCATCTGCCCTGGCTTCGTAAAGAGCCGCCTGACGGAAAGCGCCCCCTTTCCCATGCCGTTCATGGTGTCCGCCGAAAAGGCATCGGCGATCATTCGCAAGGGGCTCGCCGCCAACCGCGCGCGCATCGCCTTTCCGCTGGGCATCAAGGCCGCTGTCTGGCTCGGACTCGTTTTGCCCGGAAGCTGGAGTGCACGCCTGATGGGCGCCTAATCGGCCGGGCGCGTGATGTAGGGCGACCCGGCTACGCTCCAGCGTGCCGGTGGCTCCTGCCGGAAAATCTGGCGGAGATGCACCTCGTCGGGCCCATCGGCGATGCGCAGCATGCGGGCCACAGCGAACGCCCGATGGATCGGCGCGTCGTCGCTGCCGCCCATCGCTCCAAAAATCTGCATCGCGCGATCGGCGATGCGTTGTGCCATCTCCGGCACCGCCACCTTCACCATGGAAACATCGCGCCAGACCGCTTGATGACCTTCCTTGTCCAGTCGCTCCGCCGTGTGCAGAATCAGGAGCCGCGCCTGCTCGATCTCGATGCGCGACCGCGCCACGGCCTGTTGCGTGGCATCGTAGTCGATCACGGTACGCCCGAAGGCACGCCGCTCCGCCGCCCGCGCCATCATCAGCTCGACCAGGACTTCACAGCTTCCGATCGCCCGCATGCAATGATGCAGCCGCGCCGGTCCCAGTCGGACCTGGGCAGCGGCAAAGCCTTCACCTTCCTTGCCGAGAAGATTCTCCACCGGCACGCGCACATCTTCGAAGTCCAACTCGGCGATCGGCGCGATGCTGTCTTCCCACCCCATGAAGCGCAGTTCGCGCACGATCCGGAGACCGGGGGCCGCCATCGGCACGATGACGCAGGAGTGCCGTCCGGTGCGCGGCGCTTCGGGCCGCGACACGCCCATGACGATCACAAAAGCGCAATCGGGGTGCGCCCCGCCGGTGATGTACCATTTGCGCCCGTTCACGACCCAATCGGACCCGTCGCGCCGCAGCGTCGTTGCGATGTTGGTGGCATCGGACGAGGCAACGTCCGGCTCGGTCATGCCGAAGGCCGACCGCGTCCGCCCCTCGAGCAGCGGCTCCAGCCAGCGCCTTTTTTGCTCGGGCGTCGCGGCATGCTGCAGCATGATCATGTTGGGCACGTCAGGCGCCTGGCAGTTGAAGACTTCCGCCGCCCACGGCAGACGCCCGGTGATCTCGGCGATCGGTGCATAGTCGCGATTGCTCATCTGCTCGGGCAAGCCGAGATTCCAGAGGCCTGCGGCGCGCGCCTTGGCGCGAAGATCGGCCACGAACGGCGCGGGTTCGCGCCGCCGGACGACGTGCTCCACCCAGTCTCGATGGCGCGGAAGAATCTCGGTATCGAAAAACGCCTGAACGGTCGCGAGCAAGTCCCCGCCTGGAATGTCCATCGTCACTTCATCTGGTTGGTCAGCAACGCCGCGGCGCCGCCCTGGTCCCTACCATACTTCAGCAACGCCGAGCGCCCGCCCGCGGCATAGGCCGCCACCGCCCCCAGCAGCCGCTTGAGCTGGTCCGGGCTCGAGCGGTCGAACTTGCAGTAGGCGCCGCGTGTCAGCTTGGCGATCTGCGGAAACAATCGGGACGCGACGCGGTCATCGCCTTCCTGGAAGACGAATACCGGCAGGCCGAGCAGGCCGAGTTGACCCGCCTCGTGGCCAACTGCGTCGACATCCTCCTCGCAGCAGTCGCCCACGAACACCACGGCGTCGATCCGGCTTTCCCGCCGCTGCTCGCCGGCATAGCGCAGCATCTTGCCGATCTGCGTGCGGCCGGCGAGGCAGCGCACGGCGCTCATCAGACGGGCGAGTTCCAGGCCGTCCGACGTCCATTTGCTCACCTTGAATTCGTCGAACCCGCGATAGAAGGCGAGTCGCACATCGAGGCCGCCTAGTGCGTCGGCGGCAACGAACATCTCGCCCTGGATCGTGCAGGCATGATCCCAGGTCGGCTCGCGGCTCGCCGTGGCATCCATTGCGAACAGCAGACGGCCCCGGCTGCCCGGCGCGCGGTTCGCCGGCAGGCTGCCGACCTGCTTGACGAAGGCATCGACTGCGCTTGCACCTGCGGCGGAAGGAACCTTGCGATCGTCAGCCATACCTTTTGACCCTCAGCGTTACGTTGAATATGGTGCGCGCCGCGCCCACGCGCCAAGACAAACATGACCGGAAACGCCCCGACCTTCGCCACGCTGTTCCTGCGGGTCTTCCTGCCGTTCGCGCTGGCGTATTTCCTTTCGTACATCTTCCGCGGCGTAAATGCGGTGATCTTTCCCTATCTCGAACGGGATGTCGGGATCACCGCCGGCGATCTTGGCCTGCTCACCTCCGCTTTCTTCCTGTTCTTCGCCGGCTGCCAGCCGATCCTGGGCGTCATGCTCGACCGCTACGGGCCGCGCCGTGTCCAGACCCTGCTGCTCACCCTGGCGGCGCTGGGTTCGGCGATGTTCGGTCTCAGTTCCTCGCTGCCCGAACTGATCGTGGCACGGGTACTGATCGGCCTCGGTTTCGCCGGCGGACTGATGGCCGCCATCAAGGCGATCACGCTGTGGTATCCGCCGGAACGCTGGGGCCTGATCACCGGCTTCCACATGATGGCAGGCGGTATCGGATCGATGGCGGCGACGCTCCCGATCCAGTGGTCGCTTTCCGTCATGAGCTGGCAGGGCCTGTTCTTCTGGCTGGCCGGCATCTGCCTCGTCACCGCAGCGCTGCTGTTCACCGTCGTGCCGGAGCGTGGCGCTGCAGCTCCTCACGGCACATTGCGCGAGCAATTCCGCGCCACCCGCATCGTGCTGACCAACGGTTTCTACTGGCGCATCCAGCCGCTGCTCGCCGTCCAGCAGCTCGCCTTCATCGGATGCATCTCGCTCTGGATCGGGCCCTGGCTGCGCGACGTCGGCGGCATCACCGACAACGACGCGCGCGCCGACATCCAGCTCTACACCGCCGCCGTCATGACCCTGGGCTTCGCCTCGAGCGGCGTGATCGCCGGTTGGTTCCAGCGCGTCGGCGTCAATAACTTCGTTTCGGCCGGCATCATGAGCGTCCTGTTTGCCATGGTCTGCGGCTGGCTCGCCTTTCTGCCGCCCGCCAATCCACTCGTGCCGTGGCTGCTGTTCGGATTTCTCGGCGCCTGCCCGATTCAGTACATGCCGGTGATGGTCTCGGCCTTCCCCCGGGAGTATGCCGGCCGCGTCAGCACCAGCAGCAACCTCGTGGTCTTCACCGTCATCTTCGCCGGCCAATGGGCGATGGGAAAGGTCGTGGACCTCTGGCCGAAGACCGCAACCGGCTACTCGCCCGACGGCTACACCTGGTCGTTCGGCGCCTTGTTCATCCTGCAGGTGGCCGGGCTGGCGTGGCTGGTTCTGTCACGGGCGCGGCCTCTGGCGCAGCAGCCGTTGCCGGCGGCAGATTGAGCGCCGCCACGAGATCACGGACCTCCTGCCGCGCTGCGATGTGACTCAAAGTCAGTGAGGGGCCACCGCTTCCACGCTTGAGATCGAGCAGGGTCAGACCGCTCAGGAACAGTTCCTTGTAGATCACGCGTTCGCTCAAGCCAGCCGCGACTCGAAAGCCGATGCGCTTGGCCAGCGCCTCGATCACCGTGCCCATGTCGCGCTTGTTGCGGGCGGCGAGCGACGACAGGCGATTGCGCATCACCACCCAGTCGACCGGCCTGCCGCCCTGGATGGCCCGCAGCTGACGCTGCTTCCACACGGCCTCGGCATAGATCGACGGCCGCACGATTTTTAGCGTCTCGGGATCGATCCGTGCCAGCAGGTCGAGATCGATAAAACTGTCGTTGAGCGGCGTCAGCAGCGTATCGGCCCAGACATGCGCGGTGCGCGAGAGATAGGTATCGCTGCCCGGCGTATCGACGATGACGAAGTCGGCGGCGGCGAGCGCCGGGCCCAGCGCCGCTTCGAAGCGCGCTTTCTCGTCCGCTTCCGCCGCCATCCGATCCGACAGGGTCGAGAGCGGCACCGCAGCATGGATCGGCATGGGCAGGTCGAGCCCCTTGCGTGCGGCATAGGCGGTGCGGTTCTCGAGGTAGCGGCCGAGCGTGCCCTGGCGCGCATCGAGATCGAGCGTCGCCACGCGGCTGCCGTCGCCCATCAACGCCACGGCGATATGCAGCGCCGTCGTCGACTTGCCCGAACCGCCCTTCTCGTTGCCGATCACCAGCACGTGGGCGCGGCCCTGGACCCGCGCCGCCTGCGTCTGGACGATGCTCGGGTTGGCCGCTGCTTGAAAACTTCCGGTCACGCCAGTTTGCGAATCCAGACCGCGGTGTCGTGGAACACCGCGCCGCCGTTGGGCCAACCCGGATCGGCCGAGGTCACGGCATTGATGCCGATGCCCGTCTCGAAGTTCCGGTTGGGCCAGATGCCCTCGACGACGACGACACCCTTCTGCTGGCCGGCCTTGGCCTTGGCGTTGACGATCGTCTTGCCGCGCTCGTTGCCGACTTCGACGCGATCGCCGTCAGCCAGCCCCATGGCCGCGCAATCCTCTGCATTCATCATCGCCGTCGGCCGCACTTCCCTCTTTTGGGAACTCGGTGTCTCGGTGAAGGTCGAATTTAGGAAGGTGCGCGCGGGTGCGGCGACCAGCCGGAACGGCTTCTCGGCCGTGGCGTTGTCGATCACGTCGAAATGGTCTGGCAGGATCGGCATCTCCGCGCCACGCGGACCGTAGGCCTTCCAGTCGGGCTTGAAGCGGAACTTCTTGTCGGGCCAGGCGAAGCCGTCGAGGAAGTGCGAGGTCTCGAAACCCAGATGATAATCCTGGCCACCCTTGGCCCAGTTCGTCTCCGCATCCCACATGCCCGAGACCTTCAGCGTCTCGTCCATGATCTCCCACGGTGTCATGTCGAAGCCGCGATGCTTGGCGCCCAGCCGCTTGGCCAGTTCGGAGATCACGTAATGATTTTCGCGCGTCTCGCCCGGCGCCTCGATCACCGCCTTGGTCACCTGGAAGAAGGTGTGGCCGCTCGCCGTGTAGAAATCGTCGTGCTCCAGGAACATTGTGGCGGGCAGCACGATGTCGGCATAGGCCGCGGTCTCGGTCATGAACTGCTCATGCACGCAGACGAACAGATCGTCGCGCTTGAACCCCTTGTGCACCAGTTCGAGCTCCGGGCAGACCATCGCCGGATTGGTGTTCTGGATCAGCATGCCGGTGACTGGCGGGCCGTTCTTGAGCGCCGCCGCATCGCCCGTAAGGATTGGCCCCAGGCGCGATTGGTCGAGATCGCGGATCGAGGTGTCGACCGCGTCGAGACCCTCGATCAGGGTCTTGTTGATCGGATACATGCCGGTGTGACCGTAGAGCGCGCCGCCACCCTTGTACTTCCAGGCGCCGGTCACTGCTGGCAGGCAGGTCACGGCATGCATGTTGGCAGCGCCATTGCGGCTGCGACTGAAACCGTGGTGGCAGCGGATGTAGGAAGCCTTGCTCTGCCCGAACAGCCGCGCGAAGGCCACGATCTCCTCGACCGGCAAGCCGGTGATCTTCGACGCCCACTCCGGCGTGCGGTCGGCCACGTGCGCGGCCAGCTCGTCCGGCGCGTCGGTGTAGCGGCGCAGATAGTCCCAGTCGGCGTAGCCTTCCTTGAAAAGAACGTGCATGACGCCGACCGCCAGCGCGCCATCCGTGCCCGGCCGAACGGCGAGATGCATGTCGGCTTGCTCGGCCGTGCCGGTGCGGTAGGGATCGACCACCACCAGCTTGGCCCCGCGCTTCTTCGCCCGCATCGCGTGGGTCATGACGTTGACCTGGGTGTTCACGGGATTTCCACCCCAGATCACGATCAGGTCGGAATGTTCGTCGACCTCGCGCATATCGGCACCGCGCTTGGCGCCAACACCCGCGATCCAGCCAGTATCCGACAGCGTCACGCAAATGGTCGAAAAATAGCGCGAGTACTTCATCGTGTTGCGCAGGCGGTTGATGCCGTCGCGCTGCACAAGTCCCATGGTGCCTGCATAGTAGTAAGGCCAGATGGTCTCGCTGCCGTGCTGGCGTGCCTTGGCGATGAACTGCTCGGCCACGATGTCGAGTGCGTCGGCCCACGAGATCTCGGTGAACTGCTTGGAACCCTTCGGTCCGGTGCGGCGCAGCGGCTTCATCAACCGGTCGGGATGATGGATGCGCTCGGCGTAGCGCGCGACCTTTTCGCAGATCACGCCGGCAGTGTAGTCGTTGCGCTGCGAGCCGCGGACCCGGCCGATCGTCTTGGCATCCAGACGCTCGACATCCAGCGCGCAGGTGCTGGTGCAATCGTGCGGACAGACTGACGGCAT
Source organism: Alphaproteobacteria bacterium (assembly GCA_947474005.1). GTDB lineage: Bacteria > Pseudomonadota > Alphaproteobacteria > Reyranellales > Reyranellaceae > Reyranella. The sequence goes on along the minus strand of CANJHI010000019.1, from coordinate 14,729 downwards.
GACCTTGATGCCGGAATCGGCATTCTTGGCCCGCGCCAACGGCGGATAGGCATGATCGTCAGGGGACATGTGGACGCTCCGCGAGAACTGCCGCAGCATACAGCCGGCGCGCATCAGGACAAAGCGTGCTTCAGGAGAGAGTCCAGCGTGTCTGAAGAGCCCACAGAAGTCGGCAGCGTTCGCCGTGCCACGCCGGCCGATGCCGGGGCGATCGCGACATTTGCGCCGGGCGTCCCGCCTCCGGCGATCGCCGACAATCGCGCGACCTTCTTGATCGACGGCGAGGCCGGCCCATTCGCCGTCATCGATCTGGTCCAGCATGGCGATCAGCTGCGGATCGAGCACCTGGTCACGGCCGCGACGGGAACGCCCGAGCATGTCCGAACGCTGATCGCATTCGCCGAAGCCGCCGCACGCGCCGTCGGCGTTCGCAAGGTCCGCCTGCCTCGGAGCGCGGTGCCGGACGACTTCGCGGCCTCGCTGGGTTATGTCGATGGCCTCAAGACGATTTCGACCGGCGCGCTTGCACGCGCCCGCGATCATCTCGAAGCGGTCGGGGTTCCTCTCATGCGCGACGGCACCGCCTCGCCCGCGCAGACTCTCTACTATCGAGGCATCTGGGCAGCGATTGCCCTGCTGATCGGCCTCGGCAGCGTCTCACTGGCGGTGTTCAGCGGCAGCCAGACCACTTTGCTCCACATCGTGGCGCCAGCCATCCTTTGCGCCGGCACCTCGGTATTCGCCGTCTGGCAGATCGCGCTCACCGCCGTCGCTGCCCGACGACGCGGTGGAGGTCTGCTCCCCCTGCTCGCGGTTGTCGCCGCGACTGTCTCCGTTCTCGCCATCGGCGCCCTGCTCTACGACCGCGCCGTCCCGGCGCTCGCCGAGCTGTGGAACATCTATAGCGGCGACGAAGAACTGAGCGATCTCTCCGTATCCGTGAGTCCCGACGGATCCACGCTCCATGTCGACGGAACCTACGGCATGGGCAGCGAACAGGCGGTCAAGCGGGCGCTGGAGCAGAACCCCAAGATCCGCGAGGTCGTGCTGGCCGGCCCCGGCGGACGCATGGGCGCGGGCTTCGAGATCGGCCGCCTGATCCGCAACCGTCGCCTCGCCACGCGGGTCGATACCGTCTGCGCCTCGGCCTGCACCATCGCCTTCCTGGGCGGCGCCGATCGCAGCATCTCAGCCGGCGCCAGGCTCGGCTTCCATCGCGCCAGCTTCCCCGGCATGAGCGCTGACGACATGTTCGAGGCCAATCGCGACATGAAACGGTACCTCACGATGAGCGCCGGGGTCGCCCCCGATTTCGCCCAGCGCGTACTCGACACGCCGGGCGATTCGATCTGGGTGCCGACGCCGGAGGAATTGCTGGCGGCACGCGTCATCAGGCGCGTAAATCGCTGACGGAGGTTTTGCCACACATGATTCCCCGCGGTCTCTCCTATGACGACGCCATGCGGCAGTTCCGCTGGCCCAAGCCCGAGCGCTTCAACATCGGCCGTGCGGTCTGCGAGCGCCATCCACCCGACGCCTTGGCGATGATCGTGGAGAATGCCGACGGCAGCGTCCGCAACTGGACTTTTGGGCAGTTGCTGGCGGCCAGCTCGCGGCTCGCCAATGCCCTCAGCGCGCGCGGCGTGTCGAAAGGCGATCGCGTCGGCGTATTCCTGAGCCAGGGCGCGGAACTCACGCTCTGTCACCTCGCCGGCTACCGCATGGGCGCGATCGTGTTGCCGCTGTTCACCCTGTTCGGCGAGGAGGCGCTGGAATACCGCCTGGCCAATGCCGAGGCGTCGGCGATCGTGACCGACATGAGCCAGCTTCCCAAGGTGTTGGCGGTGCGCGAACGCCTGCCGCACCTCAAGACGATCATCGTGATCGGCGCCGGCGCCCATGGCAGCGCCTTTCTCGACTGGGACCGCCTGCTGGAGGCGGCGTCCGACCGTTTCGCCACCGTCGATACTGCGGCCGAGGATCCGGCGCTGCTGATCTACACCTCGGGCACGACCGGCCAGCCCAAGGGCGCGCTGCACGCCCATCGCATGATGCTGGGCTGCATCCCGGCGGTGGAACAGATGCTGAGCCACTGGCCGCGCGGCAACGAGGTGATGTGGACGCCGGCCGAATGGGCGTGGATCGCAGGCCTCTACGATGCGCTGTTCCCGGCATGGTACTATGGCACGCCGGTACTGGCGCATCGCTTCGCCAAGTTCGATCCCGAGCGTGCCTTCGCGCTGCTGGCAAAACACAAGGTCGGCGTGAGCTTCATCCCACCCACCGCGCTCAAGATGATGCGGCAGGTGAGCCGGCCGACCGAGCGCTGGGACTACGCGCTCCGCGCCCTCTTCACCGGCGGCGAGGCGATGGGCGAGGAGCTGCTGGCGTGGGGCCGCGACATCTTCGGCACCACCATCTCCGAAGGCTACGGCCAGACCGAGATGAACCTGATGACGCTCAACTCGCCGGAGTGGTTCGAGGTGCGGCCCGGCTCGTGCGGTCGTGCCTGCCCCGGCCGCAAGGTCGCGATCGTCGATGGCGAGGGCAACGTCCTGCCGCCCGGCGAGGACGGCCAGATCGCCGGCTGGCGGCACGATCCCATCGTCATGCTGGAGTACTGGCGCAATCCCGAGGCTACCGCGCGCAAGTATGCCGGCGACTGGCTGCTGACCGGCGACCTCGGCCGCATCGACGAAGACGGCTATGTTTTCTTCAAAAGCCGCGACGACGACGTCATCACGTCGGGCGGCTACCGCATCGGCCCGGGCGAGATCGAGGAATGCCTGATGAAGCACCCGGCCGTCGCCATGGTCGGCGTGGTCGGCGTGCCCGATCCGGTGCGCACCGAGATCGTCAAAGCCTTCGTGCAACTCCGGCCCGAGATCGCGGCCAACGACGCTCTGAAGGCCGACCTGGCCAATTTCGTAAAAATCCGGCTCGCCGCCCACGAGTATCCCCGCGAAGTCGACTTCGTGGCCGAGCTGCCGCTCACCACCACTGGCAAGATCATGCGCCGGGAACTTCGCCGCCTGGATGCCGAGCAGAAGGCTCGAAAGCGACCCTAAGGGGAGACCATAGATGAAATTTGCTACTGTCAAAATGACGGAACATCGGATTAGTCCGCCGCCGCCGCTGGCAGATTGAACTGCAACTCAGCCAGTCGGGCATAGAGCCCGCCCCGGCGCACCAGATCGGCATGCCGGCCGACATCGACCACCCGGCCGCCGTCGACCACGACGATCCTGTCGGCCTTTTGGACAGTGGCAAGACGGTGGGCGATCACCAGCGTCGTGCGCTTGTGCATCAGCCGGTCGAGCGCCTGCTGGACGGCCAGTTCGCTCTCGGCATCGAGCGCGCTGGTCGCCTCGTCGAGCATCAGGATGGCGGGATCGCAGAGCAGCGCCCGGGCAATGGCCAGGCGCTGGCGCTGGCCGCCCGACAGGCGCAGCCCGCGAACGCCGAGATCGGTGGCAAAGCCCTGCGGCAGCGTCTCGATGAAACCCGTCGCCGAGGCGGCATCGGCGGCGGCGCGGACCTCTGAATCGGAGGCGTCGGGCCGGCCGTAGCGGATATTGTCGGCGACCGAGGCGCTGAACAGCACCGGCTCCTGCGGCACGATGGCGAGCGTGCGGCGCAGCTCGGCGAACCTGAGCTCGCGGATATCGACGCCGTCGACCCGGATGGTGCCGGCCTCGGGATCGTAGAAGCGCAGCAGCAGGTTGAAGACCGTGGTCTTGCCGGCGCCCGAGGGGCCGACGATGGCCATCGTCTCGCCCGGCGCCACGGCAAGGTCGAAGCGGTCGAGCGCCAGCGAGTCGGGCCGCGTCGGATAACGGAAGGAGACCGCGTCGAAGGCGACGGTGCCCTGCGTCGGCTTGGGCAGCGATGCTGGATTGGCAGGCTCGACCAGGACCGGCGGCTCCGAAGCCAACTCCGCGAGTCGCTCGGCGGCCCCCGAGGCGCGCTGCAGGTCGCCGATGGTCTCGCTGATGGCACCGCCAGAACTCGCGACCAGGACGGCGTAGAAGACGAAGGCCGTGAGGTCGCCGGCGCTGATGCGGCCGGTCAGCACGTCGTGGCCGCCCATCCACAGCAGGAAGCCCACGGCGGAAAAGACGATGAAGATCACCAGCGTGGTCATGATGGCGCGCCGCGTGATGCGCTGGACGGCGGCGGCAAAGGCGCGCTCGGCCGCCTTGCCAAAACGCTGAGCGGCGCGATCCTCCTGGGCAAAGGCTTGCACGGTGCGCACCGCATCGAGCGTCTCGCCGCCCTCCGACACCATGTCGGCCATCCGCGCCTGGGCCTCGCGCGACAGCGCCCGGACCTTGCGGCCGAACAGCACGATCGGCACCACGGTGAGCGGCACCACCGCTAGCGCCAGCAGCGCGAGCTTGGGGTTGGTGACGACCAGCATGACGATGCCGCCGACGCACATCAGCGAATTGCGCAACGCCACCGAGGCCGACGAGCCGATCACCTGCTCGATGAGCTGGGCGTCGGCCGAGATGCGGCTCATGACGTCGCCCGAGCGCTTGATCTCGAACCACGCAGGACCCAGCCGCACGACATGGGCGAACAGGTCCTTGCGCAAGTCGCCGACGACGCGTTCGCCCAGCCACGACACGAGATAGAAGCGCGCGCCCGAGGCGATCGCCAGCACGACGGCGACGGCCAGCAGCGACGCCAGCGCATAATTCAGGATGTCGGGCCGGCCCTGGGCGAAGCCGCGGTCGATCAGCGCCCTGAGGCAGGCGCCGAACGCCAGCACGGTGCCGGCGGCGACCAGGAGCGACAGCGTCGCCAGCACCACCCGGCCGCGATAGGGCTTGAGATAAGGCCACAGCAGGCCGAGGCCGTTCATCCGGTTCACGGCGCCCGCCAGACAAGAGCCACGCCCAGTTCAGTGGAGAGAACGGCCAGCAGGTCGTCGCCGCCCCGCGTGTCCCGCCATTGTCCCGAGGCGCCATCGAAGGCGTAGTGCCGCGCGCCTGACTTGGGAGAGCTCAGCCAGATCTGCTGCGTCGGGGCGTGCTTGTTGACCAGCCAGACACCGCCGTCCCCTTCGACCGTCAGGACGCCTCCCTGCAGTTCGGCATCCGTATGGTCGCCGATTCCCTCTTCGAGGGCGGCGAGCAGGCTGTCGGCGAGGCTTTCGAAGGACGTGTCGGCCATGGGCCCGGTCGGTCTACAGGCCCGGCGGGGGCCGGACAACCGGCTTGTCAGGGTCCCTTGAAACGGGGGCCCCGGGCCGCTATACACCGCGCCCTATTGCGCCGGCCGGTCGGAAATCGGCCTCGAAGCGCTGGAGAAGGTTCATGAAAGACAAGATTCACCCCGCCTACCACAAGATCACCGTGGTGATGACCGACGGCACGTCTTTCGAGACGAAGTCGACTTGGGGCAAGGAAGGCGCCAGCATGCGCCTCGACATCGATCCGAAGACCCACCCGGCCTGGACCGGCGTGCGCCAGAGCATCGATCGCGGCGGGCGCGTGCAGCGCTTCAAGGATCGCTTCGGCATGACCGGCACCGCCACCGCCGCCATGGGCGCGGGCATCAAGTCGTCGGGCGCCAAGCCCGAAGACAAGCCAGCTAAGGCTGCAGCCAAGAAGAACTAAGGCCGAGTTCTTCTCGAGCCTCTGCTAGACTGCTCGCCACAATCCTTTTTGGGGAGATGGCGCGGTGAAGTCTGTTCGAGTCGTTTGTGCGCATGACTGCCCCGACATGTGCTCGCTCATCGCCCATGTCGAGGACGGCAAGGTCGTGCGCGTAAAGGGCGACCCCGATCACCCGTACACGGCCGGTTTTGCCTGCGGCAAGGTCAACCGCGACGCCGACCTGGTGAATTCGCCCGAGCGCATCGCCACGCCACTCCGCCGCACCGGCCCCAAGGGGTCGGGCCAGTTCAAGGCGATCACCTGGGACCAGGCGCTCGATGAGATCGCCGCCAAGTGGAAGGCGATCATCGAGGAGAGCGGCCCGCTCGCCATCTTGGGCTACGCCTACTCCGCCCATCAGGGCCTGATGAACCGCGGCCTGGTGAACGGTCTGTTCCACGCGCTCGGCACCTCGCGCCTGCAGGCCGGCACGGTCTGCGACACCTGCTGCGAGGCCGCGTGGGACGTGACGGTGGGCCCGGTGGGCGGCGCCGATCCCGAGGACGTCGTCCATTCCGACCTGATGATCTCGTGGGGTGCCGACCTCGCCGCGACCAATGTTCATTTCTGGGCGCTGGCCGAGGAGCAGCGCAAGAAGCGCGGCATGCCGATCGTCGTGATCGACCCGCGCCGCACGCGGAGCGCCAAGGCAGCCGACCTCTACCTACCGATCCGCATCGGCACCGACGCCGCCCTGGCGCTGGGCGTCATGCACATCCTGGTGCGCGACGGCCATGCCGACCGCGACTATATCGCCGAGCACACGCTGGGCTTCGAGCGAGTCGAGCGCGAAATTCTGCCGAAGTTCACGCCGGCGCGGACGGCCGAGATCACCGGCCTACCCGTGGCCGACATCGAGAAGCTCGCGTCGATGTACGGCAAGGCCGGGGCCGCGATGATCCGGCTCGGCGAGGGCATGACCCGCCTCACCCATGGCGGCCAGGCATTGCGCACCGTGGCACTGCTGCCGGGCGTGAGCGGCCACTACGCGGTCAAGGGCGGCGGCTCGCTGCTGCTGACGGCCGCCTCGTGCGATCTCAACTACGCCGCGGTGCGCAAGCCATCGGGCCCCGCGACGGCACGCCAGGTGAACCACCTGCGTCTCGGCGAAGAACTTCTCAACATGAACGGCCCGCCGCTTCGTGCGCTCTACGTCTCGGCCAACAATCCCGCTGTCACTTGCCCTGAGGTCCACAAGGTCCAGAAGGGCCTCGCGCGCGAAGACCTGTTCACCGTCGTGCACGACCCGTTCATGACCGACACCGCGAAGTACGCCGACATCGTGCTGCCGGCGGCGAGCTACCTCGAGACCGACGATCTCTACCGCGCCTACGGCGCCTACTGGATGCAGTGGGGGCAGAAGGCCGCGGAGCCTGCGGGCGAAGCGCGTTCCAATGTCGACGTGGCGCAGGCGCTGGCCAAGCGCATGGGCCTCACCGACAGGATCTTCACGCTATCGCCGCAGGACGTGGCGAAGGAGCTGTTCAAGGGCTCGACCGGCCCCGCCTCCAAGGCCGAGCCGGCCAAGCTGTTCGCCGGCGAGCCGATCCACATCAAGCACGATTGGGACGGCCAGCCCTTCAAGACACCGTCGGGCAAGCTCGAATTCTATTCCGAACAGCTCGCCAAGCAGGGCCTGCCGCCGATGCCCGACTGGGCACCCGATGCATTCGAGGTCGCCGAGGCCGCCAGGTGGCCGCTGCGCCTGCTGACGGCGCCGGGCTACTTCCAGGCCCACACCGCCTTCTCCGGCGTCGGCTTCCTGCGCGCCCGCGAGGGCAAGCCTTTCTGCGTCCTGCACCCCGAGGATGCCGCCAAGCGCGGCCTCAAGGACGGCGCCGAGGTGCGCCTGTCCAACGACCGCGGCGAGATCGGCCTGGTGTTAAAAGTTTCCGACGAGATTCAGCCCGGCGTCGTGCTGGTGCCCGGCCAGCGCCCGACCGGCGAGTCGGTTTCGGGCACCATCAACATGCTGTGCTCGGACCGCTACACCGACATGGGCGAAGGAGCCACCTACCAGAGCACCTGGCTCGAAGTCGGTGCGTGGAAGGCCGTCGCCGCGGCATAGGGCCGGAGTCTTTCCGATTAGACGTCATCTCCGTCATTCTCCTCGCCCCGCTAGGGGAAGAGGAACATGAAGACATCGAAGCAATAAACCCTACTTCACCATCGCCTCGCTGGCGACACGGATGCGGCCGGAGCGCCGCGCCTTGTCCAGCGCGTCGTAGTCCTTGTCGGTCTGCCTGGCATAGGCCAACGCAAACTTGGCGATGGCGTCGTCGAGTTCGTCGCTGTTGCCGCAGTAGCCTGCGATCATCGCCGGGTCACCGGACTTGGCATGCGCCAGCGCCAGCGCCCATCCGCACAAGGCGCAATATTCCTCGAATGTGTCCAGTTGATCGACATCGCCCTCGTTGAACGTGACGCTGCCCTTCATGTCGGCGAGCTGGCGCACGTAGAAATGCGTACCTTGGCCTTCGCCCCAACCGAGAAAGATATCAGGCGCGCCCTGGGTCAGACGCTGGCCGACGACGACGCGTCGTCCTTCGTTCTCGAACGGCAGCTTGCCTTGGACATACGGCGCCAGGACCGAAGGCTGGGCCTGCTTGACCTGGAGAAACAGCGGATCGTCGTTGTCGATGCCCTGCAGCAGGAGCACCCAGCAGCCGGTGCCGACACTGCCGACGCCCACGACCTTGCGCGCAGAGTCGACGAGGCGATAGCGCGACAGCAGTTTCCGCCGATCGTATGAGAGCGAGTCGATGTAGGAGCGCAGCATGAGGTCGAGCGCTTCATTGATCGGCATACCGTTCTCGAGGTGCGTCTCGCGCACGATCAGCGGCACTTCCTCGATGATGCGATGCTCGCCGTCGACCTGCTCTGTCAGCTTCTCGAGCACCTGCACGTGGCCCTTCTCGCGGGCCTTGGCCATGGCCCGCTCGGCCCGTCCGCGCGCCTTGGCGGACAAGGTGTCCATCACCGATCGCTCGTCGATGCGGTTGTACCAGACCTCGAGGTAGCCCATTTCGGCGAAGCGGCGGATGCGCTTGCGGTAGGAGCGCACGGCGGCGCGAGCCGCGTCGGCGGCCTTGTCCTTGTCGCCACCCATGAAACGCACGGCGACCGCGGCACTCGCGGCCAGGCGCTTGAGGTCCCATTCCCATGGCCCGGGATGAATCTCGTCGAAATCGTTGATCGCGAACACGAGGTTGCGTTCGGCCGAGGCAAAGACGCCGAAATTGGCGACGTGCATGTCGCCGCAGGCGTTGACGAACAGGCCGGTAACCGGCGTATTGGCGAGGTCGCCCGCCATCACCGCCGCCGAACCGCGCAGGAAGGCGAAGGGCGAGGCCAGCATGCGGGCAAACCGGACCGGCACCAGCTTCTGCACACGGGAGATATTCTGTTGCTCAAGGATTCCGACGGGATCAGGTCGATCGTGGTTCTTCTCGAACTGTGCGTGCGCCGCCCGCGGCGCCTTCTCGCGGCTCGCCTTGCCCAAGGAGAGCCGTTCCTTCACCGAGGCACGCTTCTCCGTGAAGCTCGCCAGCATGCCGAGATCGTCGGTGGCCTCCTTCAGATGCAGTAGATGTGCCCTGTCTTCAGCGTGCCGCTTGATAACTACCATTGTCCAATCTCTCCTGCTCGGCCGGCACTTTAGCAGGGCTCGGGGCGCGGCGATGGGCGAATTGGCCCCGGCGCTCACCTGATCGAGCCCACCTGAACGCTCGCTCTGTGGTTTTTGTAGTATAAGGTGATGCAACCGACTATCGACGTCGGCGTTACATCTGTCGCCAAGCCCTTCCTCTATGATCCGTGGGTCGATTGAAGCCGTAGGCACAGGCACGGAATGTCATTGCACTCTGTGTCGCTCGACGCAGCAAGAGAGGTGCGGGAAATGAACATCACCAGGGCATTTCTTGTCGCTGCCATCGCATTTGCGGGCACTGTTGCTCAGGGCAAGGAATTCCGTTCGTCCGACATCTATCCGCACGGTTCTCCAACCGTGCAGGCGGTGGCGTACATGGACAAGCTCATTCGCGAGCGTACCGGCGGCCTGCACAACATAGGCATGCTGGGGCAGGACGACTCTAGATTCGGAGAACTTCACGGTCGGCCAGGTCCGGAACGGCACGCTGGACATGGCGCGCGTCAACCTCGCTGTCTTCAGCACCACCGTGCCGTCGGCTGTCATTCCGCCCCTGCCCTATCTCTTCAAGTCGACGGCCCATATGAGACGCGCGCTCGACGGCCCGGTTGGCGAGCGTATTTTGGCCGATCTGGAGGATCAGGGTCTTGTCGGCCTCTGCTTCTATGACGCAGGCGCACGCTCGTTCTACAGCGCGAAGAAGCCGATCCGGAGCGCGGCCGACATGAAGGGCATGAAAGTCCGCGTGCAGCAGGGCGACGCCGCCGCGGTCATGGTGCGTGCGCTCGGGGGCCACCGCGGTGCCGATGTCATACCAAAAAGCCTACGTCGCACTGCAGGTGGACGTCGTCGATGCTGCAATGAACAGCATGCAATTCTATGCCACTTCCCGCCACTTCCAGGTGGCGAAGTATTACAGCCTGACCGAGCACTCGATGGCGCCTGGCGTGCTCGTCTTCTCGAAGCAGGTCTGGGACACCTTGTCCAAGGACGACCAGGCAATAATTCGCGCTGCAGCGAAGGAATCCATTCTGTACATGCGCACGCTGTGGGACGCCTCGGAAAAATCCATGCGCATCCTGGTCGAGGCCGGCGGCGCCCAGATCATCGGCGATATCGACAGCAAGCCCTTTGCCGATGCGCTGCTTCCGCTTCACCCGGTGCTCGTGACGGCGCCCCGACTGCGGAACATGGCCACAGCGATCCAGGCAGCCGATTGATTTCGTCCTGCCGTCGAGAGGTCAGCCGGCCGCGAGATGCTCCTTTCCCTGCGCTGACATTCGCAAGTCGACTCATGACGCTCTTCTTCCTTCTCTTCGGGACCGCGGGCCTCTGACCCGCTCATGATCATGAGGCGGGCCAGAGGCCCGCGGTCCGTATGAGCATGAGTGGGCTTCAGACGAATTTGTGCTGGCTGCGTTCGCGTTTGGCGAGCTTCGGCACCGCCTGGCCGACGATCAGCGTCTTGAAGTGTTCGCTCTGCTGGTGCTCGGCGAACGCAGCTTCGTCCTTGAAGACTTCGTAGAAGAAGAACTTCGTCGGCTCGGTGAGGGACTGATGGATCTGGAAGGCTTTTACGCCCGGTTCCCGCTGCGCTTGCGGCAGGAACTTCCTGATGATGCCGACCAGCGCATCGACTTCCTCGGGCTTGGCTTCCCAGAAAGCAGTGACGATCAGCCCATCCCGAAACGTGTTCAAATCGACCATCTATTCCTCCTGTGCAGGTGCGATGGGGGGAACATAGACACCCGCCGTATGCCGTGGCTTCGGCGCGTACCGAACCGACAATGACGTCCGAAAACCGCGAGCGCCGACCGCGCGCGCGTGGGAAACTGCAGCCATGGAACTCCTCGACCGCAAAACCTACTACCGGGCTTTCCAGACCCATGATGCCCGCTTCGACGGTCGCGTGTTCGTCGGCGTGACGTCGACCGGCATCTACTGCCGGCCGATCTGTCCAGCCCGCGCGCCGAAGTTCGAGAACTGCCGATACTTCGCCTCGGCCGCCGCCGCACAGGAGGCGGGGTTCAGGCCCTGCCTGCGCTGCCGGCCCGAGATCGCGCCCGACCTCGCCTTCTGGCGCGGCACGGCCAATACCGTCAGCCGGGCGCTGGCACTGATCTCCGAAGGCGCACTGGACGAGGACGAGGCCGGCGTCGAAGCGCTGGCCGACCGGCTGGGCGTCGGCGGCCGGCAGCTGCGCCGGCTGTTCAAGCAGCACCTCGGCGCCTCACCCATCGCCGTCGCCCAGACGCGGCGCGTGCTCTTCGCCAAGCAGCTCCTGCACGATACCCGCCTGCCGATGGCCGAAGTAGCAATGTCTGCCGGGTTCGGCAGCGTGCGGCGCTTCAACGAAACCTTCCGCGATCTGTTCGGCCGGCCGCCGAGTGCGCTGCGCCGCCATCGCAAGGGACAAGGGGGCGGCACCGACACATCGCGGGACGGTGTCACATTGCGGTTGGCTTACCGTCCGCCCTACGACTGGCCCGGCATGCTGGCCGCCCTCGCCGCGCGCGCCGTCCCGGCCGACGAATGGATCGAGGACGATGTCTGGCACCGGCGGATCGAGCTCGAAGGCACCGAAGGCACCGTGGCGGTCGCCCACCTGCCGGCGCGCCACTCCGTGGCGGTAACGATCCGCTTCCCTTCGGTGAAGGCGCTACCGGCCATCGTGGCGCGCATCCGCCGCGTGTTCGACCTCGGCGCCGACATCGCCACCATCGGCAGCCATCTGGCACGCGATCCGAAGCTCGCGCCGTTGATCGCCCGGCGACCCGGCCTGCGCGCGCCGGGCGACTGGGAACGCGAGACGATCGTGTCGGGCATCGACGACAGGACGCCGCAGGCGTGGCGGCCATGGCACGCCTATGCCGTGCAACATCTGCGGATGGCGAACCATGGCTGAGCAGCTAGAGTTCCTCGTCGACCGGCTGGCGACGCCGATCGGCGAACTGCTGATCGTGGCCGACCGTGCGGGCAAGTTGCGCACCATCGACTGGACCGATCACGAGGCCCGCATGCGCCAGCTGCTCGACCGCTACTACGGCAAGGGTGGCTACGCGCTCGACCGGGCGCGCGATCCCGGCGGTCTGACGCGCGCCATGCGCGCCTATTTCAAGGGCGATCTCGCCGCGATCGACCGGCTGCCGGTCGAGACTGCCGGCACGCCTTTCCAGACCAGCATCTGGCGCGCGCTGCGCAAGATCGGAAAGGGCCACACCATCAGCTATGCCGAACTGGCGCGGCGCATCGGCAAGCCGCGCGCTATCCGCGCGGCCGGACTCGCCAATGGCCAGAACCCGATCAGCATCGTCGTGCCCTGCCATCGCGTCATCGGCTCGGACGGCAGCCTCACCGGCTACGGCGGCGGCCTGCCGCGCAAGCAGTGGCTGCTCGAGCACGAAGGCGCACTCTGAGCGGGCCTGGAGGCTCGCGGTCCTTCTGACGAGCTAAGGCTGAAGGTCGATCCCCTTGTAGAGCGCGGCACTGTAGATGCCGTGGGCGCGAACACCCTTGATCGACTTCTTGGCCACCAGGAAGAGCCGCGAATGGGCGGCCGGGATCATCAGCGCCTCGTCGTGGACCTTGCGCTGAACCTCCTTGAAGTTCTTTTCGCGCTCAGTGTCCGTCGTGGCGGTGCGGCCGGCGTCGAGAAGGCGGTCGGTCTCGGCGTCGTTCCACATCATGCGGTTGGGCACCGGCCGGTTCTTGGAGTGGTAGTAGAGGTACATCTGGTCGCCGGCTGAGGTGTAGGGCACAGACAGGGTCCAGATGTCGTAGTCCTGCTGGGCGATCTTCTGGAAGAATACCGTGGGATCCCAGGTCTGGATCTTGATGTCGATGCCCACCGTGCGCGCCGCGCCCTGCAGCACTTCCGACAGCTTGGGATTCTGTCCCACCGTGTAGGAATACATCAGCATCTCGAGCTTCTTGCCGTCCTTGTAGCGGAAGCCGCCCTCGCCCACCTTCCAGCCCGCTTCATCGAGCAGCTTCTTGGCCTTCTCGGGATCACGCTTGGTCAGCACGTCGAGCGTTGCCGGCTCGAAGTCGAGCGACTTCGGATGGACCAGCGAGCGCGCGGTCTCGGCCTGACCGAAGAAGATCGCCTTGTTGATCTCCTCGCGGTCGACCAGGAGGGAGAGCGCCTGGCGGACACGCTTGTCGGAAACATTCTCGCGCGTGCTCTTGAACCCCCAGTAATACATCGCGAAGTCGGCGGTCGGCTCGTAGATCGCCAGGTTCGGTGCCTTGCGGAAGGTTTCTATCGCCTGCAGCGGGTTCCAGTGGCAGAAATCGGCCTGGCCCGAGAGCATGGTGGCGATGCGCGTCGTCTCCTCCGGCACGATGCGCCAGATCATGCGCTCGTACTTCACCGGCCCCTTATTGCTGTAGACGTCGGTCGGGCCCCACTTGTAGGCATCGTGCCGCTTCAGCACGAGCTCCTTGCGCGGCTGCCAGCTCTCCCAGCACAGCGGGCCGGTGCCGTCGAAGCCTTTTACGCCGAAATCCGCCCCCAGCCCCTCGACGTTTTCCTTGTTGATGATGGTGGCGGCGAAGTTCGCGAGGTCGACCAGAAGCTCCGAGTGCGGCCGCTTCAACTTGTAGACCAGCGTGTAGGGATCGGGCGCCGTCAGGCTCTGGATCTCGCCCAGCCGCCAGAAGAACGGCCATTTCGACGAAGGATCCGAGAGCCGCGTGAACGAGAAGATGACGTCGTCGGCGGTGAATTTCTTGCCGCTGCAGAAGGTGACGTCGTCGCGCAGCTTGAAGGTGTAGGTGAGCTTGTCGTCGGAAACCGACCACGACTTGGCGAGCAGCGGATGGACGCTCTTGAGGTCCCAGCCGAGCGCCACCAGCGTGTCGCCCATCATGAACATGGGATGGCCCATGCCGCTCGAGGTATTGCTGTGCGGGTCGTACTTGGGCGCATCCTGCGAGCGGATGTTCACTAGCGTCTGCGCCGAAGCAGGCGCGTCGAGCGCGCACCAGCCCATCGCGAGCACCAGCGCGGCGCCCATCGCTCCCTTGATCATGCGTTTCCTCCCGCCGGTGTTTTCCCGACTATTGGGCCGAGCCTATCCGGGCGAGCAGCGGTCGCCAAGCGGCTCGACGGCTCCCCCGGCGTCCGGCTAAAATCGGGGCATGCCGATCGAGTTCACCATCGACCACGAAAAGCGCTTCGTTCACGCACGTGTCCTGGGCGTCATCGCCTTGAAGGACATCGAGGACTTCACCGATGCCGTCGCCGGGCAGGATGCTCTCACATACCGCAAATTATTCGATGGCCGCGAGGGAGACGGAACCTACACCGACGAGGACGTCATGGCGCTCGCGGCGCGAGCGGCCGCCTATGCTTCGATCGCCAAGCGTGGACCGCTTGCCTTGATACCCAAGCCCGGCATGGGCGCAGAACTGGC
>CANJHI010000018.1 GCA_947474005.1 Alphaproteobacteria bacterium | reverse complement strand
TTGGACCCGGAGACGCTACGTGAAGCCATCTATGCATCCCGGTAATTGTGCACCGAACCAAGAATCGCCTTATGCGAGCCCCAATTCTACAATGCAGGGAACATTCACGGGATTAGATTCGTCATTTGTTCCTTCACCCGATTCCCCTGAGCATCAAGCTACCTGGGTAGTTACGATTTTACTTGAATTCGAGATATCCTCGGGAGGGATGGCCCCTCTAGAGAACGGCAGCTTCCAGCAATCGGTCTGGGAAGGCGATGCCCGCCGGCCGATCGATTCTCTCATGCGGGCGCTGCTCTATATTGCCCAGCAGATCGGACGACCCGTCAGCGAGGCCGACATCCGGCGGCTGGCGGCAATTCCGGCGTCGGGCCTCGACGAGAGCGCCTTCCTCACGGCCGGCCGGCGACTGGGACTAGAGAGCTATGCCGTCGAGCTTGCCGGCCAACGGCTGGACGAGCTGCCGATGCCCTTCGTCGTGGTCGGTGCGGCCAACCGCCCCGCCCACGTTGTCGTGTCTGTTGCCGGCGGCCAATGGACCGTGCTCGACGTCGTCGAAGGGCGCATCTGGCATCTGGCGGGCGATGAAGTAGCGGCACTGGGCGCGCGAGCCTTGGTGATGCGCGAGGCGGCTGCCCACGAGCGGCGTCAGGAATGGTACGCGCCGCTTTGGGTTCGCATCCGGCCGGTCGTGCTGAAGCTCGCCGCGGCGTCGTTTTTCATCAACGTCCTCGGCCTCGCCACACCGCTCTTCATGATGGTGGTGTTCAATCGGGTGGTCGGACGCGACGGGCGGGCCGATGGGACCGACGGCGCCGCTGCGATCATGCTCATGCTCTGCATCGGCATGCTGGCAGCCTATGCGCTCGACTTTGCGCTTCGCGTGGCGCGCGGCACGATGTCGGCCCGGGCCGGTGCCCGGCTCGACACGCTGATGAGCGGCGAAGTGCTGCATCACCTGATGCAGCTTCCTTATCGCCATTTCGAGCGCACGCCGTCTGGTGTCATCGCCGAGCGCCTGCGCCAGCTCGACGTGCTGCGCGGCTTCTTCACCGGCCAGATGCCCGTCCTGGCCATCGACATCGCCTTCGTCGTGCTCTTCCTCGGCGCCACCTTCGCCCTCAGCGCCACGCTGGGCATGGTCACGGCGCTCGCGATCCCGGTGGTGATCGGCGTGTCGCTGGCCACACATCGCAGCCAGCGCCGGCTTGCCGAAGAAAGCTTCCAGGCCTTGTCGGCCAAGAGTTCGACATTGACCGAGACGGTCACCAACGCCGCCACCATCAAGGCGCTCGGGCTCGAGGCCGAGGTCGAAAAGCGCTGGCAGGCGCGCGTCGAACAATCGGCCTGGACCAGCTTTCGTGCCAACAACCTGGCCAACATCGCCTCGAGTGCCTCGGGTGCCCTGCAGCTCCTGGCAATGCTGGCGATCGTCGCCATCGGTGTCCATGAGATCGTCGATCATCGCTTGACGATCGGGGCACTGATCGCCGTCAACATGCTGGCGTCGCGGGCTTTGCAGCCGATGCGCCAGCTCGTGACGGCCTGGCATCAATTGCAGGCGGTCGCGGCCGCCTTCCGGCGCGTCGACGGATTGATGCGCGAAGCGGTCGAAACGCCCGCCAGCACGCTGACGCCGATGCCGCCGCTCGCGGGTAACGTCACCTTCGAGCGCGTCACCTATCGTGGCGCCGATCACATGCCGGCGATCCTGCAGGATGCCGACCTCGACATCGCCGCCGGCGAGATCCTGGGAATCGTCGGACCCTCGGGCTCGGGCAAGACCACCATCGCCAATCTCGTCCAGGGATTGGCGAGCCCAACGGCGGGGCGGGTGATGGTCGACGGCACCGACATCTCGCACATCTCGCCGGCGCAGCTTCGCAGCCAGATCGGCTGCGTGCCGCAGGAGCTGCAGCTCTTCACCGGCTCGGTGCGGGAAAACATCGCCATGGGCGTCACCAACAAGGATCCCGGCCGCGTCGTGGCGGTGGCCAAGTTCGTCGGCGCCCATGATTTCATCCAGCGCCTGCCGCAGGGCTACAACACCGTGCTGGGCGAACGCGGCCAGGGGCTGTCGATGGGCCAGCGGCAGCTCGTCTGCATCGCCCGCGCCCTGATCCGCAATCCGCGCATCCTCATTCTCGACGAGGCGACGAGCGCCCTCGACCCGGCCACCGAGGAGCAGCTGCTGCGTCAGCTCAAGGCCAACACGCGCGGCCGCACCGTCATCATGATCACCCATCGCCTGGCTCCGCTCGCCATTGCCGACCGGGTGGCGCTGGTGATGGATGGGCGCGTCGAACGTGTCGGCCCGCCGACCGAGGTCATGGCCTACGCCCGCATCCGCATGGCCGAGGCGAGCCGCGGCCGGACCGCGCCGGGCTCGGCGGCGGCAGGCACCGTGGCCCGCGCGATGATCGCCTAGGCGATGATCGTCTGGATTCGGATCGTCTAGATTCGGATCGTCGCTAGACCAGATCGCCGAAGTCCGGATCCTCGATGCGAGCCAGCCGTTCCGAGGCCAGGCGCGCGCAGTCGATCAGCAGCACCTTGCGGCGGGCAGCGACCACCGGCCGGCGCGGCGGGGTGCGCAGGATCTCGCCACCATAGGCGTCGGCCACGATCAGGCCGATCTCCCCGGGGATGAGCGATTGCGGGAAATCGACGGGGACGGCGACGTAGAGCTGGTCGCACCAGTCGAGATAGTCCGGCCATTTGCCATCGACGCGCCAATCCTCGATCGACGATTTCACTTCGACGATAATGAGCTCGCCGCCGCGGCCGACGGCGAAGATGTCGGCGCGCCGGCCGTCGGGCAGCGGCAGTTCGAGCAGCACCGAATGGCCCGCCTGGCGCATCAACCGGCAGGCGCCGCGGCAGACCGCGACGGTGACCTCGGGGCGCGCCTGACGTGCTGCGGGCTTCATGTCCATGGGGCGGCATCATATATGCTAATGGGGAGATGATGCCCATTCGAGATCTTGCGGCCCTGGAGGCCGGCGTACGGCGCGACCTGGCGCTGATCTCCTATCCCGAGCTGCGCTGGCTGCAGCCCGTCACCGGGCCGGACGGCGAAAAGGTCGTCGACGTGCTGATCGTGGGCGGCGGCCAGGGCGGCCAGGCGCTGTCGTTCAAGCTCAAGCTCGAGCGCATCGACAATCACCTCGTGATCGACCGCGGGCCGGTCGGCACCGAGGGGCCGTGGCGGACGTTCGGCCGCATGAAGACGCTCAGGACCTGGAAGACCGTGACCGGCCCCGACCTCGGCATTCCAAGCCTCACCTATCAAAGCTGGTTCGAGGCGCAGCACGGCGCCGCGGCCTTCGCACGCCTGAACAAGATCGCGCGCGAGAGCTGGAGCGAATACCTGCACTGGCTCCGGCGCGTCCTGGCGCTTCCGATCGAGGTCGGAACGGAGCTGCTCGGCGTGGAGCCGCTCGACATTGCGTCAGGCGGCGCCTTGCTCCGTGCGCGCGTAAAATATGCGGCGGGCGAACGGTCGATCCTGGCCCGCTACGTGGTGCTGGCGCATGGCATCGAGGCGAGCGGCCGGTGGACGATGCCGGCGTTCGTCGAGCGCCTGCCGCCCGGCGCGCGCGCCCATGCCGCCGACGCCATCGACTTCGCGGCCCTCGCCGGCCGCCGCGTCGCGGTGCTCGGGGCCGGCGCGTCGGCGTTCGACAATGCCGCGACGGCGCTCGAGGCGGGCGCGGAGGTCCATCTGTTCTGCCGCCGGCCCGAACTGCAGCGGGTTCAACCCTACAAGTGGCTGTCGTTCCCGGCCTTCTTCCGGCACTTCGGCGACCTCGACGATGCGACGCGCTGGAAGTTCATGAATCACGTGCTGTCGTTGCGCGAAGCCCTACCGGTCGAAACCTGGGACCGCGTGACCTCGCATGCCGCGTTTCATCTGCATACCGGCGCGCCGTGGCTCGACGCGCGCAGCGATGGCGCCGCCGCCATCGTGACGACGCGCGGCGGTGAGCATCGCTTCGATTTCCTGATCTGTGGCACCGGGTTCGACGTCGACCTCGGTCTGCGGCCGGAACTGGTCACCATCGCGCCGCATGTCCGGACGTGGCGCGATGCCTACGCGCCGCCGGCGGGACAGCGCAATGCACGGTTGGAACGCTATCCCTATCTGGGGCCGGGCTTCGAACTGCAGGAGCGGACACCGGGTGCCGCGCCGTGGCTCGGCCGGATCCGGCTGTTCAATTTCGGTTCGACGCTCAGCTTCGGCCCCAGCGGCTCCTCGATCAACGGCATGAAGTTCGCCGTGCCTCGGCTGGTCGAGGGGCTGACACGTGATCTGTTCCGCGCCGAGATCGATCGGCTATGGCAGGGTCTCACCGCCTACGACACGCCTGAATTCCCGACACGCTTCGCGCGCGATCGATAGTGCCGATTCCGACGGGTCGGGATCGCACGATATCTGCGGCGTGGATGCTGTCATCCCGAACGGAGTGAGGGATCTTTCGTGTGGCCTGAAAGATCCCTCACTCCGTTCGGGATGACATTGTCGTCGAAACGACGATCGATTCCATTTGTCTGGAATCTGCGCTTGAGCCCGACCGTCACGGCTTCGGTGGGTTGAGGCGCGGTGGCGTCGGGTCGACCGGCAACTCCGGCGTCGGCACGAATTTTTGGGCCAAGGTCTCGGCGCGTTTGCGGTCGCGCTCGGGGAGCTGCCCGACGGTCTTCTCCCGGATCGTGCGCGACTCGGGATGACCGCCACGTTCGGCCAGGAGCAGCCATTTGTAGCCTTCGACCGGGTCCGCCGCGCCGCCGGCACCGTTGACCAGCATGATGCCGCAGGCATTCTGGGCCTCCGTCTGTCCCTGCTGTGCGGCCCGGGCGTACCAGAGCTGGGCCTGCGCGAGATCGCGCGTGACGCCGGCGCCGGCGTAGTAGGCGTTGGCGAGCTTGAACTGGGCCGATGGCACGCCGGCACGCGCGGCCACTTCCAGCCAGCTGATCACCGATTGCAGCATCTTCTCGTTGGTTGCCTTGTCGCGCGAGGCGGGCGTTCGCGCTGCCATGTCGGCCAGCGCAAGGGCAGCTTCGGGAACTCCGTTCTGCTGCGCATGTATCAGCCAACGATGGGCGGCGACGGCGTCGCGTTTGACGCCTGTGCCGTCGGCCAGGGCCATGCCGTAGCGCAGCGCGGCCAGCGGATGACCTTTCTCGGCCGCCTGCCGGTAGAGGTTGGCGGCGCGGACGGCATCGGCGGCGGCCGGACCCAGGCTCTCCTCCATGGCGCGGCCCAGGACATAAAGCGCGTAAGGATCGCCATTGACCGCCGCCTTCTCGAGCCAGGCGCGCGCCTGGATGAGGTCGCGGGGCACGCCCTGGCCGCGCAGGTAGAGCGTCCCGAGATTGAGCTGAGCGCGCTGGTGGCCCTTTTCCGCGGCCCGCGTGAACAATTCGACGGCGCGCGCGTCGTTGCGCGGTGTCCCGCCATCGCCCTGGGCGAAGACCAGGGCCAGCCGGTGCGCGCCCTCGGCCGAACCGGCGTCGGCGGATTGCTGGATCAGCCGCAGGCCCTCGCGCTGGAGGCCTCGCTCGAGCAGGATCGCCCCCAGCCATGCAGCGGCGTCGGCATCTGCCGGCGCCAGCGCTCGCAGCGACGATTCAGCGGCGGCAAGATCGCCGGCCCGGTACGCAGCCACCGCTGTGCGCAAGGCGGGCGAGACATTGCCGGTATCGTTTGATTGAGCGTGCGCGACAGTCGCGGCGAGAAGTGCCGCGAACGGCACGACTCGCCTCGCGATCATTTGCTCTTGAAGGTGTAGGCCAGCGCTGCGGCCTTGGCCTTGGCGACTTCGTCCGGGCTGAGCTCGCGCGCCGCCTGCTCGAGCGCGAGATTGGCACTGGGCACGTTCCAGCGTTCGGCGATGGCGACCCACTTGTAGGCTTCGCTGAGGCTCTTCGGCACGCCATTGCCTTCGGCATAGGCACCGGCCAGCGGGATCATCGCCGGCAGATAGCCGCGCTCGGAGGCATCCAGCAGCAGGGGTGCTGCTTTGTTGATGTCGAAGAGCTTCGATTCGGCACTGCCATAGACGTAGAAACCGAGGAGGAACTGGGCGCGCGGATCACGCTCCTTGGCGAGGGGCAGAAGTTCCTTCTCGGCCACCGCCATGTCTCCGCCCTGCAGCGCCTTGAGACCCTCCTCGAAGCCGGCGAAGGCGGGTTGCGCCATGAACCCCAGCGCGAGGACGGCGGCGGGCATGCAGAGCAGGGATCGGAGGGAACGGACGTGTCGCACGGGCGAGGACTCCCAATAACGGCCGCTGCATTGGGCAGCCAATAGGGTGGAAAGGCGGTCCGTCTAGCATGGAATTGGGGCTGAAACACGAAGCGAGGCGGCTCGATGATGCGTCGCAATCTCTCAGGGCAATCCCTCCGGGCCATCCCTCGAGATATCGTTCCGTACGTTCGGACTGCGACGAGGCCGTGGCAGTTTCAACCGTGTCGGCGAACGTGTGATCTGCGTGCCCAAACCGTTTGGGCGCCGCGATCTCGTCAATTCAACGCAAGGCCATGATTTTGGCCGCATAACACATTGATATGAAATGATAATTCAAGGGAAGAGTGTCAAATGACAGCTCAAGGAGAATGACCTTTTCCGCCTATCTTATGCTCGCAGCATGCGCAAATCATTGAGAATTGGCACATAAGGCCTGGATCAGATATGCGGTTTTGCAGATGACGAAGCTTGGGATCGTTTGTTAGGTTAATTGCATTAACGGCATTCAATCAGACGATAAAATTCATTTCTGAAAGGCATTTGATCCCAGTTTGGCAGCGCTCTATCGTGGCCTTGCCCGTCCCATCGAGTTTTATATAGCCCGCCGGCGGCCCCCAAGCCGCCTTCGTCGAAGTCCCCTTCCCACACACCCCAAGACTTCGACAACCTAGACACACCCAGGCGGGCTTGTAAGGAAGGCCGGTCGTTCCCCAAGCGGCCGGCCTTTCATATTTTCACGGCGCGTTGTCGATCAATGACCGCGTCCGCAAGACCCCCTGGCATGAAGCCGAGAATGCCTGTCATTCTGGCCGGAAGGGCTTGGCTGTTGCTTATCCAAATCAGCATTAGACTTACCAAAAACGCCTATCTTGGAAAAAAAACACAACAAAATCAGGCCTGAGGTTTAGCGTGATATGCATTTTTGCAAGTTACATTCGAATAGTGCCCTGTTAGGGTCGAGTCATTAACGAAATTCCTATTATATTGGTTTCCCATGAAAATTATCGGTTTCCCTATCGACGTTTCACGTTCGCAGGATGGTCGCATCGTGCGCGGTCTGCGAACCCGTCAGTCCCTGATCCAGTCGACCCTGGATCTCATCCAGGCGGGCGATGTCGAGCCGACGTCGGCGGCCATCGCAACCATCGCCGGGGTATCGAGCCGGGCACTCTTCCAGCACTTCGCCAGTCTCACCGATCTCTATGCCGCGGCCTTCGATCTGGCCGTCAGCCGGGCGTTCGCCGCCAACAGTCCCGTGGACACCGCGGCGCCGCTCTCCAACCGTATCGACCTGCTGGTGTCCGATCGTGCCCAGCTCTTCGAGGAGTGGTTGCCGGTGTGGCATTTTGCCGAACGCGTCCGCAGCGTGGCGCCGGCTGTCGGTCTGGGCGTGACCCATTTGCGCCGGCTGCTGCGTGAGCGCCTCGCCGTCTGGTTCGCGACCGAACTCGGCAATCTTCATCCGGCGGCCCACGATCTGGTGCTCGACTCGCTCGACGTCGCCTTCGGCCTCGATAGCTGGATGAACATGCGCGAACAGCTGCGGCTGTCTCCGATCCACGCCTCTCGGACCTGGCGATTCACCGCCGAAGCGATCGTCCATCAGGCCCTGACGGTCCCCAGCGTGGCGGCAGCCTGACCTCGAGGCTCGCCTGGCCCACTCTCCAGCTACGTCGAGACCCTAGGATCTAATCGTGTTCCAGATTGTCGGTTTTTTCTGGCGCTTGCCGCGGTCGTCGCCACCTTCGCCGCGGCGCCCGCCTATGGCTTCTTCTTCGCTGTCGCCACGCTGTGCTGGGTCGTCAAGGCCAAGCCAGCACAGATCACCAGGATCGAATACTATGCCGCCGACGGCGGCATAGTCGTTCTGGCCTGAGCCGATCCCGAACTAGTTTGCCCGGGACTCCGGATCAGTTGGCCTTGGCGCGGAACTTGTCGTGGCAGGCGCCGCAGGCCTTGCCGGTCTCGCCGAACGCAGCGGTCAGAGCCGCCATGTCGCCCGAACCCGCCGCGACAGCGAGCTTGTCGTAGGCGGCATCGGCCGCCTTGCTCGCGGCCGTGAAGCCCGCCATGTCGGACCATACGGTCGGCAGTGCTTTGGTCTCACCCTTGTCGGAGCCCGCCGGGAACTGCTTCACGAACGCCGCTTCGAGCGTCTTGAGCTTGGCGGCCTGCTCGACGGCACCGGTGGTCGGCCCCTTGGCGTCGATGATGCCCTTGATCGCGCGCATCGCAGCAGCGGTCTGCTTGCGGTTTTCCTGACGCTCCTTGATGACATCGGCCTGTGCAAACGCAATTGTCGCGCCGCCGACCATCGTGCCGGCCGCGAGCGCGCCGATCACAGCCAAAACCAGTGTCTTTCTCATGAGCCATCCCCTTTGAATTCAATCGGCCGACGGGCCCTTTGGACCTCGACGCCCGCATATTTGTTGCAGAGGTTCGCGCCAAAGCGAACAGATTAGATGGGCCTGCCACCATCACGACTGCGTGTAGTGGAGTCCGGGGGATCCCATGGCCGGGGATTGTCAGCCTTCCCACGGGAGTCGATAACAGCGCATGGCCGATAAAAACGAACGTAAGATCCGGGTCTGGGATCTGCCTGTCCGACTGTTCCACTGGACGCTCGTCGTCCTGATGGTGATCTCGTATTTCACCGGCCGGGCCGGCGGCGAGTGGATGAAGTTCCATTTCTGGTCGGGCTACGCGATCATCACCCTGGTCCTCTTTCGCATCGCCTGGGGCTTCGTCGGCAGCACCACCGCCCGTTTCACCGATTTCGTGAAGGGGCCGGCAGCGGCGATCGGCCATCTCCGGGATCTTCTGGGACGCGGCCGTCCGCGCGAGGCGGGCCACAACCCCGTGGGCGGCGCCATGGTCGTGGCGTTGCTGCTCGCCGTGCTGCTGCAGACGGCGGCGGGGCTGTTCGCCGCGGACACCGACATGGGAACGGTGAACGGGCCACTCGCGCTGCTGGTTGCCGACAAGTGGGTCGAGCGGGCGACGGCCTTTCACAAGTTCTGGATCAACGTGCTGTTGTGGATGGTGGCGCTCCACGTGCTGGCCGCCATCGTCTATCTCGTCTGGAAGAAGCAGAACCTGATCGGCGCCATGATCACGGGCCGCAAGCCGCTCGACGACGTGGTGCCGCCGGGCGCGCCTGCGCCCAAGCTGGTCTTCGCACCGGGCCGGCTGGCGGTGTCGCTGCTGCTCGCGGCCGCCGCCATCGTCTATTTCATCGTGAGAGCCGGCGGCTGAGCCGCACTGCAGGTCTGGTCCCCAGGCCTGCTCCCTCGGCCTTGCTGGCTGGAAGGCCCGCCTCTAGGGTACCCGTTGCCCTTGTGAACTTGGATTTTGCATCATGAAATTTACCGGTACCGACTCCTATGTGGCCAGCGACGACCTGCGCGTGGCGGTGAACGCGGCCATCGCGTTGCAGCGCCCGCTGCTGATCAAGGGCGAGCCCGGCACCGGCAAGACCGTGCTGGCGCATGAAGTCGCCAAGGCGCTGAAGGCGCCGATCATCGAGTGGCACATCAAGTCGACCACCAAGGCGCAGCAGGGCCTCTACGAGTACGACGCCGTCTCGCGCCTGCGCGACAGCCAGCTCGGCGACGAGCGGGTCAAGGACATCGCCAACTACATCAAGAAGGGCAAGCTGTGGGAGGGCTTTACGCACCCCGAGCGCCCGGTACTGCTGATCGACGAGATCGACAAGGCCGACATTGAATTCCCCAACGATCTGCTGCTCGAACTCGATCGCATGGAATTCTACGTCTACGAGACGCAGCAGGTCATCAAGGCCGAGCAGCGCCCGATCGTGATGATCACCTCGAACAACGAGAAGGAGCTGCCCGACGCCTTCCTGCGCCGCTGCTTCTTCCACTACATCCGCTTCCCCGATCGCGAGACGATGACCCAGATCGTCGACGTCCATTTCCCCGACCTGCAGCGCAACCTGCTGCGCGAGGCGCTGAACGTCTTCTATGACATCCGCGAAGTGCCGGGCCTCAAGAAGAAGCCGTCGACCTCCGAGCTGCTCGACTGGCTGAAGCTGCTGATGGTCGAGGACATGTCGCCGGACGCGCTGCGCTCCAAGGATTCCAAGCAGCTCATTCCGCCGCTGCACGGCGCACTGCTCAAGAACGAGCAGGACGTCCATCTGTTCGAGCGTCTCGCCTTCATGGCGCGGCGGGAGCAGCGCCAGTAACGCCCCCGGTGACCAAAGGGAGATCGCGATGTTCGTGAACTTCTTCCTCGAGCTACGTCAGGCCAAGGTGCCGGTCTCCATCAAGGAGTACCTCGCGCTGATGGAAGGCATGGACAAGGGCGTGTCCGACTTCAGCGTCGACGATTTCTATTACCTGTCGCGCGCCATCCTGGTGAAGGACGAGCGCAACCTCGACAAGTTCGACCGAGTCTTCGGCCATATCTTCAAGGGCCTCGAGGCCGTGCCCGGTGAAGGCATTGCCGCCGAAATCCCCGAGGAATGGCTGCGCAAGCTCGCCGAGAAGCTTCTCACCGAAGAGGAGAAGAAGCAGATCGAGGCGATGGGCGGCTGGGAGAAGCTCATGGAGACGCTGAAGAAGCGGCTCGAGGAGCAGCAGAAGCGCCACCAGGGCGGCAGCAAGTGGATCGGCACGGCCGGGACCTCACCGTTCGGTGCGCACGGCTTCAATCCCGAGGGCGTGCGCATCGGCCAGGACAAGAACCGCGAGGGCCGCGCGGTCAAGGTGTGGGATAAGCGCGAGTACAAGAACCTCGACGACACCGTCGAGATCGGCACGCGCAACATCAAGATCGCGCTCCGGCGCCTGCGCAAGTTTGCGCGCGAGGGCGCCGAGGTCGAGCTCGACATGCCCGACACGATCCGCTCGACGGCGCGCAACGCGGGCTGGCTCGAGATCAAGATGGTGCCGGAGCGGCGCAACAAGGTGAAGCTGCTGATCCTGTTCGACATCGGCGGCTCGATGGATGCGCATATCCGCGTCTGCGAGGAGCTGTTCTCGGCGGCGCGCAGCGAGTTCAAGCATCTCGAGTTCTTCTACTTCCACAATTGCCTCTACGAGAAGCTGTGGAAGGACAACCGCCGCCGCCACGTCGATACATTCTCGACGGCGCAGCTGCTCCATACCTACCCGGCCGACTACAAGGTGCTGTTCGTCGGCGACGCCTCGATGAGTCCCTACGAGATCGCCTATCCCGGCGGCTCGGTGGAGCATTGGAACGAGGAGTCGGGCCAGACCTGGATCCAGCGCGTGGCCGACACCTATCGCAGCATGGTGTGGCTCAACCCGGTGCCCGAGCGGCACTGGAGTTACACGCCGTCGATCCAGCTCCTGCAGCAGCTGAGCTCCAACCGCATGTTCCCGCTCACCCTGGGCGGTCTCGACAGCGCGATGAAGGAATTGAACAAATAGCCTTGCTGTAGCCGTCCCCCTCCGCCCTTCGGGCACCTCCCCCGTAAGACGGGGGAGGGGAATGATCCTTCTTTCCTCCCCCATCACATGGGGGAGGTGCCCGAAGGGCGGAGGGGGCGGGCCGCAGTCGAGGTTTCTCTGGGAGGAGATCAAGATGAAGACCGGTCCGGCAATCGCGGAAATCCTCAAGCGCGAGGGCGTGGAGTATCTCTTCGCCTATCCCGTCAACCATCTGATCGAGCATTGCGCGGCGATCGACATCCGCCCGATCATCGTGCGCCAGGAGCGCATCGGCCTGCACATGGCCGACGCCATGTCGCGCCTGACCAAGGGCCGCAAGATGGGCGTGTTCTGCATGCAGAGCGGACCGGGCTCGGAGAACGCCTATGGCGGCGTGGCCCAGGCGTTCGGCGAATCGGTGCCGCTGCTGGTCATCCCGGCGGGCTATCCGCGGCGCATCGCGCACGTGCCGCCGAACTTCAACTCCACCATCACCATGGCGCATGTCGCCAAGCATGCCGAGCCGATCACCTCGGGCGCCGATATCGAGAACGTCATGCGCCGGGCCTTCAGCCTGCTGCGCAACGGCCGCGGCTCGCCGGTCATCATCGAGTTTCCGGCCGAGGCCAATGGCGAGGATGCGCCCGATCCGCTGACCTACGTGCCGGTCGTCGCCACCAAATACGGTCCCGATCCCGCCGCGGTGAAGGAAGCCGCCAAGGTGCTGGTCGCGGCCAAGCGGCCGATCCTCTATGCCGGCCACGGCGTGCATTGGGCCGAGGCCTATGACGAATTGAAGGAGCTGGCCGAGCTTCTGGCGATTCCGGTCTGCACTTCGCTGCAGGGCAAGAGCAGCTTCGACGAGACCCATCCGCTGTCGCTGGGCTCGGGCGGTCGCGCCTATCCGAAGCAGGTGCGCTACTTCCTCGACCATTGCGACGTGCTGTTCGGCGTCGGCTGCTCCTTCACCGAGACGAACTTCGGCATCTCGATGCCGAAAGGCAAGACGGTGATCCACACGACGCTGGATCCCAACCATCTCAACAAGGACGTGCGTGCCCAGTACGGTCTGATCGGCGATGCCAAGCTGGCACTGCGCGCCATGATCGACGAGTGCAGCAAGCTGGTTGGCGGCAAGAAGCGCGACGCCGCCCCGGTCGTGGCCGAGATCAAGCCGATGGCCGATGAGTGGCTCAAGGAGTGGATGCCCAAGCTCACCAACAACGAGGCGCCGCTCAATCCCTACCGCGTGCTGTGGGACCTGCAGCACACGGTCGACAAGGCCAACACCATCATCACCCACGACGCCGGCAGCCCGCGCGACCAGCTCTCGCCGTTCTGGAAGACGACGGCGCCGCACACCTACATCGGCTGGGGCAAGACCACCCAGCTGGGCTATGGCCTGGGCCTCGCCATGGGCGCCAAGCTCGCCTGCCCGGACAAGCTCTGCATCAACGTCTGGGGCGATGCCGCGATCGGCTTCACCGGCATGGATTTCGAGACCGCGGTGCGCGAGCGCATCCCGATCATGTCGATCCTGCTCAACAATTTCTCGATGGCGATCGAGCTTCACATCATGAAGGTCTCGACCGAGAAGTACCGTTCGACCGACATCTCGGGCGACTACGCCGCCATGGCCCGCGCCTTCGGCGGCTACGGCGAGCGGGTGACCAAGCCCGAGGACATCATTCCCGCCATCAAGCGCGGCATCGAGCAGACCAAGAAGGGCGTGCCGGTGCTGCTCGAGTTCATCACTTCCAAGGAAGTGACGATCTCGGTTCCCAAGTAACGCAATGTTGTCATCCCGAGCGGAGCGAGGGATCTTTCCTCTTGCCTGGAAAGATGCTTCGCTACGCTCAGCATGACAAAGATACTGACTCCAACCGACGAATTCGACGTCGCCACCCGGGACGGTTTGTGGATGACGGCGGCCGATGCCGAAAAGGTCACCGGCTGGACGCTGAAGCCCGAGGGCATGTGCCGCGCCGAACTCTGCGTGCCGATGCCGGCGTCGGCGGTGAAGGGAACCGAGGTCGACGTCGAGGCCTTCTGGACGAAGCTCGGCGGGCCGGTGATCGCGAGCGACGCGCGCGACGTGTGGGCGCTGGGCGCCCCGGCCGAGGAGCGCAATGCCGCCCTCGAGGGCCTGCAGGCGCCTGATTTCACCCTGCCGGACATCGATGGCGTGCCGCGCACGCTCTCGCAGCTGCGGGGCAAAAAGGTTTTCGTCGCCACCTGGGCCAGTTGGTGAGGCTGCCGTTTTGACTTGCCCGTGTGGCAGGCTCTCTACGACGAACTGAAGGACAGGAACTTCATGGTGGTGGCCGTGGCCGAGGAAAGCCGCGGCGCCGACCATGCGCGACCCTGGATCGAGCAAGCCCAAGCGAGCGGCAAGTCGAGCTACTGGCAGCTCATCGACACCGAGCATCGGCTGGAAGACCTCTACAATCTCGTGAACGTGCCGCAGGCGATCTGGATCGACGAGCAGGGCAGGATCGTGCGTCCGCCCGAGACGGCGGGATCGACCGACCATTTCCGCCGCATGGATCTCAAGACCAGGACCATGTCGCCCGAGGACCAGGCCGAACGCCTGGCCGCGCGCCAAGCCTATCTTGATGCCGTCCGCGCCTGGGTCGACACCGGCAAGCATGCGCTTCCCGCCACTTCAGCCCGTATGAATCTGCCCAAGGTGACGCCTGCGATCGCCGAAGCCCGCACGCGCTTTCGCCTCGGCGTGTGGCTGCGCGCCAACGGCCACGCGGCCGAGGGCGACCTGCAGATGGCCGAGGCGAGCCGGCTGCATCCCTAGTCATGGAGCCTGTGGCGCCAGGCCGCCGACCTCGACGAGGTCGGCAAGGCCTCGGGTCCCGAATTCTGGAAACGCGTGCAAGCGCTGGGTGAAAGGCCTTATTATCCGCCTCCCAAGCTCTAGGGAGATTAGATGCGCCTGTCCTGGCAGGACCTCGGCAAGCCGCGCGCCGACAAGGCCAATGGCAAGTCTGTCGAGATCACCGGTTTTCCGCTCACGTTGCTGCCGTCCGGACGCGCCGACCATTTCCTGATGATGGCCGAGCCCGGCTGCTGCCAGGGCTGCGTGCCCAACAATCCGCTGGCCGTGGTCGAGGTCTTCGCCGATCAGCCGTTGAAGCTCGGGAATGGCGCGCTGCGTCTCGGCGGCACTTGGCGCGTATCGTCCGGTAGCGACGGATGGCGCTATCAATTGCACGGTGCCGAAGTGGCGCCAGGCATGACGCGCCGCGCGATGCTGGCCGCAAGCCCGCTGTTCTGTCTTCCGGTGCCCGCGATGGCGCAAGCCGTCGACGGCACGGCGGTCGACGTCCACAGCCATGCCGGCAACATCATCCAGATGAGCCTGGGCCGTGGCCAGGCGCTCGCCGTCGCCAGCCCGATGAGCCAGGGCGGCGTCTCCGCGATCTGCCTTGCGGTCGTTTCCGACTCGCCGATCATCACGACGAGTGGCGGCCGCTTGCGCCCGGGCCGCGATCCCAGGCCCGGTGAACTCTACACCTTCAGCCAATCCTCGTTTCCGGCACTGCACAAGCTCGCCCGCGACCAGAACCTGCCGATCATCCGGAGTGCTGCAGAGCTGCGCGCGGCACGGTCCAGCCGGCCCTCCGTCATCGTCTCGTCCGAAGGCGCGGATTTCCTCGAAGGCCGGATCGAGCGCCTCGACGAGGCTCACCAGCGCTGGGCGCTGCGCCATCTGCAGCTCACGCATTACCGGCCGAATGAGCTGGGCGATATCCAGACTGAGCCCAGTGTGCATGGCGGGCTGACGGCGTTCGGCGCCGAGGTGATCCGCCGCTGCAACCAGATCGGCATCGTGGTCGACGTGGCGCACGGCCCCTACGAGCTCGTGAAGAAGGCGGCCGCTGCGACGTCCAGGCCGCTCGTCCTGTCGCACACCTCGCTCAGCGACCGGCCGGCACCGTGGACCCGGCAGATCACGTCGGATCATGCGCGGGCCATCGCCGCCACCGGCGGCGTCATCGGCATCTGGCCGATCCCGGCCTTTTTCCCGAACATCGTGTCCTATGCCACGGACGGCTTCGCGCGGATGGTCGACGTGGTCGGCATCGATTGCGTCGGGCTCGGCACCGACCAGATGGGTCTGCCCGGTGGCAGTACGATGCCGAGCTACGCCGATCTGCCGCAGCTCGCCGCCGCCTTGCGCACGCGATTCAACGCAGAGGAGACGGCAAAACTCCTGGGCGGCAATTACCGGCGCGTCTTCGAGGCCTGCATCGGCTAACCGCCTGGCCTTGACTTTTTCCTACAGAATTCCTATCTTCCTACCTCGTTCCATCGATCGTCCGGGCGAATTCATTCACGCGTCCGGGGAGGAGAATGGAAGTCGAAAAATTCGACACTTTCTTTCTCATTCTCATCGGCGGAAATCCTTTGGAATCAATGGCTCGGGACCGAATGAGCCGCGCAAGATAGGAAGACTATTCTGAGACTCTGGCCCGCCGGACTTCACACCTCCGTGAAGGTGATGCAGTTGCTATGCGGCGCGCGTCGCCTCGGTTAGGCTCTCCGCCACACTCCAAACAACAGGAGACCGGGATGGCTGTCCTCAATGTCAACGGCAAGGCGCTGAACCATAGTGCCGATCCGCGTACGCCGCTGTTGTGGGTCCTGCGCGAGCAGCTCAATCTCACCGGCACGAAATATGGCTGTGGCATCGCCCAGTGCGGCTCCTGCACCGTCCACATCGACGGCGTGGCAACCCGTTCGTGCCAGGTTCCCGTCAACTCGGTGGGCAACCGCAAGATCACGACCATCGAGGCGTTGGCCGCCAACGGCACGCTCACCAAGATCCAGCAGGCCTGGGTCGAGCTCGATGTCCCGCAATGCGGCTACTGCCAGAGCGGCATGATCATGGCGGCCACCGCGCTGCTCGCGGCCAAGCCCAAGCC
The DNA here is from genome assembly GCA_947474005.1 of Alphaproteobacteria bacterium. Taxonomy (GTDB): domain Bacteria; phylum Pseudomonadota; class Alphaproteobacteria; order Reyranellales; family Reyranellaceae; genus Reyranella. The sequence continues at coordinate 34,941 of CANJHI010000018.1, read as the reverse complement.
GACGGATGCCGACATCGACGCGGCCATCACCAACATCTGTCGCTGCGGCACCTACCAGCAGGTGCGCGAAGCCATCCACGCCGCCGCCAAGGCCTGAGGGGAGGACGCATCATGACGATTCATCAGACGTCTCTTCGCCGTCCCTCTCTTCGTCGCAGGGGCTTCATGGTCAGCGGCGCTGCCGTCGCTGGCGGCTTCTCGCTGGGCTTCAGCACCTTTGGCGTGGCGCATGCCGCCGAGGCCAAGGAACTCAACGCCTGGGTCGTGGTCATGCCCGACGACAAGGTGGTGATCCGCATTGCCCGCTCGGAGATGGGCCAGGGCACGCTGACGGGTCTTGCACAGCTCGTCGCCGAGGAACTCGAGTGCGACTGGAGCAAGGTCACTTGGGAGTATCCCACGCCGGGCGAGAACCTCAGGCGCAACCGCGTGTGGAAGAATTTCTCGACCGGCGGCAGTCGCGGCATCCGCGAGAGCAACCAGTATGTCCGCGAAGGCGGCGCCATGGCGCGCGAGATGCTGATCGCGGCGGCGGCGGCGGAATGGAAGGTGCCGGCGGCCGAGTGCAGCGCGGCCAACAGCGTCATCACCCACAAGGGATCGGGCAAGAAGCTCACTTACGGTGCGGTCGCCGCGGCAGCGGCCCAGCTCGAGCCGCCCAAGGAGGTGAAGCTCAAGGACGTGAAGGACTGGAAGATCGCCGGCAAGCCGGTGAAGAAGCTCGATACGCTCGACAAGGTCACCGGCAAGCAGATCTATGGCATCGACTTCACGATGCCCGGCATGCTCGTGGCGACCGTCCGCGCCTGCCCGGTGATCGGCGGCAAGCTCAAGAGCTTCGACGCGGCCAAGGTCGAGAAGATGCCGGGCGTGAAGAAGGTCGTGGCGATCGACGGCAATGCCGTCGTGGTCGTGGCCAACACCTACTGGAACGCCCGCACCGCGCTGGCAGCCCTTCCCACCGAGTGGGACATCGGCGATCTCGGCAAGGTGTCGAGCGAGAGCATCGCCGCCCTGCTGACGGAAGGCCTCACCGCGCCCGAAGCCTTCGTCGGCAACAAGGTGGGCGACGCCAAGGCCGCGATCGACGGCGCCGCCAAGAAGGTGGAGGCGATCTATAGCTTCCCCTACCAGCACCACGTCACCATGGAGCCGATGAACGCCACGGCGCTCGTCACGGCCGACAAGTGCGAGGTTTGGTGCGGCACGCAGAACGGCGAGGCGGCCCTTGCCGCCGCCTCCGAGGCGTCCGGCCTGCCGGTCGCCAAGTGCGATGTCATCAAGCTGATGTTGGGCGGTGGCTTCGGCCGGCGTGGCCGTTCGGACTATGTCCGCCAGGCCGTGCTGGTCGCCAAGGAGATGCAAGGCACGCCGATCAAGCTGATGTGGTCGCGCGAAGAGGACATGACGCACTGCCAGTATCATCCGATCACGATGTGCAAGCTCACGGGCGGCCTCGATGCCCAGGGCAACCTGGTCGGGCTGCAGGTCCGCATCTCCGGCCAGTCGATCCTGGCCTCGCTGCTGCCGGGAAACCTCGTGAACGGCATGGACCCCGCGACGTTCCAGGGCCTGATGGCAGGCGGCGCCGAGGCGGCCTACGGCTACAACGTGCCGAACCTCCTGATCGACCATGCGATGCGCAATCCGCACATCACGCCGGGCTTCTGGCGTGGCGTGAACGTGAACCAGAACGCCGTCTACATGGAATGCTTCATGGACGAATTGGCCGAGGCCGCGGGCCAGGATCCGCTGGCCTTCCGCATGAAGCTGCTGAAGCCCAAGTGGGCCGCGGTGCTGAAGGCCGCTGCCGACAAGGCGGGCTATGGCAAGCCGCTGCCGGAGGGTCATTTCCATGGCATCTCGCAGGTCATGGGCTATGGCAGTTACGTGGCCGGCGTCGCTGAAGTCTCGGTGAGCCCCGAGGGCCATCTCAAGATCCACAAGATCACGGCGGCCACCAACCCCGGCCATGTCGTCAACCCGGCGCAGATCGAGCGTCAGGTCGCGGGTTCGTTCGTCTACGGCCTGTCGGCGGTGCTCTACGGCGAGATCACCGTGAAGGACGGTGCCGTCGAGCAGACCAACTTCGACAGCCACAACGTGATGCGCATCGACGAGATGCCCAGGGTCGAGACCGTGCTGGTCCCGACCAACGACTTCTGGGGCGGAGTCGGCGAGCCCACCATTGCGGTGGCCGCGCCTGCGGTCTTGAATGCGATCGCCAAGGCGACGGGCAAGCGCGTTCGCAACCTGCCGCTGATGCATCATGAGCTGAAGAAAGGCGCGTAAATGGGTCGATTGCTGCTGCCGGCGCTGGCCCTGGCATTCCTGTCGGGCGGCCCGGCGCAGGCGGCCGATGCCCCGCCCAATGGGCCGCCGGGGGCCAGTTCGTGCACCGGCTGTCATGCGCCCATGAAGGTGACCGACTCCGTCATCCCGCGCATCGCCGGGCGCAAGTCGGCCGACATCGTCACGGCCATGCGCGAATACCGGAGCGATGCCTGGCCCTCCAGCGTGATGGGGCGCATCGCCAAGGGCTTCGACGACCAGCAGACCGAAGCGATCGCGGCCTGGTTCGCGGTCCAGCCGGAGTAGTCGATGGCAACGCGTCGTACCTTTCTCAAGCTCGCCGGTGCTGCCGGTCTCGCGGCTCCGTCGCTTGCCTCGGCGCAAGGTGCTGCCCGCGTCGTCGTCGTGGGGGGAGGCTTCGGCGGCGCCACTGCGGCGCGCACGCTGAAGCAGCTCGACCCCAAGCTCGGCGTCACCCTGGTCGAGCCCAACCCGATCTACACGGCCTGTCCCTTCAGCAACTCGGTGCTCGCCAATCTGCGCGAGATGTCCCAGCAGCAGTTCCGCTACGACGGCATCAAAGCGGCTGGTGTCACGGTCGCTGAAACGTCCGCGACCGCGATCGACGCTTTGGCCCGGACGGTGACCCTGGCCGATGGCACGCAGCTCTCGTGGGATCGGCTGGTGCTCTCGCCCGGCATCGACTTCGACTGGGGAGCGATCCCCGGCTACGACGAAGCGGCAGCCCAGAAGATGCCGCACGCCTGGAAGGCCGGTGCCCAGACCGTGCTGCTGCGCCAGCAGCTCCAGGACATGAGAGATGGCGGCCTGGTGGTGATGTCGTCGCCGCCCAATCCGTTTCGCTGTCCGCCCGGTCCCTACGAACGCGCCAGCCTGATCGCCTACTGGCTGAGCATCTGGAAGCCGAAGTCCAAGCTTCTGCTGCTCGACTCCAAGGACGCTTTCTCCAAGCAGCGTCTGTTCCAGGACGGCTGGGCCCAGCTCTATCCCGGCACGATCGAGTGGGTGCCGCTCAGCAAGGGCGGCAAGGTGACCTCGGTCGATCCGGCAACGCTGACGCTCACCACCGAGTTCGGCAGCCACAAGGCCGACGTTGCCAACGTCATCCCGCCGCAGAAGGCCGGCGCCATCGCCGCCAAAGCCCGCGTGGCCGACCGCACCGGCTGGTGCCCGGTCGAGCCGGTGGCGTTCGAGTCGACCCTGCAGCGTGGCATCCACGTGCTGGGCGATGCCGCCATCATGGGGGCGATGCCCAAGTCGGCGTTCGCGGCCAACGCCCAGGCGAAGGTCTGCGCTGCGGCTATCGTCGAGCTGCTGGCCGGCCGCGCGCCCCAGCAGCCGCTGTTGATCAACACCTGCTACAGCCTGCTGGCCGCCGACTACGGCATCTCGATCGCCGGCGTCTACCGGCCGGACAAGGGCCTGCTCGCCGACATCCCCGGGGCGGGCGGGGTGAGCCCGCTCAGTGCGGTGGGTGGCTTGCGCGGCCAGGAGGCGCTCTATGCCTCGAGCTGGTTCCGCACCATCACCGCCGAAACCTTCGGCTGAGCGATGCTGCGCCCGGGCCTGCTTGCCGCCGCCCTGGCGCTCGCCGCGCCGGCCGCGGTTGCCCAGCAGATCGCCCCGCAGATTGTGGGCGACGGTATTCCCGCCTCGCTCACCGGGCAGCCGGGCGACGCCGCCCGCGGCCGCGCGATCGTGGCCAACCGCGGCATCGGGCTTTGTCTGCTGTGCCATTCCGGCCCGATCGCCGAGGAGCGCTTCCAGGGTGACCTCTCTCCGAGTCTCGCCGGGGCTGGCTCGCGCTGGTCGGAGGGGCAGTTGCGGCTGCGCATCGTCGACGGCGCGCGTCTCAATGCCGACACGATCATGCCGGCCTATTACCGGACCAGCGGCCTGCAGCGGGTCGCCCGCAATTTCGACGGCAAGACCATCCTGTCGGCCGCGCAGGTCGAGGATGTCGTGGCCTATCTCGCAACCTTGAAGGACTGAATGGACCACCAGATGGACAGGCGTCGTTTCCTTGCCGGCACTGCAGCCACTGCGGGGGCCACCGCTGGGGCCATCGTCGTCCTGCCGTTCGGTTCCGCCTCGGCGACGCCCGAAGCCATGGCGGCCGCCATCCGCAAGGTCGTGGGCGACACCCCGATCCGCGAAGGGCGGGTGAGCCTCGACCTGCCGCCGCTGGTCGAGAACGGCAGCACCGTGCCGCTGGTCGTGTCGGTCGAGAGCCCGATGACCGAGGCCGACTACATCAAGGCCATCCACGTCTTCAACGAGAAGAACCCGCAGCCCGGCGTCTTCACCGCCCGGCTCGGGCCGCGCAACGGCCGCGCCGTCGTCGGCACGCGCATCAAGCTGGGCGATTCGCAGAAGATCGTGGCCATCGCCGAAACCTCGGGCGGGCAGTTCTGGAGCGCCCGCGCCGATGTGATCGTAACGCTCGCCGCCTGCCTCGAGGAGGCGACCTGATGGCCAACGTCCTCGTCAACGCGCCGAAGACGGCCAAGCGTGGCTCGGTCGTCGAGATCAAGGCGCTGATCCTGCATCCCATGGAGACCGGCTTCCGCCCGGGCCCGAACGGCCGGATCATCCCGCGCAACATCATCGAGCGCTTCACCGCGACATGGAATGGCACCGAGATCTTCGACATGGAGATGTCGCCTGCGATCGCCGCCAACCCGTTCGTCTCCTTCTTCGCTGTGGCGAGCGAGAGCGGCACGGTCGGCCTGCGCTGGACCGGCGACGAAGGCTTCGTCGTCGAGGAGCGGGTCGCTATCGCCGTCGAATGAAGGTGCTGCGCCTGGGTATCGGGCTGGCGATCGTCTTCGCCGCTTCCTGGGCGCTGGCCCAAGGCATGGCTGACAAGGGCGCGACCGACAAGCGTCGCTCCGGCACCCAGGACATGGGCGAGGCGCTGCAGAAGATGCAGGACGACGACACCGCCAATCCCGGCATGCTGTTCGTGCAGCTGGGGGGCCAGCTATGGGGCAAGGCCGCGGGGGCGGCCGGCAAGTCCTGCGCCGATTGCCATGGCGGTGCGGCCAGCATGAAGGGCGTCGCCGCACGCTACCCCGCCATTCCGAAGGACGCCGACGCGCCGGTCGATCTCGAGGGCCGGATCAATCTCTGCCGCACGGCCAACCAGCAGGCCGCCGGTTTTCCGCCCGAAAGCCGGGAGTTGCTGGCGCTCGCGGCCTATGTCGCGCACCAGTCGCGGGGACTGCCGATCGCGCCGCCGGACGATCCGAAACTTGTCCCGTTTCGCCTCAAGGGGCAGGATCTCTGGAAGGTCCGCCAAGGTCAGCTCAACCTGTCCTGTGCGATCTGCCACGACGACAATGCCGGCCGGAAGCTCGCCGGCGTGACGATCCCCGAAGCTCATCCCACCGGCTATCCGATCTACCGGCTCGAATGGCAGACGCTGGGCTCGCTAAAACGCCGCCTGCGCAATTGTCTTGCCGGCATCCGTGCCGAGCCCTACGCCTACGATGCCACCGAATACGTCATGCTCGATCTCTTCCTCATGGATCGGGCGAGGGGCATGATGCTCGAATCACCGGGTGTAAGACCCTAGAATGAAGCCATGCCCTGTTTCGGACGCCGCTCCCTGCTCGTCGCCCTGCCCGGACTTGCGCTCGTGAGCGCGCCGGCGGTCGCGGCGGCGCCGCTCAAGCTCGGCACGGCCACCCCCGGCGGCGGCTTCCCGGTCTATGGCGCGGCGTTCGTCAACGCGATCAAGGGCGCCGATCCGACGCTCGAGATCGAAGAGGTCAACACCAAGGGCAGCACGGAGAACGTGCCGCTGCTCGAGGAAGGCAAGCTCGACCTCGCACTGGTGCAGGGCGAGGTGGCGCAGGAGGTCTTCGCCGGCACCGGCCGGCCGCCGACCGCACTCAAGGTCGTCACCGCGATGTACGCTTCGCCCGGCATGTTCGTCGTGCGGGGCGACAGCCGCTATCGCCGCATCACCGAGCTCAAGGGACAACCTATCGCCTGGGGCGCGCGCGGATCCGGTCTCGTCATCCTGGGCCGCACCGTGGTGGACGGCATCGGCCTCGATCCCGAGAAGGACTTCCATTCGGTTTATCTCGATCGCGCCGGCGACGGTCCGGCGATGGTCATCGACGGACAGGTGGCGGCCTTGTGGGGCGGTGGCGTGCGCTGGCCGGGCTTCGTCGCCGTTTCCAACAGCCCGGCAGGCGCCCGTTTCCTCGTTCCCGATGCCGGCGAGATCGATCGCATCGTGACCAAGTACGGTTTTCTGAGGCGCCTTACCGTGCCGGCCGGCATGTATCGCAGTCAAACCGAGCCGCTTCTCACGGTGGGATCCTGGAGCTTCGTGCTGGCGCGGCCCGGACTTCCCGACAATGTCGGCCGTCGGTTGGCCGCCGCGCTGAACAAGGTAGAGCGTCTTAACCTGCAGTCCAAGCAACTCTCGGAGACGACGGCCACCAACACGCTGGCGGCGTTGCCGCGGCCGGGCACGCTGCAGCCCGGGGTCGAGGCGTACTACAAGGAAATCGGCCTGCTGCGGTAGCGGCCCGCGGCTAGGTTTTCGACTTCGGTCGCGCCTTCGGCCGGGCCGTCTGCGGTCTGTGGCGGCTGGCGTCGGGCACCGCCTTGGCGTCGCCACGCTTGTCGGCTTCAGCCTGCGCTCGGAGTTGGGTTCTGCGGGCTTCGATGAGACGGTTGGTTGGCGCCATCGCGAATGCCTCTGGTGGTGAATGTTCGGGCTCTCGTGGATGGGCCCGTATGGGTTGCAAGCGTAATTCAGCAGCGCGGCGCCGTCATCGCCGGGAGACGAAAATTCTCTCTCCTGTCGGCGGCAGAGATTTTTCTCCTGCAAAGCGGGGCTCATTCGATTGCTGGTTTCATTGCCGGTGCCGGGCGCCCGCCCTTAGAGTCGGGTCATGCTCGACCTTGCCAGCGATATCGTAGCCCGCGCGACCCGCCTGCTTTTCGTCGACCGTGCGGAACCGGCCCTCTGGACCATCGCCGTCGATGGCCGTGTGGTCGGCACGCTGCTGTGCGAGGCGGGTGTCCGGCGCCTGGCGTGGTTCAAGGAAGCCGACCCGCGGCTCGCGGCCTACGCCGGCCCGCTCGACGACGATGTCGAGGCGCTGGCCGAGGCCTTGGCGGCCCGGTTGGGCCGGCCGGTCAGCCTGGAATCGCTGGCGACCTGAACCGCCTGTTGAGATTTTGGACAACAGGTCCGACAGTGGTTCGGCTGCTTCATCATGGGTGGTCGAAAAATGGATGCGATCGACCGCAAGATCGTGGTGCTCCTCCAGGAGGACGCAAGCCTGTCGCTGGCCCAGATCGCCCATCGGGTGGGCCTGTCGCAAAGCCCATGCTGGAAGCGCATCCAGCGCCTGGAGAAGACCGGCGTCATCCTGAAGCGCGTGGCGCTGATCTCGCCCGAATCGATCGGTGTCGGCCTCACCGTTTTTGTCTCGATCGAGACCGGCGATCATTCCTCGGCCTGGCTGTCGAAGTTCGCCCAGACCGTCACCGCCATGCCCGAGGTGATGGAATTCCATCGCATGGCGGGCGACATCGACTACATGCTGCGCGTGGCGGTGCCCGACATGCAGGCCTACGACGCCTTCTACAAGCGCCTGATCGACACCATGCCGCTCAAGAACGTGACGTCCCGCTTTTCGATGGAGCGCGTCAAGTCGACCACGGCCTATCCGCTGCCGGCCGAGCCGCGCAGTCCCTTGGCGGGCAAGAAGAAGCTCTGACCCCCTCCGTCCCCGGGGCCGAAGGGGGTCAAACTCGCCACGCGGCCGTAAGGACTTCCGGTTGGGGCACTACGGGGTTACCGTTGGGAACCAGTTTATACCCCGGAGCGTTATGATGACCGTGCACGCCCTCAAGTCCTCCAAAGTCGCCAACCTCGGTTCAGAAGTCTCGCCGGAGGAATGGCAGGCCCGTGTCGACCTTGCCGCCTGCTACCGGCTGATCGCGCACTACGGCATGTCCGACCTGATCGCCAACCACATTTCGATGCGCGTGCCGGGCGAACCCCACGCCTTCCTGATCAACGCCTATGGATTGCTCTACGAGGAGATCACCGCCTCGAGCCTGCTCAAGATCGATCACGAGGGCAATGTCCTCGCCAAGCCCGAGTTTCCCGACGGCCTCGACTACGGCGTCAACCGCGCGGGCTTCGTGATCCACTCGGCGATCCACATGGCCAAGCCCGAAGTCAACTGCATCATCCATACCCACACCTATGCCGGCATGGCCGTCTCGACCCTGGAATGCGGGCTGCTGCCCAACACCCAGACCTCGATGCGCTTCGCCAAGATCAGCTATCACGATTACACCGGCGTGGTGCTCGACACCGCCGAGCGTGAGGCGCTGGCCAAGAGCCTTGGCGACAACAATGCGCTCATCCTGCGCAGCCACGGCTTGCTCACGACCGGCGCCACGATCCCCGAGGCGTTCAACGCCATGCACCGGCTCGAACTCTCCTGCAAAACCCAGATTGCGGCCATGTCCTGCAACACGCAGATGGTGCGCGTGCCGGAGAAGGTGGTCGAAGACACCTACCAGAACTACCAGCCCAAGAAGCGCCGGCCGTTCGGCGTGCTCGACTGGCCTGCGTTGCTGAGGAAGCTGGATCGAATCGATCCGAGCTTCCGCGACTAACTTGGATACGCCGCACAGCTCGGTACGGGCTTTTGCGGCCGTCGCCAGCGGCTATTGGACCGCGCCCGGATATCGCCTTATCGCCTGGTCGCTGACCGGCGGCATGGTGGTGCTGGGCGCCGTCAACGTCGGCATCGCGCTCTGGCTCAACATCTGGAACCGCGACTTCTTCAATGCACTCGACAAGAAGGACACCGCGCAGCTCATGCAGCTGCTCTGGGTGTTGGCCGCCATCGTCATCTCGGCGGGCGTGGCCGTCGCCATCCAGCTTCACGTCAAGCGCCGGCTGCAGATCAACTGGCGGTCCTGGCTGTCGCACGTCACGGTCCAGCGCTGGCTGAACTCGGGTCGCCAGTACCAGCTCGGCATGCTGGCCGAGGAGGTCGATAATCCCGACGGCCGCATCGCCGAGGATATCCGCGTCTCGACCGAGCTCGCCGTCGAATTCGCCCAAAGCATCCTCCAGTGCGTCCTGCAGCTCTTCACCTTCCTCAGCGTCCTCTGGATCCTGTCGGGCACGATGCCAATCAGGATCGCTGGCGTCGAATTCGACCTGCCGGGCTACATGGTCTGGTGCGCCGTGGCCTACGCGCTGATCGGTTCATTGCTGACCTATGCGCTGGGCCGCGGCCTGATCCATGCCGGCAACGTGCGCCAGAGCCGCGAGGCCGATTTCCGTTCCGGCCTGACGCGGGCGCGCGAACATGCCGAAGGCATCGCCTTGATGCGCGGCGAGGACGACGAGCGCGAGCGGCTACGCGGCTCGCTGTTCGACCTGCGCTCGGCCTGGAACGTCCAGACGCGCGGCCAGGGCAATCTCTCGCTGCTTACGAGTTCGCTGGCCTACCTCGCGCCCATCGTGCCGCTGATCGTGGCGCTGCCGCGCTATCTCGGCGGCGAGATAGCGCTGGGCGGCCTGATGCAGACGGCACAGGCCTTCTCCAGCGTGCAATGGGCGCTGTCGTGGCTGATCGACAATTTCCCCAAGTTCGCCGAATGGCGTGCCTCGACCGACCGTGTCGTGCATCTGCACGAGGCGCTCACCGACCTGGAAGACGATGCCGAGGCGCCTGACGATGCGCGCATCGTCGTTCATCCGGCGGGTGAATCAGACCTTCTGCTGATGCGCGAGCTGGGCGTCGCGCGCCCCGACGGCGAGATGCTGGTGGCCGAGGCCGAAGTCGAAATCCGGCGTCCCGAGCGTGTGTTGATCCGTGGCCAGTCCGGCAGCGGCAAGAGCACGATCATGCGGGCCGTAGCCGGGGTCTGGCCGTGGGGTCGCGGCGCCATCCATCTGCCGACCGGCGCCATCACCTTCATGCCGCAGAAGCCCTATTTCCCGCTCGGCACCTTGCGCGACATCATGCTCTATCCCGCAGCCCCTGAGGGCATCAGCGACGAGATGCTGAAGGACATGCTGCACAGGGTCGGCCTCGATCATCTTCGCGACCGGCTCGACGAGACCGAGCGCTGGGACCACATCCTGTCGGGCGGTGAGCAGCAGCGCGTGGCCTTCGCGCGCGTGCTGGTCCACAAGCCGGACTGGATCTTCATGGACGAGGCGACCTCAGCGCTCGACGAGGCCGGCCAGGAGAACGTCATGAAGCTCCTGATCGAGGAACTGCCCGAAACCTCTGTTGTGAGCATCGGCCATCGCCCGGGCCTCGAAGCCTTCCACACCCGCGAGCTGACCCTGGTGCCGGGTGCCGAGGGCACCAAGCTCCGCGCCCATGCCGGCAAGCGGTCGCTCACCGACATCTACCGCAAGATGGCCGCCGTCAGCCGCTCCACCCCCCGCTCGCCGGGTTATTGGGCCGACCTTCGCAAGACACTGATCGGGCGGTAGATCCCGGCTACGACCAATTCATATTCCTCTCCCCCTCACGGGTAGGGCAATCGCATATGGCTTAAAAGGCCGTAGCAGCTCGCGTTTTGAGGGATCCTTAAATCCCATGCGATTGCCCTACCCTATCGGGGGAGAGGGGGCATAAAGGTGATGGCGTCTATGGTCGAAGTCCGTCCTAGGCCTTCATGTATCCGGCGAGGCGCTGACCGATGATGGTTTCGGCCTCGGTCATGATGCGATCGATCAGCTCCTTCACCGTCGGCACGTCGCGGATCAGGCCCGCCACCATGCCGCACGACCAGGCGCCGGCATCCATCGCGCCTTCCTTCATGATCTTCGGATAGACGCCCGCGACCTCAGGCAGGATGTCCTCGAACTTGATCGCGGACCCCAGCGCCTTCTCCTTCTCAAGCAGGCGATCGACGGCGGCGTTCTTGAGGACGCGCTCGGTGTTGCGCAGCGGCCGCATGACCAGCCGCGTATCCAGCTCGCTTGCGGCGACGAGGGCCTGCTTCACGTGCTCATGGATCGGTGCTTCCTTGGTCGCCATGAAGCGCGTGCCCATGTTCATGCCGTCGGCGCCGAGCGACAGGGCCGCGACCAGGGAGCGGCCGTCGGCCATGCCGCCGGAGGCGACGAAGGGGATCTTCAGTTCCTCGGCGGCGCGCGGCAGGAGGATGAAATTCGGCACGTCGTCTTCGCCGGGGTGCCCGCCGCATTCGAAGCCGTCGACGCTCACGGCGTCGCAGCCGATGGATTCGGCCTTCAGCGAGTGGCGCACCGAGGTGCATTTGTGGATGACCTTGATGCCCGCTTCCTTGAGCGACGGCAGCCATTTCTGCGGATTGTTGCCCGCCGTCTCCACGACCTTGATGCCGCCGTCGACGATGGCGCGGATGTAGCCGGGATAGTCGGGCTGCGTGACCGCCGGCAGGAACGTCAGGTTCACCCCGAACGGCTTCGTCGTCATCTCCCGGCATCGCCGGATCTCGTTGGCCAGGGCCTCGGGCGTGCGCTGCGTCAGGCCGGTGATGATGCCGAGGCCACCGGCCTCCGAGACGGCGGCGGCCAGCTCGGCGAAGCCCACGAAATGCATGCCGCCCTGGATGATCGGATGCTCGATGCCGAACAGTTCGGTGATCTTGGTCTTCATGCTTTGGTCACTCGGTCGGAGGTGAAGGCGAGCTCATCCTGCGGGAGAGAGCTGGACGCGGCAACCGTCCGGGTAGCCCTGCTGGCTCCCTGAAAATTGACGGCCGCGCCCTTGCCTACGGGATCGACTCGATGAGACCGAGCGCTGGGAAACCTTCGCAGCGACTCTAAAGTACTTCGTGAAAGCCGATGGCGACGCGATCGGGCGTGCGAGCGGCTACGCCGACGAAAGTCGCGCGTTCCAGCCACTTGAGCGAAGAGTCGGCGGTTTCGAATCTTGGTGTGGTTCGGAAGTGGTAGCTGCCGGCAGGCACCAGCTGGCCTTTTGACATGCTCGCAAGGATTTCCGGGCTGGCGACGCGCAAGCCGTCGTTCTGCACGTAGATCAGCGCCCCCGAATTGCTGCGGATCGTGTAGCGCGCCACCACCTCGATGGTGCCGTCTGTCCGCACGATCTGCCAGTCGGCTCCGCCGGGCAGGATTTCGCCGGCGAGGCGAGGGCCGTGCACTTCGCCGCCCAGGATGTCGATGATGCGGCGGTGGCCACGCGCTGTCTGGCCGAGGTCCTGGATGGGGCCGACCGCGGCCTTGATGGCGAAGGCGAACTTCAGTCCGGGCGCCGTCGCGATGAAGCTGTCAATGTCGGTCATGGTCGGTTCGCCTTCGCGTAGAGGGCCGCTTCCCGCGTCATCGTACCGAATAGACGAACGAGCCGCCCGTCGATCGTCCGCTTGCGTTCCCGCTCGGGACGCTCATCGCTTCATAGACGAACAGGATGAAGTCGCTGAAAGCTTTTCGACCATCGAAGGGTTCCTGGTGGGCGACAAGGCCGCAATTGCCCTGGGGCATGCCGCAGACATAGAAGGCGGCTATACCGTGTTCGCCGACCTTGACCATGTCATCGGTCTTCTTGGCCGACGCGCGCACGAAATGGTACTTCAGGTTCGGATTGACATAGGGCCGAAGCGACTTGGCGTTGTAGTCGTCTATGCAAATGATGCAGTTCGGGCCCTGCATGAAAGTCGGATCGGCATGAATCACGCGCGACCGCGGCGACCCGGGGGGATTGTCGTGGCAGCCTTCCAGCCGGAACACGAGATTATCGCTGGTGGGGGAAACCTGCAGTATCTGCACGGGATACTCGCAAAGGAACTGCTTCTCTGCCTCTTCCTGACTGAGATCAGCACCACCGGGATTCCTGCGCGGCAGCGTTCCCGTGACGTATTGGTAGAGGGCGCGCAGGCACCTCAGCTGGTTCGAGGAATTCGCCGGAACCATAGTCCAGCTTTGATTCCAGGCGTCGGTCACCTGGAGGCCCAGGGTGGGACTGATGGCCCCGATCTGGGCGCCGTATTGAGCGCTGGGGTTCGCCGCACTCGTAAATCTCGTGGTCGTGGCAAAGGGAGGGGCAAGGGGTACGCTGATCGATGGAGTGACCGAATTGGCCGTCTGCGCCGTGCCGATCGAAATCGTCGCCTGCGATGGAACGAACTCCGGATCTTCGATTGCTTGGGCGAGGTTGTAGAAAATCTGCTTCTTCGTCAGGGAATTCAACGAAGAGGCCAAGTCCGCGGTGTTGTGGTTCAGTTGAGTGCTGGCGCAACCCGAGGCCAGAATGCAAACGACTACCCAAATCAAGCATCGAATCATGACTGCGTCCCCAGATACACACTACGCCGGGTTGGGGGTGTGCGAACTGCCGTCAAATCTACTCGGGCGACTCTTTTGAAGCTAGGGCCGCGAGGTTGCCGGTCCGTTGACCATTGGCTCATGCCGCCTTCGGTTTGCCGAGCAGGTGATCGGAGATGATGCGCTGCTGGATCTCGGAGGTGCCCTCGAAGATCTTGGTGAGGCGGGCGTCGCGCCAGTAGCGCTCGACGGCATGCAAGGTCGTGTAGCCCGCGCCGCCGAACACTTGTAGCGCCTCCGACGTCACGCGCTCGGCCATCTCGGAGGCGAAGAACTTCACCATCGCCGCTTCCTTGTCGCAGCGCCGCTTCTGGTCGATCTCGTCGCAGACGAAATACATGAGCTGGCGTGCCGCCTCGATCTCGGTCGCCATGCGCGCGAGCCGAAAGCGGGTGTTCTGGAATTCGCCGATCGCCTGGCCGAACTGGCGGCGCTCCTGGGCGTAGGCCGTCGCATCCTCCAGCGCGCCGCGTGCCAGGCCGATGGCGCGGGCCGCGGTGTGGGCGCGGGCGCGTTCGAGGCCGGCGGAGATGTAATAGAAAGCGCGCCCTTCCTCGCCGATCAGGGCCGAGGCGGGCAGGCGGCAGTCGTCGAAGGCCAGTTCCCAGGTCTTCCAGCCGAAGTAACCGATCTTGGGAATGGGCGCGCCTTTTACGCCCTTGGGCAACTCGCCCCGGGGCTTCTCGATCAGGAAGGAGGAGAGGCCAACGTGCTTGCGCTTGGGATCGGGCGAGTCGGAGGTGCGAGCGACCAGCATGATGTAATCGGCGCCATCCGCAAACGTGCACCAGTATTTGTTGCCGTTGATCACCCAGTCGTCGCCGTCCTTGCGCGCCCGGCAGGAGATGCTGCCGAGGTCGGAGCCGACATTGGGCTCGGACATGGCCGCGGCACCCAAAAACTCGCCCCGGGCGGCGCGCGGCAGGAACACCTTGCGCTGGGCATCGGTCATGCCGCGGCCGGCCGAGAGGCCGTTGCCGCGGGCGATGATTGAGGCCACGCTCATCCAGGCGCGCGCCAGCTCCTCGGTGATCAGGCAATATTCGAAGACGCCGAGGCCCATGCCGCCGTGCTCCTCGGGAATGACGATGCCGAAATAGCCCATGTCGGCCAGCTTCTGGATCAGCTCGCGCGGGATGTCGCCCTTCTCGGGGTCGAGCTTGTTGGCCAGCGGCAGTACTTCCTTCAGGGCGAAGGCGCGCGCCGTCTCCTGGATCATGCGGCGCTCGTCGGTCATGTAGCCCATGGCGTTTCCCTCGGTGTTGCCTCAGCATAGTATCCAAATCACCGATCTTTAGGAGACGTGCATGCTGCGACGAATGCTGGGGGCGCTCGCTCTCTTCCTCTCTGCGGCATCGGTTCAGGCTCAGGCCCCAGCTCAAGCCCAAGGAACCGACTGGCCCAACAAGCCGATCACCATCCTGATGGGCTTTCCGGCCGGCTCCGGCGTCGACGTGGTCGCCCGCATGCTGCAGCCCTCGCTCGAGAAGTCGCTCGGCCAGCGCTTGGTGATCGATTACAAGCCCGGCGCCGGCGGCAACGTCGCGTCGGAGGCCGTGGCCAACGCCAAACCCGATGGCTACACCTTCCTGCTGGGGACGGCGGCAACCCACGGCGTCAATCCCGCGCTCTATCCAAAGCTCAGCTTCGATGTCGAAGCCGATTTTACGCCGATCTCGACCCTGGTCGATGTCTCCAACGTGCTTGTGATCAATCCCGAGGTGATCGACGCCAGCTCGGTGAAGGATTTCATCGCCAAGGTGAAAGCGGCGCCGGGCAAGTACAACTACGCCTCGACCGGCAACGGCACGGGCACGCACCTGGCCTTCGCCGAGTTCAACGCCAAGGCCGGCCTCGACATGGTGCATGTCCCCTACAAGGGCGGGCCCGATGCCATCCAGGGGGTGCTGAAGGGCGATGTCTGCTGCATCTTCAATCAGGTCCAGACGATCCTGCAGCAGGCGCGAGCCGGCAAGGTGCGGCTGCTGGGCGTCACCACCAAGAAGCGTGTGGCCGCGATCCCCGATGTGCCGACCATCGATGAGGCGGGCGTGCCGGGCTACGAGAGCTATACCTGGTTCGCGATCTTTGGGCCCAAGGGCGTAGAGCCCGCCATCGCGCAGAAGATGAACCTTGCCATCAAGACCGCGCTCGACGATCCCGAGACGCAGAAGAAGCTGGCCGAACTCGGCAATACGCCGCGCTACGAGACACTCGACCAGTTCAAGGTGACGGTAAAGCGCGACCGCGCCAAGTGGGCCGAGGTCGTGAAGGCCGTCGGCGTCAAGATCGACTAGCCGCACGGAGGACAAGTCTATGCAGCGGAGCGAGGAGCGGATCCTCACCACCCATGTCGGCAGCCTGCCGCGCAGTGCCGAGCTCAGCGATCTCTTGATCCGCGACGAGGCGGGCGAAGCCATCGACAAGGCCGACCTGGCGCGCCGGAGCGAGGCCGCCGTGCATGACGTGGTGGCCCGTCAGTCCGCCGCCGGCGTCGACATCGTGGGTGACGGCGAGCAGCCGCGCGTCGGTTTCCAGACCTACGTCGTCCAGCGCATGAAGGGCTTTGGCGGCGAGTCGCGGCGGCCGTCGCCCACCGACTACGCCAACTTCCCGGCTTTTGCCGCGCAGGCCCTGCGGCGCGCGCCCAAGCGCAGCAAGGTCCGCAACGCCGCACAAGCG
This sequence comes from Alphaproteobacteria bacterium, assembly GCA_947474005.1. Lineage (GTDB taxonomy): Bacteria > Pseudomonadota > Alphaproteobacteria > Reyranellales > Reyranellaceae > Reyranella. Next base: position 18,599 of record CANJHI010000018.1, on the reverse strand, counting down.
GTCGCCGACATCGTCTACGACGACCTGACGGCGGCAAAGGAGGAGTGCCGCATGTTTCGCGCCGCACTCGATGGGTTGGCGAACAAGCCGGTCGACAGTTTCATGACCGCGGCGTCGCCCGGCATCATCGCCACGACCATGCTCAACGCGCACTACGACAGTCACGAAGCCTATGTCTTCGCGCTGGCGCGCCAGATCGCCAAGGAATACCAGCTGATCGCGCGCGACTTCGTGCTGCAGATCGATGCGCCCGATCTCGCCATGGAGCGCACCGTCCTGTTCCAGGACAAGAGCGCGGCCGAATTCCTGAAGATCGCCGAGATGCATGTCGCTGCGATCAACGAGGCAGTGGCCGGCATTCCGCGCGAGCGCATTCGCCTGCATTGCTGCTGGGGCAACTGGGAAGGACCGCATGTCGACGATATCCCGATGGGCGAGATCCTGCCGGTGCTGTACCAGGCCCGCGTCGGCGCGCTCAGCATGGAATTCGCCAATCCGCGCCATCAGCACGAATACGCGGCGCTCAAGAAGGCGAAGCTGCCCGATTCGTTCCTGCTGCTGCCGGGCGTGATCGATTCGACGACGAACTACGTCGAGCATCCCGAGGTGATCGCCAACCGCATCTGCGAGGCGGTCGATGCCGTGGGCGACCGCAGCCGCGTCATCGCCTCGAGCGATTGCGGCTTCGGCACCTTCGCCGGCGGCGAACTCGTGGCCGAGGACGTCGTCTGGGCCAAGCTGAAAAGTTCCAGCGAGGGTGCCGCCCTCGCCACGCGCCGGCTGTGGGGTGCGAAGGCGTAGCGGGCGAAATTGAAACTCTATCGTTTGGCTTTGCGCGCGCCTTTGACCGGCTGGCGCAGGATGGTCCTTAGTTTGGCAGGATCGGTCTTGCGGGGGTCGCTCAAATAGATTTCGTGGTGGGGACCGGCAAAGGTGAGGCCCCGCGACGGCATCTCCTCGTCGTGAAGCCGCGCAAGGATCAGCCCTTCGTCGTCGTAGCTGCCGATATGCAGGATCTGCAGTGCGGTTCCTTCCTCCAGCCTCTCGAACCGTAGGCTGTCGGGCGGCATCCCGAGCTTCTTCTTCGATTTTTCGACAGCCGCCTCGAACAACGACCGGTCGACGAACTCTGGCGCCATGATCATCACGGTCCAGCACCAGCGATCCTTGCGGCGCGCGACGAAATCGGCGGGATCGTCGGCCCACCACAAGGCTTCGAGCGGCGGCACCACATAATCCTTGCCCTTGTTCTTGCCCCGGGGGACCTTGGCCGCGAACTTCATGGCGTAGCTCACCGAATAGAGCCATTCGATCGCCTGTTTATAGGTCGGCGCCGTGTTGGGATCGCCCCTGCCGTCGACCTTGGCGAACTGCAGCGTAGGAACGTCCACGGACACGAAGCGGTCGACCGGTGCCTTATAGAGATCCGGCAAGCTCTTCTTGAAATCGATTTTTTCCACTTTCCGATTCTACCGTCAAAAATTTGCAGGTTCAGCAGGTTCCGTGGTAAATTTCTGATATAGTTGGCGCCTCTTTGCAGGCACTGCTGGCAACGCCCGAACGGCCTCCGTTCCGGGCGTTTTTCTTTGCGTCCAGGCACTGCGAAGCGTCGACGCTGCGGGATTCTGATAACGCGAGGAAGCGGGGCGTGGTGGCACAGTCGATCAGGGGGCGATTGCGCTGTCCGATCAAGGGCTTGGGGACGGTTCGTGGCACAGGCAGCGGGACAACGCATGGCACAACGAGCTGTGCCAGAAATCGGCCCGATCCGGGCTCTGGCCGCGGCGTCTTCGATCTGCTTCGTTATAGGGTCGATAATGACGGGAGTCTTGCGATGCAAAAGTCAGTTCTGGCGATGGCGATCGGCCTCGCCATGGTCTTCCAGTCGGGCCACGCCCTGGCCGGCAAGGAGCTCGATGCCGTCAAGGCGCGCGACACATTGATCTGCGGCGTGGCGGTGGGCGGCATCGGCGGCTTCATGACGGTCGACAGCCAGGGCAAATGGACCGGCATGAACGTCGATATCTGCCGCGCCGTGTCGGCCGCGATCTTCGGCGATTCGGAAAAGGTGAAGTACGTGCCGCTGTCGGGCCAGCAGCGCTTCACGGCGCTGCAGGCGGGCGAGGTCGACCTGCTGTCGAACAACTCGACCTGGACCTTGACGCGCGACACCGCGCTCGGCCTCGATTTCGTGGGCATCACCTACTACGACGGCCAAGGCTTCATGGTGCCGAAGAAGCTCGGCGTGAAGAGCGCTAAGGAGCTGAACGGCGCCTCGATCTGCGTGCTGACGGGCAGCACCTCCGAGCTCAACATCGCCGACTACTTCCGCACCAACAAGATGACCTTCAAGCCGGTGCTCTTCGAGGACCCCGACCAGAGTCGCTCGGCTTTCTTCAACGGCCGCTGCGACGCCTATTCCGGCGACCAGGCCCGCCTTTATGCGACGCGCGTGGCCAACGCGCCCAATCCCGACGACTATATCGTCCTGCCGGAAATCATCTCCAAGGAGCCTCTGGGCCCGGTCGTGCGCCATGGCGACAACCAGTTCGCCGACATCGTGCGCTGGGCGCAGTACGCCATGATCGAGGCCGAGGAGTACGGCATCACCTCCAAGAACGTCGACGAGATGATGAAAAGCGACAACCCGACGATCAAGCGCATCCTTGGCGTGACGCCAGGCATGGGCAAGGCGCTCGGCGTCGACGACAAGTGGGTCTACACCATCGTCAAGCAGGTCGGTAACTACGGCGAGAGCTTCGACCGCAACGTCGGCATGGGCTCGCCGCTCAAGGTCGAGCGCGGCCAGAACGCCCTATGGACGCAGGGCGGCCTGCAGTACGCGCCCCCCATCCGCTGAGGCGTCAGCGCGCGTCCTCGCGGATCATGGCCGCGCCCTTCTCGCCGATCATGATGGTGGGGGCGTTGGTGTTGCCGGTGGTGAGGGTGGGCATCACCGAAGCGTCCATGACGCGCAGACCCTCGATGCCGCGGACGCGCAGGCGCGAATCGACTACGGCGCGCGGGTCCTCGCCCATGCGGCAGGTGCCGACCGGGTGATAGAGCGTGTTGCCGACGCGGCGGGCATAAGCCAGCACGTCGGCGTCGCTCTGGATATCCGGGCCGGGCGACGTCTCGCCCAGGCTGTGCTGGGCGAGTGCCGGCTGGGCGAAGACGCGGCGGACATGGCGCACGCCGCCCAGCAACGCCAACTCGTCGGTGTGGGCGGTGAGGTAGTTGGGCTTGATCGCCGGCCGCGCGAACGGGTCGGCCGACACGGCCATGATGGTGCCGCGGCTGTCGGGCTTCACCACGCAGACGACACAGCTCATGGCGGGCTTGTCGTCGAGCTGGCCGAACTTCAGCGTGTTGGTGCTGCCGGGCGTGAACAGGAGTTGTAGGTCAGGCGATTCAAGGCCCTCGCGGCTGTCGCAGAACAACTGGGCCGTGGTGACGCCGAAGGTAAGCGCGCCCTTGCCGGTCAGGAAGAACTTGGCGATCTCCGGCAAGACGCCCGGGAAGCGCGCCAGCTCGTTCACGGTGCGCGTGCCGTGCACGCGATGGACGAGGCGGATCACATAGTGGTCGATCAGGTTGGCGCCGACGCCGGGCAGGTCGTGCACGACGGGAATGCCGAGCGACTGCAGGTGCGCGGCCGGCCCGATGCCCGAGATCTGCAGGATGTGTGGCGAGTTGATGGTGCCGCCCGAGACGACCACCTCGCGGTTGGCGCGCACGGTGGTGGTGTTGCCGCCGCGAATGAACTCGACACCGACACAACGCTTGCCCTCGAAGACCAGTTTGCCGCCCTGGGCGTCGGTCTCGACGCGAATGTTGGGAAGGCGTCGTGCCTCGCGCAGATAGGTCTGCGCCGTCGATCCGCGCCAGCGCCCGCGCCGCGTCATCTGCGAGTAGCCGACGCCGTAGCGCGTCTTGCCGTTGAGGTCGGGATTGAGGGGAAAGCCCGCCTGCTGCGCCGCTTCGACGAACCTGTGCGTGAGCGGAAGGATGGTGCGGTAGTCCTCGACCTTCAGCGGCCCACCCTGGCCGCGCACCTCGGGATCGCCTTTCTGCACATAATGCTCGGACTTCTTGAAGAACGGCAGCACCTCGTCGTAGCTCCAGCCGCGCGCGCCCATCTGGGCCCAGCCGTCGAAGTCGGCCGGCGCGCCGCGCACGTAGAGCATACCGTTGATCGAGGAGGAGCCGCCCAGGGTGCGGCCGCGCGGCCATTCCATGCGCCGATCGCCGGAGCCCTTCTCGGGCTCGGTGGTGTAGTTCCAGTTCACCAGCGGATTGCGCAGCAGCGAGCGCATGCCTGCCGGGATATGGATCATCGGGTACCAGTCGCTCGGCCCGGCCTCGAGCAGGATCACCGAGGCACCGCTTTCGGCGAGCCGCGCGGCAACGGTGCACCCGGCGGAACCAGCACCCACGACAACGTAGTCGGCCTGCATCGCGTTTCTCCCTAGAGGGTGCCGGCGCGTTTTTCGCGCGGCACGAAGTAATCGGTCGGAGCGAGTTCCGGGTCTTCCACGGCGTGCATGTTCTGCACGTGCCGTTCGATGTCCGCCGTGAAGAGGTCGTGCGAGAGCGCCTGCACCAGCCGCGTGGCGCCGACGAAGAGTCCGGGGATATCGCCCGCCAGCGCGCCGTGGCTCAGGATGCTGCCCCAGTTGAAGAGATGGATGTTGCCGAGGCCCGGCGTCCGGCCCGGCACCTTCTCCTCGAGCTCGAAGCCGCGGCCAAGGTAGGGATAGCGCGCCGCCTCGGCATTGGCCTTCACCTCGTCGGCGCTGCGCACGTCCGCCCACAGTTTCACGTTGGCGGTGAAGGCAGCGATCTCCTCGACGCGGCCCATGTCGATGTCGAAGCCCGTGCCGAACAGCACTGTATCGAAGCGCTCGGTCCCTTTGGTCGTCTTGACCGTCACGCCGTCTTCCTCGACGACGACGTCGAGCCACGGCTCGGCGAAGCGGAAGGAGAAGCCCGGCAGTTTCTGTCCACGCAAGACGGACTCGTGCGGCGGCGGCGAACCCGCAGCCAGCATGTAGGTATAAATCTTCCAGCGCCAATCGTCGTCGAGCATGCCCTGGCCACGCTGGAAGCCGGAAAACGACACGCCCTTGGACTTGTTGACCTGCGGCAGGTGCGGTCGTCGCGCAAAGCACACTGCTTCGGCAGCACCGGCTTCGAGCGCGGTGCAGGCATTGTCGATCGCCGTCGCCAGCACGCCCAGCACGCCGATCCGCTTGCCCACGAGCTTGGTGAAATCGATCTCTTGCAGCGTATGGAACACCCGGCCCTGGCGCTTCGGATCCTCGGGATCGAACGAGGGAAACGATGGAAAGCGGAAGCCGCCGGAGCCGTCACGGCCGTTGGCCAGCACCACTTTGCGGGCATGGACGGTCTCGCCCGTCGACAGCGTGGCGTGCAGCAGATCGCCGACCGCTTCGACCTTGAGCAGGCCGACGCCATTCTCGACTTTCAGGCCCACGGTCTCGCGCACCCACAGCAGGTAGGCGAGCCAGTCGAGCCTCAGGATCTTGTAAAGTCTCTCCCAGCCGTCCGCCCCATGCTGGGCCTCGTACCAGGCGCGAAAGGTGAGGGACGGCACGCCGAGGTCGGGGCCGGTCAGGTGCTTGGGCGAGCGCAGGATCGGCATGCGCGCCGTGGTGTTCCACGGGCCCTCGCGGCCATGGGTTTCGCGTTCGATCACCCGGATGTTGCCGATTCCCTCGCGCAACAGGCCATAGCCCACCGTCTGGCCGCACATACCGGCGCCGACCACCAGCACGTCGAGGACCCGCTGGCCGTCGGGTCCGGCGCGCTCGGGCACCCAGTTGGCGGCCGGGTAGTTCAGCCGGGCGAGGTCGTGCCGCGCGATCTTCCGCAGCGCGGCTAGGCCTTGATCACCCTCGACAACACCGTCCATGCCGTGCTTCTCACCTTCTGCCCTCTCAATAGCAGGGCCCACTCTGCTGAGAAATGCCCAGGGAGAAAATGCCATGCGCGGTCGTCAGGTGTTCTTCGAGACGCTGCTCAATCACGGCGTCGATCGCATCTTCGGCAATCCCGGCACCACCGAGAGCCCGTTGCTCGACGCGCTGCTCGACTATCCGCAGATCCAGTACATCGTGCATCTGCACGAGGGCGTCGCCACGGGTGCCGCGAATTTCTATGCCCAGGCGAGTGGCAAGACGGCGTTCGTGAACCTCCACGTGGCGCCCGGCCTCGGCAATGCCGTCGGCATGATCTACGGCGCGCTGAAAAACAACTCACCGATGGTGGTGACCGCGGGCCAGCAGGACACGCGGATGCGCCTGCGCGATCCCGTGCTCGGCCATGATCTGGCGGCGATCGCGGCCCCCGTCACCAAGTGGAGCGTGCAGGTCGAGACCGCCGACGAGCTGGGCCCGATCCTGCAGCGCGCCTTCAAGATCGCCAACGAGGCGCCGGCCGGGCCGGTGTTCGTGGCGCTGCCCATCAACATCATGGAGCAGGAGACCGCCATTCCCGCCGGCAAGCCCGGCCATTCCTTCACCGCGACCCGGCCCGATCCGGCGGGCATCGCCGCCATGACTCGGCTGCTGCTGGCATCGGCGAGCCCGGCCATCGTCGCCGGCGACGATGTCGCGCGCGCCGGTGCCGTCGATACGCTGGTCAAGCTCGCCGAAAAGCTCGGCGCTTCGGTGTGGTTCGAAGGGCTGCGCGGTCGCAATTCCTTTCCGACCGACCATGCCTCGGCGCGCGGCACGCTCGCCTTCGACGCGCCCGGTGTCGCCAAGCAATTCGCGTCGAACGATCTCGTGCTGATGGTGGGCGGGCCGTTTTTCGAGGAGGTCTGGTACGCCCCGGGTTCGCCGTTCGCATCGGGCACCAAGGTGCTGCAGATCGAGGCCGCACCGTCGCGACTGGCCTACAATTTCGCCCTCGATGCCGGCGTGGTGTCCGATGTCGGCGCGGGCCTCGCTGCCCTCGATATCGCGCTGGCGACCGTCGCCGGCGAGGCGTTCGACGCCGCGGCGGCCAAGCGCAACGCGGCGCTTCAGGCGCTGAAAGAGTCCGAAGCCGCGGCCCAGAAGGCCCGCGTCGAGAAGGCCTGGGCGCGCACGCCGACCTCGATGGCGCGCGCCATGGCCGAGATCCGCGCCGGCACGCCGGCGGATGCGATCGTGGCCGACGAGACGATCACGGCCAACCTCGACCTCTTCAAGACCTTCACCTTTGCCGGCGCCGACGACTATTTCAGCGGCCGGGGCGGCGGCATCGGGCAGGGGCTGGCGGGAGCCATCGGCGTGGCGGTGGGCCAGCCGAAGCGGCCGGTGCTTTGCCTCTCGGGCGACGGCTCGTCGATGTATTCCATCCAGGCGTTATGGACCGCGGCGCACCATGATCTCGCGATCGTGTTCGTGATCCTGGCCAACCGCGAATACCGCGTGCTGAAGCACAACATCGACGCCTACCGCGCGCGCTTCGATGTGAAGTCTAACAAGCCTTATATGCACATGGATCTGACGGGCCCGACCATGGGCTTCGTCGACATGGCCAAGGGCATGGGCGTGGCGGGGACCTACGTCGCCAAGGCCGACGACATCAAGGCCGCGGTCGCCGCCGCCTTCAAGACCGGCAAGCCGCACCTGATCGAAATCGAGATCGAAGGGAAGCGCTAGGGCAACGCCCTAGCGCTGGCGGGCGGCAGCGCCTTCTAAGGCGCGAGAGCCCGCACGGTGCAGAATAGACAAGGATCCTTCGCTGCGCTCAGGATGACAGCTTCGCTGTCACTTCTGGAACGACCTCACCTTCGCCTGGTGCGCGCGGGCGGCGCCCGTGAGCATGGGCAGGTCGTTGCCGGCCAGCAGCAGCTTCATGCCCTTGCCGGTGTAGAGCTTCAGCAGCTCCTCGCTGTAGGCGCCGCCCATGCCCGGCCACTTGCCGTGCTTCTTGCAAGCCGCGATCACCTTGTCGACGGCGGCCTGGACCTTGGGGTGTCCCGTCTCGCCCGGAATGCCGAGTTCCATCGACAGGTCGCTGGCGCCCACCAGCAGGCAGTCGATGCCCGGCACCGCGGCGATCGCGGCGGCATTCTTCACCGCCTTGGGCGTCTCGATCATCACGGTGATCAGCGTGTTGTCGTCGCTCTGCCTGGTCATCTCGCCCATCGGCATCGGCGCGTAGTCGAACTGCGCCTGGCCGCCGCCCACCGAGCGATGGCCGCGCGGCGGGTAGCGCAGCCGGTCGGCGATCTCCTTGGCCTCCTCGGCGGTGTCGACATGGGGGATCACGATGCCCAGCGCGCCGCCGTCGAGGACGCGCGTTGCCATGGCGAGTTCGCCGTAGGGCACGCGCACGATCGGCGCGATGCCGGAATCCTGGGCCGCCACCGAGATCTCGCAGGCCGTCTCGATCGACATCGAGCCATGCTCGAGGTCGAGGAACAGCCAGTCGAAGCCCGCCGCCTTCATGACCTTGATGATGTCGACGTTGCGCACCAGCCGGATGCCGATGCCGACCGCCAGCTGGTTTTTCTTCAGCCGCGCCTTGGCAGCATTGATCGCAAAGGCCATTGTTTCCCCCGTGGCTTTCGCCTTTCTGGACGGGGTAAGCTAGTCGCCATGACTTTCCATGTCGAACGAATCGACCATGTCGTGCTCCGGGTGCGCGATCTCGCGGCGATGGTGCATTTCTACGAGCAGGCCTTGGGATTTCGCGTCGAGAGGCGCATCGAGAGGATCAGCCTCGTGCAGATGCGGGCCGGCGCTTCGATGCTCGACCTTGTCGCCGGTGAGCGCGCCGAAGGCGCTCCCAACATGGACCATCTCTGCTTCCGCGTGGCGCCGTTCGATCGTGACGCCATCGTCACGCAGCTCGCGCCGTTCGGGATACCGGTCGGCGAAACAGTGGAGCGCTACGGTGCGGAGGGAAATGGACCGTCGGTCTATTTCCACGATCCGGAAGGTAACGAGATTGAACTCAAAGGTCCCTCGAACGCGGCGCATTAGCCCTTGGCCGTTGCACATGATGTGCTAGCTTGACGGCAACGGGGAACTAACAACACGCCCGAACTGCGTGATTCTGGGAGGACTATTTAAGTGCGTATTTGCCTGGCACTCGTGGCCGGCAGCTTGGCTGCTGCTGTTTCCGTTGCATCACCGGCGTTTGCCCAGAAGCAGGGCGGCACGCTGCGTATCTCGCATCGCGACAACCCGCCGAGCGCATCGATTCACGAAGAATCGACGATCTCGGTGAACCAACCGTTCATGGCGGTATTCAACAATCTCGTGTTCTTCGACCCCAACGAGAAGGTGAACAGCCCCGACAAGATCGTGCCCGATCTGGCCGAGAGCTGGTCGTGGAATCCGGAGCTCACCAAGCTGACCTTCAAGCTGCGCCAGGGCGTGAAGTGGCACGACGGCAAGCCATTCTCGGCCAAGGACGTGAAGTGCACCTGGGACGCGTTGATCGGCAAGGGCGACGAGAAGGCCGACATCATCCGCAAGAATCCGCGCAAGGTCTGGTACGACAATCTGAAGGAAGTGACCGTCGGCAGCGACACCGAGGTGACCTTCACCCTCGGCCGGCCGCAGCCGTCGTTCCTGTCGATGCTCGCCGCCGGCTATTCGCCGGTCTATTCCTGCCACGTACCTGGCCGCGACATGCGCTCCAAGCCGATCGGCACGGGTCCATTCAAGGTCGCCGACTTCAAGCGCAACGAAGCGATCAAGCTGGTGCGCAATCCCGACTACTGGAAGAAGGGTCGCCCCTACCTCGACGTCATCGACTGGAAGATCGTGCCCAACCGCAGCACGCGCATGCTGGGCTTCGAGGCCGGTGAATTCGACATGACGTTCGACTCGGACGTCACCTTCCCGCTGCTGAAGGACATCAAGGCGCAGAAGCCCGACGCAGTGTGTGAGTCACGGCCGACCAACGTCAGTTCCAACATCCTGATCAACCGCGATGCGCCGCCGTTCGACAAGCCCGAACTGCGCAAGGCGCTGGTCATGGCGCTCGACAACAAGGTGTTCGCCGACATCCTGAGCCAGGGCAACGACCTCGACGGCGCCGCCATGCTGCCGCCGCCTGCCGGTGTTTGGGGCATGCCCAAGGACATGCTGGCGACCATTCCCGGCCACGCCACCGACGTCGAGAAGAGTCGCGCCGAGGCCCGCAAGATCATGGAAGGCCTAGGCTACAACAAGGATAATCCGCTCAAGGTCAAGGTCTCGACCCGCAACATCGCCATCTACCGCGATCCGGCGGTCCTGCTGATCGACCAGCTCAAGCAGATCTACATCGAAGGCGAACTGGAGCCGATCGACACGACGGTCTGGTACACCAAGATCCAGGGCAAGAAATACACGCTCGGCATGAATTTGACCGGTGTCGGTGTCGACGATCCCGACGTCAATTTCTACGAGAACTTCTTCTCCAAGTCCGACCGCAACTACACCGCCTACAACAACCCGGAGGTCGACAAGATGATCGACCAGCAGTCGGCCGAGCAGGATCGCGAAAAGCGCAAGAAGCTGGTGTGGGAGATCGAGAAGAAGCTCGCCGAGGACGGCGCGCGGCCGATCATCGGCTACAACGTCGCCAATACCTGCTGGGATCCCAAGGTGAAGGGCGTCATTCTGCAGCACAACAGCATCTACAACGGCTGGCGTTTCGAAGACGTCTGGCTCGACAAATAGGCATACCGGAATGGGAGCTTACCTCACACGGCGCTTCCTTCTGATGATCCTGACGCTGTTCGGGATGTCGGTACTGATCTTCGTCATGCTGCGCCTGGTGCCCGGCAACATCGCCGACATCCTCGTCGATGCCGCCGGCATCGCCGATCCCAAGGAGAAGGCGAAGATCATCCACGAGCTCGGGCTCGACCGGCCGATCATCGAGCAGTACGGCCAGTGGATCGGCGGTCTGGCGCGGGGCGACCTCGGCTTCGCCTATGTCTCCGAACGGCCGGCGCTCGAGGAGATCGCGCCGCGCATCCCGATCAGCGCCAAGCTGGCCGGCATGGCGCTTCTGTTGTCGGTGCTGATCGGCGTGCCCTTCGGCGTCATCAGCGCGGTCCGGCAGAACACGGCTCTCGACTATTTCCTGCGCGTCATCAGTCTCAGCGGCCTGTCGTTGCCGTCGTTCTGGCTCGGCCTGCTGGTCCTGATGGCGTCCGTGCACTGGTTCGGCACCATTCCCATCTACAGCAACGAGCCGCGAAGTTTCCTCCAGGAGGTGGGGCTTCTCTCGATCCCGGCCGCCGTCGTGGGCTTCCGAAGTTCGGCGCTGGTCATGCGGCTCACGCGATCGTCCATGCTCGAAGTGCTGCGCCAGGATTACATCCGCACCGCGCGCTCCAAGGGCGCGTCGCAGACCTCGGTCAACTACGACCACGCGCTGCGCAATGCGCTGCTGCCGGTCGTCACCATCATCGGCATCGAGGCGGCGTTCCTGGTCGGTGGCCTGATCGTCACCGAGACGGTGTTCAACATTCCCGGTGTCGCCCGGTTCCTGGTCGAGGCGATCCTGTGGCGCGACTATCCGATCGTGCAGAACCTGGTGATGCTCATCGCCTTCGTCGTGGTCATGGTGAATTTCCTGGTCGACATGGCCTACATGGCCCTCGACCCTCGCATCAAATACGCGGATTGAGACATGGCAATTATCAATCATGACGCCGAACTCACCCGCGCCGGTGCCTATGTCACCGGCGGCTGGAGCACGATCGTCTTCTTCACCCGCCGCTATCCCCTGGGCGCGGTCGGCGCACTGATCGTGCTGGCCTTCATCCTGACGGCGGTATTCGCCAGCGTGATGGCGCCGATCGACCCGACGGCCACCAATGCCCGCGCCTCACTGGCCAAACCCGGCGGCGTCTATCTGCTGGGCGCCGACTTCATGGGCCGCGACATGTACAGCCGTATCGTCCATGGCGCGCGCATCTCGCTGGCCGTCGGCGTCGGCGCCATGAGCCTGGGCTGCATCCTCGGCGTCTCGATCGGCCTGATGAGCGGCTATCTCGGCGGCTGGGTCGATCTCGCCACGCAGCGTGTCATGGACATCATGCAGTCGCTGCCGCTGCTGGTCATGGCGATCGTCATGGCGGCGTCGCTGGGACCATCGTTGCGAAATACCATCATCGCCATCGCCATTCCGCTGGTGCCGAGCGTCGCCCGCGTCGTGCGCTCGAGTACCCTGTCGCTGCGCGAGCAGCCCTTCGTCGAGGCCGCGCGCGCGGTCGGCATGGGCGAACTGCGCATCGCCATCCGCCACGTCTTGCCCAACACCCTGGCGCCGCTCATCGTGCTGGCGACGGCGCAACTCGGTTCGGCGATCCTGACCGAGGCGTCGCTCTCCTTCCTCGGCCTCGGCATTCCCGAGCCGCATCCCTCGTGGGGCCGCATGCTGTCGGAGTCGGCTGCCGAGTATGTCCGCTCGGCGCCGTGGCTGGTGATCTTCCCCGGCCTCGCCATCAGCCTCACCGTGTTCGGCACCAACCTGCTGGGCGATGCGCTACGCGACATTCTCGATCCCAGAGAACGGACGTGAGGCAGCGCACGTGAGCGATCTTCTCGAGGTCGAGGGCCTCAGCACCTGGTTCTACACGCGCCAGGGCATCGTCAAGGCCGTCGACGGCGTCGACTTCAACGTCGCCTCGGGCGAAACACTGGGCATCGTGGGCGAATCCGGCTGCGGCAAGAGCATGACGGCGCTGTCCCTGATGCGCCTGATCCCCGATCCGCCGGGCCGCATCATCGCGGGTTCGGTGCGGCTGGCCGGCCGCGATCTGCTCAAGATCAGCGAAGAGGAAATGCGCGACGTCCGCGGCAACGAGATCTCGATGATCTTCCAGGAGCCGATGACGTCGCTCAATCCGGTCATGACCATCGGCCGGCAGATCTCCGAGGCGCTGATCCTGCATCGCGAGATGAATCGAAAGCAGGCGCTGAAGCGCTCGGTCGAGATGCTGGACCTGGTGCGCATCCCCGAACCGGCGCAGCGCTCCAAGGAATATCCGCATCAGCTCTCGGGCGGCATGCGCCAGCGCGCCATGATCGCCATGGCGCTGGCCTGCAACCCCAAGGTCCTGATCGCCGACGAGCCGACGACGGCGCTCGACGTCACCATCCAGGCGCAGATCCTCGAGCTGATCGTCGAGCTGCAGCGCGAGTTCAGCGCCGCCGTGATCCTGATCACCCACGATCTCGGCGTGATCGCCGAGACCGCGCACCGGGTGATCGTGATGTACGCCGGCCGCAAGGTCGAGGAGGCCGAGGTCGGCCAGCTGTTCGCCCGGCCGCTGCATCCCTACACTTCTGGCCTGCTGGCCTCGATCCCGCGTCTCGACCTGATGCGCGGCGAGGTCGATCGCAAGACCGACCGCCTGCAGGAGATTCCCGGCATCGTGCCGCCGCTGTTCGACCTGCCCGAGGGCTGCGCCTTCGCGCCGCGCTGCAGCAAGGCCGACGATCACTGCCGGCGCGAGCGGCCGGCCTATGAACAGAAACGGACAGGCCATTGGGCGGCCTGCTGGCACAGCAATGGCTAATTCCAACGTCCCCGTCCTGGCGGTCCGGGACCTGAAAAAGCATTTCCCGGTGAAAAAGGGACTGCTGCGCCGCACCGTGGGCCAGGTCTATGCCGTCGATGGCATCAGCTTCACCATCGGCGTCGGCGAAACCCTGGGCCTGGTCGGCGAGAGCGGCTGCGGCAAGACCACGGCCGGCCGTGCCGTGCTGCGGCTCACCGAGCCTACCTCCGGCACCATCGAGGTCGGCGGCACCGACATCACCCATCTGTCCAAGGGCGATCTGCGTCCCTATCGGCGGCAGATGCAGATCATCTTCCAGGACCCGTTCTCCTCGCTCAATCCGCGCATGTTCGCGGGCGACATCGTGGGCGAGCCGCTGCTGGTGCATGGCGTGTCGTCCCGCAAGGAGCGGCAGGAGATGGTGGCGGCGCTGTTCGCGCGGGTGGGCTTGCGGCCGGCGCAGATGCTCAACTATCCGCACCAGTTCTCGGGCGGCCAGCGCCAGCGCATCGGCATCGCCCGCGCGCTTGCGCTTGGACCGAAGCTGATCGTGGGCGACGAGCCGGTGTCGGCGCTCGACGTCTCGATCCAGGCCCAGGTGATCAACCTCCTGCAGGACCTGCAGCGCGAGCGGCAGCTCTCCTACCTGTTCATTTCGCACAATCTCGCGGTGGTCGAGCACATCAGCCACCACATCGCCGTGATGTATCTCGGCCGCATCGTCGAATATGCCGACACGCGGTCGATCTTCGTGCGCCCCCAGCATCCCTACACCGAGGCCCTGCTGTCGGCCGTGCCGGTGCCGGACCCCGCCATCAAGCGCCAGAAGCGCGTGCTGCAGGGCGACGTGCCGAGCCCGGTGAACCCGCCGTCCGGCTGCCACTTCCACACCCGCTGCCCTTACGTCGTGCCGCGCTGCAAGATCGAATCTCCTCCGCTGCGCGAAATCGCTCCAGGGCATCACGTTTCCTGCCATCTGCGCTAGAGTGGCTTCCTTCATTTTCCTCTCCCGCTAGCTTGGGAGAGGAACAAGACGGTGGGAGTGCGTCATGGCCGATTGGGATTACATCGTCGTGGGCGGCGGCTCGGCGGGCTGCGTTCTGGCCAACCGGCTGAGCGAGGATTCGAGCGTCAAGGTGCTGCTGCTCGAAGCCGGTCCGCGCGACAAGTCGATGTGGATCGACATCCCGGCCGGCTTCACCAAGCTGCTGAACCACCAGAAGTTCAACTGGAACTTCGAGATGGAGGCGGAGGAGGGCATGGCCAACCGCCGCATCCCCTGTCCGCGCGGGCGCGCGCTCGGCGGCTCGAGCTCGATCAACGGCATGCTCTACGTGCGCGGCCAGCCGCTCGACTACGACACCTGGGGCCAGCTCGGAAATCGCGGCTGGTCCTACGAGCAGGTGCTGCCCTACTTCAAGAAGTCGGAGCATTTTGAGCCGGGCGGCGACGACAGTCGCGGCAAGGGCGGCCCGCTGAACGTGGCCGAGATGCGCGAGACGCACGCGCTTTGCGACGCCTTCATCGATGCCGCCGAGGCCAGCGGCTATCCGAAGAACAAGGACTACAACAACGGCAATCAGGAAGGCTTCGGCTACTATCAGGTGACGATGAAGGACGGCAAGCGCTGGTCGACGGCGCGCGCCTTCCTCGACCCGGCGCGCAACAGGCCCAACCTCAAGATCGAAACCGACGCGCTGGTGGACAAGGTCATCCTCGACGGCAAGCGCTGCGTCGGCGTCGCCTATAGCGTCGGCGGCCAGAAGCGCGAGGCGCGGGTCAACCGCGAGGTCATCGTGTCGTGCGGCTCGGTCCAGTCGCCGGGCGTGCTCGAGCATTCCGGCATCGGCCAGCCCGAGTTGCTGAAGCGCCATGGCATCGAGGTGAAGCACGAGCTGAAGGGCGTCGGCGAGAACTACGGCGACCACTTCGCGCCGCGCATGAACTGGCGCGTCAAGGACATGGCGACGCTGAACGAGCAGACGCGCGGTTTCAACCTGGTGAAGGAGGTCCTCAAATACTACGCCACCGGCAAGGGCGCGCTCAGCCTCACCGCCGGCGTCGTCTATGGCTTCGTGCGCACGCGGCCTGGCCTGGAATCGCCCGACATGCAGTTCCACATGGCGCACGCCAGCTACGATTCGGCGCAGAAGCGCATGCTGGAGAAGGATCCCGGCATGACGGTGGTGATCGGCCAGTGCCGGCCCGACTCCCGCGGCTCGATCCACATCAAGTCATCGACGCCGGGCGCCGAGCCCGCGATCCGGCCGAATTTCCTGTCGGCCCAGACCGACCGCGACGCCACGGTCGCGGGCATGCAGATCGCCCGCAAGATCATGCAGAACCCCAAGATTGCCCGGTATGTCGCCTTCGAGAACAATCCCGGCGACAAGGTCCAGAGCTACGACGAATGGCTCGACTTCGCCCGCCGCACCGGCCAGACGACCTACCACGTCATCGGCACCTGCAAGATGGGCAGCGACCCGATGGCCGTGGTCGACGCCCGGCTCAGGGTGCACGGCATCGCCGGCCTGCGCGTGATCGACGCCTCGATCATGCCGACCGTGACCTCGGGCAACACCAATGCCCCCACCATCATGATCGCCGAAAAGGGTTCGGACATGATCAAGGAAGATGCCAAGATGGGGCTCAAGGCTGCTGCCTGAGGCGCGGCCTGAGACGTTGGGGGAGGATGCGATGAAGCTCTATGGGTCCAGTATCGTTGTCGTGGCGACGTTTCTTGCCGTGGCCGCCTGCATGCCGGCGCCTCCGGTCACCGAGAGCAAGGAAAACCTGCTGTCGGCCGCCGGCTTCAAGACGATTACGCTGAACACGCCGGCCAAGCAGGCGGCGTTCAAGGCGCTGCCGGCGCACGAACTTACGCGCAAGAACTACAAGGGCAAGGTCGCCTGGGTGTACCCCGACCGCGACATCTGCGGCTGTCTCTATATCGGCAGCCAGAATGCCTATAATCGCTATATCAAGACGGCCACCGCCAAGATGATGTCCGACGCGATCAAGGCCAACTACAGCGACGACCCGTACAGCCCGACGGCGTCGATCAACGCCATGGATTACGACTGGGGCGACGATCCGGAAGCCTACGGCATGTACAGCGACTGGTAGTCGAGACAGGATTCGAAACAAGAGCATCATGTGATGCTGCATCAGTAACGCATTGCGAAATCGGCCCACGGCACAGAATCACCATCGGGAGAAAATCGAGAATTTTGGGCGCTTTCCGGGCCTCTCATTAGCCGTCGGACTTTTCCGTGTGCGGGCGTCGCGAGCCAGAAAAGTCGGAGACGAGTTAGCGGTAAGACTGGTTGGTTGGGGGGCTGGATTCGAACGGTGCCACCTGAGAGACGGAGCAGCCTCTTAGAATAAACGCGGGATCGCACGCACGTCCGCTTTGCCCTCGGAAGCAGACATCTCGCTCCCCCGGATGCCGTCGGCTTAGTGCTATGAGCGAGGCTGCGATTGAGTTGCGCAGCTTTGTGAGGGTTCACACAGATCGCCGGGACACTGTTACCAAAGCGGGGTTCTCATGAGCGTTTGGGTGCCCTTCCGACGCTCGTCAGGCTGCGAAAGTAGGCTTCTCAGGTTTCGAATCGGCGTCAATACGACGGAATCCTAAGACCTAATACCGCCTTAATAGTCTGCTAGATTTAGGTAGTGAATGAAACTGTCGATCGGGTTCGAAAGAAGGATGCTGCGGCCGCCATATGAAATCGACTGAAGAAGCTTTGGAAGAACTCGGCTGGCGTGTCTTCTTTAGTGAGCAGGTTTCGGTTGAGGAAGCGCTGCAATGCCGTCCCGTCCGGGTTATGGCCGTTCATCGCGGTGAGATCGATGTCGCCGGCGCTGGGTCACAGTACTCGATTGTACCCTATATTCCCTACGCCCGACCCTCGGACGACCATCCGACGGTAGGCGACTGGCTGCTTATCGACGAAGTCACGCTGCAGCCGATACGCGTCCTTCGTCGGCTGAACCTGTTCAAACGGCGTGCCTCGGCCGATGCACGCAAAGAGCAGATGATCGCCGCGAACGTCGATACACTCTTTATCGTCGCCTCCTGCAACCAGGATTTCAGCATCGCGCGGCTGGAACGCTATCTGGTGCTGGCGCGTGAGGTGGAGGTGAACCCGGTCGTGGTTCTCACCAAGACCGATCTGACGGACACCCCGGATGCTTTCGTGGCGGCGGCACGCGCCATCGAGTCCGGATTGCGGGTCGAAACCGTCAACGGCCGCGACCCCGCCAGCGTATCTTGTCTTGCTACATGGTGCGGCAAAGGCGAAACCGTCGCGCTCCTCGGTTCCTCAGGTGTCGGCAAATCGACGCTCGTCAACACGTTGCGCGGTTCAGACGATATCGCCACCCAGGCGATCCGCGCAGTCGACGGTACGGGGCGCCACACGACCACCGTCCGGAAAATGCATCGTCTTGATAGCGGGGGCTGGCTGCTTGACACGCCCGGAATGAGAGAATTGCAGCTGTCCGACGCCGCCAACGGAATATCGGAGGTCTTCGAAGACATTCTCCGGGTGGCGCAGGGCTGTCGTTTCTCGGACTGCGCGCATGGGGGCGAACCGGGCTGCGCCGTTCGAGCTGCGATCTCCATGGGCACGCTAACATCGGAGCGTGTTAATCGCTGGGGCCAGCTTGCGGCAGAGGACGGCGTCCACTCCGCGTACCTCACGAAGCGCCGCCGATAACACGATCAAACAAGGTGCAGAGAGAACTCGATCACCTACCACGCCCGCTACCCAGGCTTCACAAGACCGACGGCCGCCAGTTGGCCGAGGCCTCCACCTAGTCGCGCACTACGATAACCGGCCGCCGGTAACGCAAAAAGGGCCGCAAATGCGGCCCTTATCGGCTCTCTAAATAAAATATGTAAAACAACCTGAGATGGTTGGTTGGGGCCCAGTCATACGAACTTCTGAAGTGGTCCCGGTTGTCTGAACAGATTTTCCGCGTCGATAAGTGGAGCGTCTGCCGAGGTTAGGCTGCCACGCGGATTGGCAACAATGTGTAGTAGGCTTGATCTGGTGTTGTGCCG
>CANJHI010000017.1 GCA_947474005.1 Alphaproteobacteria bacterium | reverse complement strand
GCGTTGCTGCCACCGCCCGCGCCTCTCGCCGAAATCGTGATGTGCTGCTCCGACCACGGCGCCACCGTGGCGGCACTGGCCGAGGCGCTGGCCGACGAGCCGCCGCTGCTGGTGCGCGACGGCGGCTTCGTGCGGCAAGGCTACCGCCCAGAACTGGACGAGCAGCGCACCCTGCGCGACGACAGCCGCAAGACGGTGGCGGGCCTCGAAGCCAAGTACCGGACGGCGAGCGGCGTGCCGTCGCTCAAGATCCGGCACAACAACATGATCGGTTACCATATCGAGGTGACGGCGACGCACGCCGACAAGCTCGACCTGGCGGCGCTGGGCTTCACGCGGCGGCAGTCCATGTCGAACGCGACGCGCTTCAGCACGGCGGAGCTGGCCGATCTCGAAACCCGCATCGGCCGCGCCGCCGACCAGGCGCTGGCGCTGGAGCTCGCCGTATTCGAGGAGCTGGTCGCCAAGGTGATGGCGGTGTCGGCGTCGATCGCGGCGGCCGGCCGCGCTCTGGCATGGCTCGACGTCGCTTCGGCGCTGGCCGAACTGGCGGCCAGCAGCAACCATGTGCGGCCGACGCTGACTGACGATCCGGCCTTCTCGATCGAGGGCGGCCGCCACCCCGTTGTCGAGGCGGCGCTGGCCCGCCAGAACGGCGCAGGCTTCGTGCCCAACGACTGCTACCTCGGCACCGAGCGCCGGCTGTGGCTGCTGACCGGCCCCAACATGGCCGGCAAATCGACCTTCCTGCGCCAGAACGCCCTGATCGCGGTGATGGCCCAGGCCGGCGCCTTCGTGCCGGCCAAGGCCGCGACCATCGGCATCGTCGACCGCCTGTTCAGCCGCGTCGGTGCCGCCGACGACCTGGCGCGCGGTCGCTCGACCTTCATGGTCGAGATGGTCGAGACCGCGGCCATCCTGAACCAGGCGACTTCGCGGAGCCTGGTCATCCTCGACGAGATCGGCCGCGGCACCGCCACCTTCGACGGCCTGTCCATCGCCTGGGCGACGCTCGAACATCTGCACGACGTCAACAGATGCCGCGCGCTGTTCGCCACGCACTATCACGAGCTGGGAGCGCTCAGGGAACGCCTCGACGCGCTGGCCCCCTACACGATGCGCGTCAAGGAATGGCAGAACGAGGTCGTGTTCCTGCACGAGGTCGCGCCCGGCGCCGCCGACCGCTCCTACGGCATCCACGTGGCCCAACTCGCCGGCCTTCCGGCCGCCGTCGTGTCGCGCGCCGAGGAAGTCCTGGCGGTGCTGGAGAAGGGCGACCAGTCCAGCGCGGTCACGCGTCTGGCCGACGACCTGCCCCTCTTCGCCGCCGCCCCCGCGCGTCCCGCGAGCGGCACGGCGAAGACGAAGGAGTCGGAAGTCGAGAAGGCCCTGGCCGAGATCAACCCCGACGAACTCTCGCCGCGCGAGGCACTCGAGGCCCTCTACGCGCTGCGCCAGCGGTTACCGGAGTCGTAGACGCATCAACGCTTTCCTTGTCATCCCGAGCGTAGCGACGGACCTTTAGCGGTCTCAGATCAAAGGTCCGTCGCTGCGCTCGGGATGACAATGGTGGGCGGTAGAAGCGACGCTTAAGCGAACGCCTTCCGCGCCAGCGCAGCACCTTCACTCAGCGCGCGCAGCTTGCCGTAGGCGACGCCGAGCGTCATCGGGGCCATGCCGCAGTTGGTGCAGGCCTGGATGCGCTCGGGATCGACGAATTCGGTCGCGAGCTTCAGGGTCGCGGCGACTTCCTCCGGCGTCTCGATCCTGTCGGAGGCGACGTTGATGGCGCCGACCAGCACGGTCTTGGTCTTCAGGAGCTTCATCAGCTCGGGCGGCACGTGGCTGTCGCGGCATTCCAGCGAGACCTGCTGGATCGAGCTGCGGTCCAGCGCCGGGAAGGTCTGCTCGTACTGACGCCAGCTCTCGCCCAGCGTCTCCTTCCACTTGTTGTTGGCTTCTATGCCGTAGCCGTAGCAGATGTGCACGGCGGTGGTGCACTTCAGCCCCTCGGCCGCCTTCTCCAGCGCCGGCACGCCCCAGTCGACCGTCTCGTTCAGGTAGACGTTGAAGGCGGGCTCGTCGAACTGGATCACGTCGACGCCGAGCTTCTCGAGATCCCTGGCTTCCTGGTTCAGGAGCTCGGCGAAGGCGAAGGCCATCTTTACCCGGTCGCCATAGAAGCCGTCGGCCAGCGTGTCGATCAGCGTCATCGGGCCGGGCAGGGTGAACTTGAGTTTGCGCGCGGTGGCGGCGCGGGCGACGCGGGCCTCGCGCTCATGCACGAACTTGCGGCGCTTGAGCGGGCCGGTGACCGTCGGGCAATCGGCATCGTAGCGGTTGTTGCGGATGCCCATGCGGACCTTCTTGTCGAAGTCGACGCCGTCGACCTCGGCCAGGAAGCCGTGCACGAAATGCTGCCGCGCCTGCTCGCCGTCGCTCACGATGTCGAGGCCGGCCTCTTCCTGGCGGCGGATCGCGAGCAAGGTCGCGTCGTCCTTGGCGTCGAACAGCGGCTGGCCCGACAGCGTCCACGGCGCCCACAGAACATTCGGTGTGGCCAGCCACGAGGGCTTGGGCAGGCTGCCGGCAAGAGTGGTCTCGAACATCGTCAGGCTCCTGTGGTCGAGGGCAGCGCGGTGGTGCCCCGCAGTTCGGCCTGCAGGTCGGGCGGCAGGATCTGGCCAAAGGTGCCGGGCGCGCGCCACTGCAACGTGCCGAAGGCACTGCAGCTCTCGCAGACCGAGCGCCACGTCTCATGGTGGGCGCCGCAGGCGGTGCAGGACCACGAGCGGTCGGCCGGCGCCACGGCGGCGCGGGCCAGCCATTCATGCACCTTGGCCGGGTCGACGTTGGCACGTTCCTCGACCTCGGCCATCAGGCGGCAGACGCGGACCGGCGGCGAGGTGCCGCCCGCCGTCTCGAGCTGGCGCCGCGCCTCGCCCCACAGGCCGGCGTCGAGCGATGCCTTGGCGAGGGCCAGGTGGCTTTCGATGTCGTCGGGGTTGCAGCCCGCCAGCCGCCGCATGATGCCGACGCGCTTCAGCGGATCGGACTCGCCCGAAGCCTTGAGATAGAGGTCGGCGAGATCGGGATGCGGCGCCACGGCCCAGCCGCGCTCGATCGTCTTGGCCGCGCGCTTGGTATCGCCCGCCTTGATCTGCAGCTCGGCCAGGCGGCCGGTCGCCACGATACGCTCAGGCGCCAGGCCAAAAGCCTCACGCGCCAGCGCCTGGGCGTCGGTGTCGCGGCCGGCGCGCTCGGCCTCGCGGCTGCGCTCGACCAGCAACAGCGCCTTCAGCGTGCGGCCCTTGTCGGCGGCGATGACCTTGCGGCGCATGCCCGCATCGAGCGTGTCCTGGGCCGCTTTCCAGTGGCCGGCCTGGGCCTGCATGTCGAACAGCGAATGCACCACCCACGGCGTCTGCGGCCGGAGCGCGAAGGCGCGCTCGGCATAGCCCAGCGCCGTCATCTGGTCGCCGTCGCGCAGCGACTGGCCGATCAATCCGCGCAGGCCGAGGAAGGCCATCTGCTGGTCCTTGAGCATGGCGTCGAACGCCCGCCTGGCGCCGTCGCGATCGCCCGTGAGCTGGGCCGCCTGCGCCGACAGCAACAGCGTGAGGGCCGGCTCGGCCAGAAGCTGCTCGGCCTTGCGCGCGTGCTTCTGCGCCTCGGCGCCATCGCCGGCGGCGACCGCGGCCAGCCCCTGGGTCAGTTCGCGGTAGCCGCGCCGGCGCCGACTGTCGCCCCAGCCTTCGAGCAGCGCGCCCGGCGCGCCCGAGATCCAGCGCCACAGCAGCCATGCCGCGACGCCGAGCAGGATCAGCACGACGATGACGATCACCACCACGCCGACATTGGTGTCGAGCCGCCAGCCCTGCCATTCGGCGGTGAGCGTGCCCGGCCGTTCGGCCAGCCACACCGCGCCCAGCATTGCGGCGGCAGCGACGACGAACCAGATCAGGATGCGCAGCGTGGTCATCGCCGGTTACCGTGCGGCGCCGAGCAGGGTGACGGCGTAGGTCGCGAGCTGGTCGACGGCGCGCTTGGCCGCCAGATGAGCCTCGGCGCGCGCCAGCCATGCCGCCGTCGCCTTGGCCGTCTGCGGCGGCAGCGACTTCACGAGATCGACCGCCTTGGCGACGTCGCCACCGTCGAGGGCCGCTTCAGCGCGCGCGAGCTTGGCGTCGACGGCGTCGCCCGGCACGTCGGCACCGACCCGGCGCAGCGAGACGATGCTCTTGATCTTGCCCAGCACACGCTCACCAAACGAATCGTCGGCGAGGTCGTCGGCCAGCGCCGCCTTGGCCACGGCGGGGAAGCTTGCCGCCAGCGTCGTGCGCGAGGCGACCCCGGCCTGCGCGTAGGGCTGCAGGGCGGCAGTGATCTCGCCGAGCTTGGCGTCGCCCCCCTTGCCATCGTCGCGCGACAGCGGAGCCAGCAGGCCCAGTTCCTGAGCGAAGGGCAGGCCCGACTCGATGGCTGAGCTCAGCCGTGCGGCAACGCCGACGACCGCCGAGGCGCGCGCAGCACCCAGCGCCTTCTTCTCGCCCGCGCCCACGGCACCGGCCTCGGCGCGTGCCTTGTCGATGGCCTCGGCCATCGCCTTGGCCTGTTCGCGCTGGCGGGTCGTCTCGTCCTTCTGTCCGGCCATCGCCTGGTCGAGCGTTTGTAGCGCCGAACGCAGGGTCGCGATCTCGAGACGAAGGGTGGCGAGATCCTTTTCGGTGTCACCGCCGGTCGTCACGGGAGGCGCCGCCGCTGCCGGCGCGGGGGTTGTTGATGCGGGAGCCGGTGGTGCGGGAGCTGGCGATGCGGTCGCCTGGCTCTCGAGGGCCGCGACCTTGCTGCGCAGTTCGGCGATCGCGGGATCGGAGGCAGGGACCGGACGCTCCGCCGCCGCGGCGGAGGCTGCACGCACGCGCTTCTCGAGGTCGTCGATGCGCGCGGTGAGATCGCGCCGGGAGGCCTCGACGGCTGCATTGGCCGCGGCGGTGGCATCGGCGCGCACGGCCTGCAGATCGATCGCCGGCGTGGGCGCGGACACCGCAGCTTGGCCGCGCTACATCGCGCGAATTTCCCCGGGCCAGAACGGCAGCGAGATCACCGCGCCCGCCAGCACGAGGACGGCGGCGACGATGCCGGTGATGAAGGCGCCGAACAGGCCGAGACCGCGCCGGACCGTGACTTGGGGAGATGACATGGGGGGAGCTGACATGGGAGGCGGTGGTGCCTCGCGGGCGGGCGGGGCAGTGGACGCAGGAGAAGGTGTGTCGCTCATCGTCTGCGTTCCCATGGTCGGCGCTCCTTGTACGCCGGCTTCGGCCAGCCGGTCGATCTCATCCAGCACCGCCTGGCGGGTGGGCCGCGCCGCCGCGACGGTTGCCTTGAAGGGCAACGCCGCCAGGGGTTCCAGGGCAGCAGGGCTGATGGCAATGGCGGTAACGCCCCGCAGGGCGTCGGCCAAACCGGCATCGCCGACCAGCCTGGCAAAGGTGGTGGCCGCGCGCGGCGAAAAAAACGTCGCGGCGTCGATCGCCCGGGCGGCCACGGCCGCCCGCGCCGATTCCGGCAACGTGCTTTCCTCGCGGGCGTCGTAGAGCACGAAGCGGTGCACCTCGAAACCGTCGGGCGCGAGCGTTTCCACGAGGTCGAGCGCGACGTCCTCCCCCGAGACATGGACCAGCGATCCCTTCTTGGGATCGAGGCTGCGGCGCACCTGCTCGGCCAGCGCGGCGCCGTCGCCCGCTGCCGAGGTGACGTCTGAGAACCCCAGCCCCTCGGCCGTCGAGGCGGTCGTATCGCCGACGGCGAGGATGGGCTTGCCGCGTTGCTCGCTGGCATCGGCCAGCGCCCGGGCGCCGTTGGCGCTGGTCAGCAGGACGGCCTGGCAGGCCGCGAGAGCGGTGAAGAACGCCGGGGGCGGGCGCAGGATTTCCAGCCGGAACAGCGGCGCGATGACCGGCACGTGGCCGCGTTCGATCAACGCCGTCGCCAGCGCGGCCGCCTCGCGTTCGGGTCGGGTGAGCAGTACGCGCATGCGCTCTCCGTAGCCGGGGCACGGCACCGGTGCAACGACAGACAGGTTAGGGAAGGGTGACGCCTTCGAGCGCCAGAAGCTGGTGCTTAGTCGGCAGGCCGCGACCGCCGGAATAGCCGCCTTCCTTGCCGCCACTGGCCAGCACGCGGTGGCACGGCACGATGATGGGGAGGGGATTGCGTCCGCAGGCCGTGCCGACGGCGCGCGGCCCCGAGCCCAGTGCCATCGCCATGCCGCCATAGGTCACCGTCTCGCCGAACGGAATCTCGCGCATCATCGCCCAGACCCGCTTCTGGTGGTCGGTGCCGTGGGCGGCGAGCGGCAGGTCGAAACGATGCAGCTTGCGACCGAAGTAGCGGTCGAGCTGGCGGGTCGCTTCCTTCAGAACCGGGTTTGGCGCCGCCGGGCGTGCGCGCTCGCCCGGGCTTGCCCAACGCACCGAGGTCACGCAATCGTCATCGGCTTCGAGCGCGAGACGGCCGACGGAGCTCTCAATGTAACAAATGGACATACGGGAAGCGTAGCGTCGGCGCCCGGCATTTGCCAACATGGCGCCAATGCCAGAGGGGGACAAAATCAGGAGCTTGGCGCTCGGACGACGCGCGTTGCTCGGCGGTGCCGCGGCACTGTGGCCGGCGCTTGCCTTCGGGCAACAACCGCCGCCGCGGCCGTCGCCGCCATCAACGGGGCCGCGCCGGGCGCCGCCTGCCGAGCAAGGGCTGCCGCCCGTCGTGTTCGTGCACGGCAACGGCGATTCGAGCGCCCTCTGGATCAACAACATCTGGCGCTTCGAGGCCAACGGCTATCGGCGCAACCAGCTCTTCGCCATCGACTTCGCCTATCCCAGTGCCCGCAGCGACGATTCCAAACCGCAGCCGTTCAGGTCCTCGACCGACGACCAGATGAAGGAGCTGGCGGCCTTCGTCACCCAGGTCCGCGCCGCCACGCGCCGCCGGCGGGTGGCGCTCGTGGCCTCGTCGCGGGGCGGCAACACGGTGCGCAACTATCTGAAGAACGGCGGCGGCGCCGAATTCGTGAGCCACGCCGTGCTCTGCGGTACGCCGAACAAGGGCATCGTGATCTCCGAGACGCTGCTTGCCGGCAGCGAATTCAACGGCGCCTTCCCGTTCCTCAAGGGGCTCAATGCGGGATCGGACGACCTCATCGCCGGTGTCGAGATGATGGCGATCCGCTCCGACAAGAACGACAAGTATGCCCAGCCCGACGGCCGCTTTGTCGGCGCTCCGGGCAAGCCGACCGGCGTCGGCTATGACGCCTCGGAGCTGCGCGGTGCCCGGAACGTCACCCTCGACGGTCTCGACCACCGTGAGGTGGCGTTCCACAAGCTCGCTTTCGCCGCCATGCACGAGCACATCACGGGCAAGCCGCCGGCCAGCATGTTCATCGCCCAGGAGCCGCTGCCGGTGCTGAACGGCAAGGTCACCGGCATCGCCGAGGGCGCCTACACCAACCTCGCGGTGGCGGGCGCCGAGGTCGAGATCTTCGAGGTCGACGCCAAGACCGGCGACCGCAAGAGTTCCGTCGCGGTCCATCGCAAGACGACCGGCGAGGACGGCATGTGGGGCCCTTATGTCGGACGCTCCGACATGAACTACGAATTCGTGCTGCGCATGTCGGCGCAGCCGGTGACCCACACCTACCGGTCGCCCTTCCTGCGCTCCAGCGACGTGGTTCACCTGCGCCCCGCCCAGTTCGGCAAGGGCGACGAGGGCGCGGGCGCGATCGTGGCCATCAGCCGGCCGCGCGGCTATTTCGGCGTCGGCCGCGACAAGTTCTCGCTCGACGGCAAGGTGCCGCCCGGCATCAACGACGGCGTGCCCGGCGCTTCCGTCGGCAAGCTCGCCTTCGACGCCCAGCCACGCACGGTGATGGCTGTGTTCAACAACGAGACGATCCCGACCCGCACTTGGCCGGCCAAGGACAACCATCTCGTGATCGCCGAGTTTTTGAACTAACCAACCGTCCTTGTCATCACGCGCGGGGTAATCCCCGCGCTGGAGTGTAGCGAAGGATTTTTCGCTTCGCTCAAGATGACAGGCTTCGCCTGTCAATCTTCGTAGCGGTACTTGAAGTCGCAGTGGCTGGCGCCGCCCATGATGGTCTGGCTGCGCTCGAGTTTCAGCTTGGGGTCGTAGCCTTCGCAGAAGGCGCCGTCGCGGTTGCACGACAGCAGGGCGCCGATCTCGCCCAGGCCCATTGCCTTATAAGTCTCGGCATACTGGCAGCGGACCACGTTGAAGGTGAAGGTGGTGTCGGTCTGCTCCTTGACCTCGATCTCGAGCGCGCCGCCCTTGGTCCACAGCGGCATGACATCGACGAAGGCTTTCAGCGAACTGCCGCCCGGCGCCACCGCGGCGAACTGGCGGGCTTGCTCGATGGCTGACCGGCGCACCGATTCGGCGACGGTCTTTTTCGCCACCTCGACGCCGTGGCTCTCCTTCAGGGTCTCGTAGACCTCCTTCAGGATTTCGGCCTCGATCTTGCGCTTGTCCAACATGGAAAGGCCGTCGGGATGGGCCGACGATTGGGTTGACTGGCTCATGGCTGGCTCTCCCGAAAATGATTTCGAGCCTACATCTTGACAGGGCGGCCCCCGAATGAAATATCGGCCGCGATGATCACGTTCGCCCTCCTCCGGTCGCGACGCCGCCGCTTTGAAAAGCGGTGCGAGATCGCGCGCGCGTAACAAACGCGCCGTAATCGTGAAGCCGCTGGAGAGGATCAGGCGGCTTCCCACTTTCCTTCTTCTCCAGTTGGCCCATTCCTGAAGGCCCTGAATCCGAGAGAAAGAAGTCCATGACCACGAACAAGACCAAAGTTTTCATCGACGGCCAGCACGGCACCACCGGCCTGCAGATCCTCGACCGGCTGAAGGACCGGCCGGACATCGAGCTGCTCGAACTGCCGATGGCCGACCGCAAGGACCTCGGCAAGCGCGCCGAGATCGGCAAGGCGTCCGACATCACGGTCCTCTGCCTGCCCGACGCGGCGGCCAAGGAGCTGGTGGCGGCGATCGGCGATTCCGACACGGTCGTGATCGACGCCTCGACGGCGCATCGCGTGGCCGACGGCTGGACCTACGGCTTCCCGGAGCTGGCGAAGGACCAGCGTAAGAAGCTGCTCAACTCCAACCGCATCAGCAACCCCGGCTGCTACCCGACCGGCGCCATCGCGCTCATCCGGCCGCTGGTCGAGGCCGGCATCGTGCGCGCCGATTCGACGCCCGCCGTGTTCGGGGTCTCGGGCTACACCGGCGGCGGCAAGGAGCTGATCGCCGTCCACGAGCAGGCGGGCGTCGAGCCGTTCGGCATCTACGGGCTCGAGCTCACGCACAAGCACGTGCCGGAGATGAAGAAATATTCCGGCCTCACGCATGCGCCGCTGTTCGTGCCCTCGGTCGGCCACTATGCCCAGGGCATGCTGATCACCGTGCCGATCACGCGCGACATCACGACGAAGCAGGTAACGGCCAAGGACGTGCACGGCATCCTGGCCGACTACTACGCCGGTGAAACCTTCGTGCCGGTGCGGCCGCTCGCCGATCGCGCGTGGCTGGAGCGCGACCGGTTCCTGCGCGCCGACCGGCTGATCGACACCAACACGATGGAGCTCGCGGTCTACGGCAACGATGCCGAGGGCAACGTGCTGGCCGTGGCCTCGCTCGACAATCTCGGCAAGGGCGCGTCGGGTGCCGCGGTGCAATGCATCAACCTCAAGACCGGCGTCGACGAGACGACGGGACTCGCCGTCGGCTGATGCCGAGCGACGAGACGCCGACGCTGCGGCAGGCCGTGGCGTCGGATGCCGCATCGGTGCGGGCGCTGACACGCGCCGCCTACGCCAAATGGGTGCCGCTGATCGGCCGCGAGCCCAAGCCGATGGGCGCGGACTATGACGCCGCAGTCGCGCGGCATCGCATCGACCTCGCCACCCTGGGCGGAGAGCTCGCGGCGCTGATCGAGACGATCCCTGTGATCGATCATCTGCTGGTCGAGAACGTGGCGGTGGCCCCGGCCTTCCAGGGGCGCGGCCTCGGCCGGTTCCTGATGGCGCATGCCGAGCGTCTCGCGGCAGAGCAGGGCCATGCGGAGATCAGGCTCTACACCAACAAGATGTTTGCCGAGAACGTCGAGCTCTACCGCAGGCTCGGCTATCGCATCGACCGCGAGGAACAATCCGCGCTCGGCGTCACCGTCTATATGAGCAAGGCACTCACGCTCAAGGGGACCGCGGGCGTCTCGCCCGCATCATGATCATGGGCGAGAGGCGCGGGGTAAATGCCGAAGGAGGCATGCTCAGAAGCCACGATTGAGATCCAGGATCAGACCGGGGATCACCAGGGCGACCATGATGGCCATGACAATGGTCACGATCACCCAGGGCTGCACCAGCCAGAACTTGCGCGTGCTTACGGTGGTTGCCTCCGGAGGCAGGGGACGTACAAGCCGTCCTTCAATTTGCATGAAGGCCGGACCTTGGGCCTTGTCGGCCAGCCTGCCGCGTTCATCCATGCTCCGGACATTATCACAACCGGGGTGAAGAAATTGCGGGTGGTGTGCTCCCGCCATAACCCCGATAATTTGCAGCATCCCCCCGGGGCAGTGGCGGGGCAGCGGCTGAACTTCTTTTTGCCGCAGGCAACGTTCGGGCCTCCCCCGCGTTATAGAAGCAGGTCCCGAACGAATGGGATTTGAAATGACGACGGCTTGGCGCCTCCCGGCGCGTGGACGACACTTCGTCTGCGTCTTTTGAGGGGGCCAGCCGTCCCATAACGCCCCTGGAGGCCTTCATGTCGGCAATCAAACTCGCTTCGACCTTTGCGATCCTTCTCTCCGTCGCGGCCTGCGGCGATACCTGGGGCCAGCGCGCGGTCACCGGCGGCGCCATCGGTGCAGGCTCGGGTGCGGTCGTGGGCGGGGCTACGGGCGTGGGCGTCCTGCCGGGTGCCCTGATCGGCGGCGCGGTCGGCGCGGGCGTCGGTGCCGCGACCACACCGGAGCGCTGAGGCCAGGCCGCTCTCTCCAAGTCTCTCCAGGAATTTCGAACCCAAGGCGACCGCGGGCAGTGCAGGGATGCACCTCCCGGGGCGTGTCTGCGCCCCGGAGATAGACCGGGGTCGGGGTCGACTCGATGCAGCAGGGCGAGCTGACGGCGGCCACGATCGGCGGCTTCGTCGGATCGGTGCTCGAGCGCGCGCTGGCGGCCCTGGCCGTTCAGGTCGGGCGCAGCCTTCCCTTTGCCGGCGGCGAGGAAACGAGCGACGACGATCTCCGGCGCCGGTCGCTGGAGATCGCGCGGGCGTTCGCGGCCCGCCTGCCCGCGATCCGCGGGCTTCTGGTGAGCGACCTGCGGGCGGCCTATGACGGCGATCCGGCGGCGACGGGTTACCCGGAAATCCTGCTGATCTATCCCGGCATGACGGCGGTCATCCACTACCGGCTGGCGCATGCGCTGCACCAGCTCGGGGCTGTGTTCCTCGCGCGCCAGATCTCCGAGATCGCCCATTCGCAGACCGGGATCGACATTCATCCCGCGGCCGAGATCGGCGGCAGCTTCTTCATCGACCATGGCACCGGCGTCGTGATCGGCGCGACCGCGGTGCTGGGCGAGCGCGTGCGCCTCTATCAGGCGGTCAAGCTGATCAAGGGCCGGCCGCGCCACCCGATCGTCGAGGACGATGTCGTGATCTACGCAGCGGCCACCATTCTCGGGCGGATCACCATCGGGCGCGGATCGACCATCGGCGGCAGTGTCTGGCTGACGCACAGCGTGCCGCCGGGCAGCCAGATCACCCAGGCGCAGACGCGAAACGAAGAACGTTACGACCGCCAGGGCGATTGAGGCGGCGGCACAGCGCCGCGATTCGGGGCCGTCCCGCAGGCGTGTCGGCGCTGTGCCGCTGCCTCGGCGCAACGCGTTGGCCCATCACCTGAATTCGCCCAGTGCGGCACACGCTGCGGCACAGCTGGCGTTCAGTTCGGGCACATTTCGTGTGCCGCTGCCCTCATTGATGTTTGCCGTTCGACCACGTACATCGCACCGTGGTCCGGGGAGACGCCTTGCGGTCAATGGACGAGAGCCGTCGGAACTACCGTCGGAATTGGGGGATGGCGGCGGCGCTGCTGATCCTGCTGGCCATTGGCGCGGCGGTTCTGCCATCGGTGTTGTGGACGTGCGGCCTGGCGGCGGTTTTGGCTCTGGCGGGCGTCGTGCTGTTGCGCGGCGATCGCTGGCGGACGGGCGCCCTGCTCGCGGCCGCCCTCGCCATCAGCCTGGCATTGCTCGATGTCTTCGCCGGGCTTCTGTCGCCGGCCCCGATCGGACAGGGCCTGGTGAAGAAGACGGACCCGAAGTGGTGGCCGCCGCCCGATCCGGTGCTGGGGTTCCGCCCCCTGCCCAACAGCCAGGTCATCGCCTCGGCCACCTTCGGCGGCGAGCTGATCTATCGCCACACCTATCATTTCGATGCTGATGCGGCGCGCGTCACGCCGGCGGCACCGGCCGGCGCCGACACCTACCTGTTCATGGGCGATTCCTTCGTCTTCGGGCAGGGGCTGGTCGACGGACAGAGCCTGGCGTCGCAATTCGCCAAGGCCAACGACGACAAGGTGCATACCGTCAATCTCGGCGTGCCGGGCTACGGGCCGAACCATCTCGTGCGCGCCTTCGAGGCGGGACTTCTGGATCGCTATGCCGATCAATCGGTGAAGGCGGTGGTGACCTGGATCATTCCGGGCCATCTCGCGCGCGTGACCGGCGACGGATCGTGGCTCGGCTCCTCGCCGCGCTATGAACTGGATAACGGCGTGCCGCGCTACACCGGCTCGTTCAACGACTATCGCTGGACCCATCCGCTGGCCGGACTGAAGTACCTGCTGGGCGAGCAGTTCCAGTTCGTCGATGCCATCGGCATGCGCCAGCGCCAGCAGGAACAGGGCGACCTGTTCGTCGCCCTGATGGTCCGGCTGCAGGAACTGGCGCGGCAGAAGTTCGGCGCGCCGCTGATCGTCATCTATTCATGGCCCGACGAGACTTCGCAGGCGGGCTACGGTGACATGACCCTGCTCATTCCCCTCCTGCAGCGGCTACGCGCGGCCGGCATTCCCCTGCTTTCGGTCGACGGCCAGATGGGCACGATCCCCGTGTCCCAGCTCCTCATCCCGCATGACGGGCATCCGACGGCCCTCGTCTACGAACTGATCGCGCGCGAACTCAAGCGACGCCTGCGCTGAGCCGCGCGCGCTGTAGCGCGGCGCATTGTTCGAGCACCCAGGCCTTCCTCTCCTCGAAGACCGAGGGGCGCTTGAGTTCCGGGCGCTGGTGAAACCAGCCGATGCTGGCCATCCACCGGATCAGCCGAAACATCCGGATCGCCGCCAGCGCCTCTTCGGGGAGGGGGCGGACGGCGCGATAGGCGTCCAGGAAGGCGCGGTCGATCGCCGCCGCATCAGGCTTGCTCTGCCAGTAGGTGAGCACGACGGCGATGTCGTAGTGGTGCCAGCCGAAGCCCGCGTCGTCGAAGTCGATGACCGTCAGCCGCTCGCCGTCGACCAGGACGTTACCGGGATGCATGTCGGAATGGATCAGGCTGTAGCCGGACGCCTCCTTGCCGAGCCGCGCCAGCCACGCGTGCATCCGTTGCCGTGTATCGAGAAGAAGGTCGCGCTCGGCAGCCGAGAGCAAGTGGTGCTCCCAGAAGGGTCCCCAATGCGGCGCATCGCCCATCAGGCCGTCGGCGTCGAGATGGTGGCGCGTGAAGTGCGGCGGCGGCTTCCAGGCA
Organism: Alphaproteobacteria bacterium; assembly: GCA_947474005.1. Lineage (GTDB taxonomy): Bacteria > Pseudomonadota > Alphaproteobacteria > Reyranellales > Reyranellaceae > Reyranella. The sequence goes on along the minus strand of CANJHI010000017.1, from coordinate 38,908 downwards.
CTCGACTGGTTGTGCATCGCGGCGGTCAGCGCACCGAGCTGGGCGAAGTAGCTTTCGACCGTCGGCTGGTCGCCGGTCTCAGCCAGCACGTCGGAGAGCAGGTGGCCTTCGGTCCAGCGTGCCATGCCGGCGAAGCGCTGCTCGCCCGTGGCCGCAACCGTCACCGGGACATAGTTCCGGCCGTCGCGCGCGGCCACGGGCTTCGGCACCTCGACGCCTGTATCGTCCAGGGCGCGGATCCACGCGTGCTCGGAGTCGAGCTCAGCGAGCGTGTGATAGCCCGGCCGGTGCAGGCGCAGCACATAGGCGCCGCCGTCACGCCGGTCGGTGACCTTGAAGGTGACGTTCTCGGACAGGGAGACCAGCGCCAGGTCGCCTGTATCGATCGGGAAGGATTCGAGAGCGGCACGGGCGGCCGGCGTGAATACCCGGTCGATCTCCTCCTTATCCATCGATCTCGGCCATCGTGGCGTCGAAGGCAGTCAGGAATTCGTCGGCGTGGTGCTGTGTGAAGACCAGCGGCGGCCGGATTTTTACGACATTCCGGTAAGCGCCGGCATTGCTCGTGAGGAAGCCCCTGTCCTTGAGCCGGTTGATCACGTCGATCGCCCGGTCCGGATCGGGGGTGCGGGCAGCGTCTGATTTGGCGATCTCGACGCCGACAAAAAGCCCCTGTCCGCGCACATCGGCGATCGACGCGAAGCGCGCCTTGCGCCCGCCCAACGCGGCCTTCAGGGCCGCGCCTACCTTGGCAACATTCTCCCGCAGGCCGTCGCGCTCGATGACGTCGAGCACGGCCATGCCGACCGCCGCCTGCAACGGACTCGATGCGAAGGTATTGAAATAGCGCGTGCCGGCACGGAATCCCTCGACCAGCGACCGGCTCGCCGCGGTTGCCGCCAACGGCAGCCCGTTGCCCATCGGCTTACCGGTCACGACGATGTCGGGCGCGAACTCGGTCACTTCGTAGCCCCACCAGCGTCCGGTGCGGCAGTAGCCGGCCTGGACCTCGTCGGCGATCACCAGGCCGCCGGCGGCGCGCACAATCTCCGCGGCGCGCGTCATGAATCCGTGCGGCACGTCGGGCAGTCCCTCGTTGGCGAAGATCGAGCACACGATCAGCCCGGCGAAGCCCACGCCATCCTCCTCGAGACTCCGGATCGCTCCGCGCAAGCGGTCGAGATAGGCCTCCACGAGTTCGGCTTCGCTGGCGCCGGGCACCAACGGGCGCAGTTTCTCGGGGAAGGGGATGGCGCGCACATTGCCGGTGGCGTTGCTGATGTCGCCAATGCGCGTCAGCTTGCCGATCGCCTCGCTGTTGCCGTGATACGTTGCGTTGGTGCAGACGATGCCGCTCTTGCCGGTGACGAGACGCGCCATGCGGAGCGCGACCTCGTTGGCTTCCGTGCCCGAGCAGCTGAACACGACGCTCTCGATCTGTGGCCCCCCATTCGGCGCATGATGCAGGCCGGCCAGGCGCTCGGCGAAGGCAACGATGCCTTCGTGCAGATAGCGGCTGTGAACGTTGAGCGTCCCCTGCTGGCGGGCCATCGCCTCGACGACATGGGGATTGGCGTGACCGACGCAGGGTACGTTGTTGTACATGTCGAGGTAGCGGCGGCCGTCGGCATCGAACAGGTAGACGCCCTCGCCCCGGACGATGTGCAGCGGCGCGTTGTAGAACAGCGGGGCGCCGGCTCCCAAGGCCCGGTCGCGGCGGGCGGCAAGTGTCGCTGAACTCATGATCGGCCTTTCGTTGGAATCGAGGGCGGCGGAAAACCATAGCATCGCCGGCGCGGTATTGTTGACAGTCCGCCTGCATTCCCGGCAGCTTGCCGTCAACAACACGACCGGTCGAACCGGCGGTTATAGAGTCTCAGGGGAGGGATGAACGGGTGAGCCACGTGGCCCCCATGCGCGCGCTCAATCGGCCCAAGCCGGCGGTATCCGTCGAGCGACGACCTGACGGCACGCTCATCCTCTCGGCCGGTCGCGCGCTCCCCGAGGAATTACCGCTGGTGATCGACCGGCTGCAGCAGGCCGCCCAGCGCCGGCCCGATGTCACCTTCCTGGCCGAGCGCCGCGGTCCGGACCGGGCGTGGCAACGCTTGACCTACGCCGAGGCATGGGCGCGGACCGGCGCCATCGCTTCTTGGCTGATCGCCCAGGGCTTCGGCCCTGGATTGGGTCAGGGGGCCGGCCGGCCGGTGGCGATCCTGTCGGACAACAGTCTCGAGAACGCGCTCTTCCTGTTCGGCGCGCTGCGCGCCGGCGTGCTGGTGGCGCCGATTTCCCCCAGTTACGCGCAATCGGGAGATTTCGCGCGACTCGATCACGCGCTCTCGGTCGTTGAGCCGGGCCTGGTGTTCGCCCAGGACTCTGCAGTCTATGGCGCGGCGCTCGATCGCGCCGCCGCCCTCGGCGCACGGATTGTCACGGTGGATGGCCACTATGGAGGGGGGCGCGGCATTGCCTTCGGGGCGCTCGCGGCCTGTTCGATCGACGCGTCGGTCGCCGAACGACGGCTCCATATCGATGCCGACACGCCGGCCAAGATCCTGTTCACGTCGGGGTCGACCGGCCTGTCGAAGGGCGTGCTGAACACGCACGGCAATCTCGCCGCGGCGTCGGAAATGATCCGCATGGTGGGCGAGCCGCTCGACGACCAGCGCATCGCCGTCTCGCTCGATTGGCTGCCGTGGCATCACACCTGGGGCGGCAACGCCAATCTCAACAGCATCATCCGCATCGCGGGTTCTCTTTATATAGATGGCGGCCGGCCCATCCCCGGCCGCTTCCAGCAGACGCTCGAGAACCTGCGCGAGCTGTCACCGTCCAGCTTCGGCTCCGTGCCAGCCGCCTATCCGATGCTGCTCGAAGCACTGGAACGCGATGCCGACCTGCGGGCGAAGTTCTTCAAGAACATGCGTGGCCTCGGCTACGGCGGCGCGCTGCTTCCGCAGGAGAGTTTCGACCGCCTGCAAAGCGTCGCCACCGAGCAACTGGGCGAACGTCTGCCGTTCGGCTGCGGCTGGGGCATGACGGAGACCACCAGCACTGGCCTGATGGTCTACTGGAATGTCGATCGCGCCGGTCTGCTCGGACTGCCGCAGCCCGGCATGATCGCCAAGCTGGTGCCGGCAGGAGACCGCTATGAACTGCGTGTCAAAGGCCCGAACGTCATGCCGGGCTACTACGAGAATCCCGAGGCCAACGCCCAGGCGTTCGACGAGGAGGGGTTTTTCAAGACCGGCGATGCCGCGCGCTGGGTCGATGAGGACAAGCCCGAAGCGGGCATCGTCTTTGCCGGTCGCCTGGCCGAGGAATTCAAGCTCGCGTCGGGCACCTGGGTGCGCGCCACGACCCTGCGGACCCAGCTGATCGATGCGCTCAAGCCCTATGTGCGCGATCTGGTGATCGCCGCTCCCGACAGGCCGTGGCTCGGTGCGCTGATCTGGCTCGACGCGACGGCCTGCACTGAGGCAGGCGGTCCCGACGTCTGGCGGCCGGCATTGGCGCGCCTGCTCGGCGCCTTCAACGGGCGCCCGGGCGGGTCGAGCACGCGCGTGATGCGATTGCTGCCGCTCGACGAGCCGCCGTCGCCGGTGACGGGCGAGGTGACCGACAAGCGGTCGATCAATGGCCGACGCGTGCTCGAACGACGCGTAGCCGACGTGGCGCGCCTCTATGCCGAACCCATCGATCCGCAGGCGATCGGCGCTGGAGGAAGCGCCTGATGCAGGCCTATGTCATTCGCCGGCTGTTGGCGCTGGTCCCGACCTTGTTCTTCGCCAGCCTCATCGTTTTCGTGACCGTGCGCATGATTCCCGGCGACATCATCGACCTGATGCTGAGTCAGAACGATATCGCTGCCGCCAAGCTCGGCCGCGAGCAGCTCGAGCAGGTGCTAGGGCTCGATCAGCCGATGTGGATCCAATATTGGCGCTGGGTGGGCGCCATCCTGTTCCATGGCGATTTCGGCAATTCGCTATGGCAGAACACGCCGGTGCGCGAGCAGCTGATGGCGCGCCTGCCCGTCACCTTCGAACTCGGCGCCATGGCCCTGGTAGTGGGCCTGATGGTCGCCATTCCGATCGGCGTCTTCTCCGCCGTCCGTCAGGACACTGCCGGCGACTATTTCGCGCGCTCGTTCTCGATCCTGATGCTGGCCGTTCCGAGCTTCTGGCTCGGCACCATGGTGATGGTGTTCCCCTCGATCTGGTGGGGTTGGTCGCCGCCCATCCAGTTCGTGCCGTTTACCAAGGACCCGATCGCCAATCTCAGCCAGATGATCATCCCGTCGATCATTCTTGGCTGCGCGCTGTCGGCCATCACCATGCGGCTCACGCGGACCATGATGCTGGAGGTGCTGCGCCAGGACTACATCCGCACGGCCTGGGCCAAGGGCTTGGGTGAAAAACTCGTGGTGGCGCGTCATGCCTTGCGCAATGCCCTGATCCCGGTGGTCACCCTGATCGGCCTGCAGGCGCCCCTGCTGATCGGCGGCGCCGTCATCATGGAACAGATCTTCGTCATTCCCGGCATGGGCTTGCTGTTGCTCGATGCCGTCAGCCAGCGCGACTACCCGGTCATCACCGGCGTGTTCCTGATCGTGGGCGTGGCCGTGATGTTCATCAACCTGATCGTCGATCTCAGTTACGGCCTGCTCGACCCCAAGGTGAGGTACCGCTGATGGCTTCCGTGGTGGAGACCACCCTGGCGATACCGCCGCGCCGCAAGCGCGGCCCGGTGCTGCATTTCATCGGCCGGCTGTTTCGCGAAAAGCCATTGGGCGCGGCCGGCGCCGTCGTCTTCGTGCTGTTCCTGTTCTGCGGCCTCTTTGCCGATGTGCTGGCGCCCTACGGCATGAACCAGATCGCCCCGCTCAACCGCCTTAAGCCGCCGTCGTGGGCCTTTCCGTTCGGCACCGACAATCTCGGCCGCGACATGCTCTCGCGCTGCCTCTACGGCGCGCAGCTCTCGGTCATCATCGGCTTCTGCGCCGCCAGCATCGCCACCGTCATCTCGGTCGTGCTGGGTGTCGTGTCGGGTTACCTCGGCGGCAAGTTCGACCTCGTCCTGCAACGCTTCGTCGATGCCTGGATGAGCTTCCCCGATCTCATCATCCTGATCGTGGTCGTGTCCGTCGTCGGGCCCGGGATGCCGCAGATCATCGTGACGCTGGGACTGCTGCTGGGCATCGCAGGCTCGCGCATCATCCGCGGCGCCGTCGTCTCGGTGCGCGAGAACATGTACGTCCACGCTGCGCAGTCGACGGGTGCCTCGACCTTCCGCATCCTGTGGCGGCATATCCTGCCCAACGTCATGGCGCCGGTCATCGTGCTGTTCACCACCCGCGTCGGCACCGTGATCCTGGCCGAATCGGGCTTGTCGTTCCTGGGTTTGGGCGTGCCGCCGCCGGCGCCGACCTGGGGCGGGCTGCTGTCGGGCAGCGGCCGCACCTACATGCTGCAGGGCCCCTGGCTCGCGCTCGCGCCGGGCCTCTGCCTCACGGTCGTGGTCTACGCCACCAACATGTTCGGCGATGCATTGCGCGATCTGCTCGATCCGCGCATGCGCGGGTCGCGCTGAAACGAAGAAAATGAAAATGTGGAGGAAACGATGATGAAGAGACTGGGAAAAGCGCTGCTGGGCGGCGTGATGGGACTGGGCCTGTTGGCGGCCCCGGTGCTGGCGCAGGAAAAGCCGAAATACGGCGGCACGCTCGAGGTCGGCACCGTCTATGTGACGCTCTCGGCGCTGTCGTTCGATCCGGCCGACTGGAACTGGAAGCTGAACCACGATACTGGCCAGTTCTACGAGCAGCTCTTCGCCGCCGACCTGTCCAAGAGCAAGCAGAACGGCGGCAAGTATCCGTTCTACGCCGATGCCTGGCTGCCGTCGGACGCCATCCGCGGCGAGCTGGCCGAGAAGTGGGTGTGGAGCGAAAACCCGCTCAAGCTCACGATCGACCTGCGCAAGGGCGTGATGTTTCCGGAGAAACCGGGCGTCATGAAGGAACGTGAACTGACGGCCGAGGACGTCGTCTTCGCCTACAACCGGCTCAGCACCAGCCCCAAGAAGATCGCGGGCTACTTCGACCATGTCGAGAAGGTCGAGGCGACCGGCAAATACACCGTCGTCTTCACCTTCAAGTACTTCAATGCCGAATGGGATTACCGCTTCGGCTGGGGCTACTACTCGACCATCACGCCCAAGGAAGTGGCCGACGCCGGCGCCACCAACTGGAAGAACGTGAACGGCACGGGCCCGTTCGTCCTGAGCGATTTCGTGCAGGGCAGCTCCAACACCTACAGCAAGAATTCCATCTACTGGGACAAGGCGAAGATCGGCGGCGAGGAGTACAAGCTGCCGTTCCTCGACAAGCTCGTCTTCCGCACGATCAAGGACGAGGCGACGTACCTGACGGCGCTGCGTACCGCCAAGCTCGATCTGCTGGAGAACATTCGCTGGAGCGCCGCCGACGATCTCAAGAAGACGACGCCGCAACTCAAGTGGTCACGCTGGCTCGGCATGAGCGGGCAGTTCCTGGCCATGCGCGTCGACACCAAGCCGTTCGACGACATCCGCGTGCGTCGTGCGCTCAACATGGCGGTGAACAAGCAGGAGATCGTCAAAGCCTACTACGGCGGCAATGCCGAGCTGTTCGCCTATCCGCAGCATCCCGATTATCTCGGCTACTACGAGCCACTGGAGGCCATGCCGGACTCGATCAAGGAGCTGTACGCCTTCAATCCCGACAAGGCCAAGAAACTGCTGGCCGAGGCGGGCGTTCCCAAGGGCTTCAGCTTCAAGGTCCAGGTCTGCTCGTGCAATCCGGACCACATGGACCTGCTGCCGCTGGTCTCTGCCTATCTCGAGGCGGTCGGCGTGAAGCTCGAGATCCAGCCCATGGAATATGCCGCGTTCCTGTCGGCCATGACGACAAAGACCAACGCGGCCGGCTACTTCATGAACAACGGCCACACCAATCCGACCACGACCATCCGCAAGAGCTTCGTCACAAGGGAGGTCTGGAATCCCTCGCAGTACTCCGACCCTGCTCTCGATAAGAAGGTCGTAGAGATGTACCAGGAGCGGGATGAGGCTAAGCGCCAGGTGATGATTAAGGAGCTGACGCGCGATATCCTCGACAAGGCTCCATACATCTGGCTGCCGACGCCCTACGTCTATACGGCGTGGTGGCCATGGGTGAAGGGCTACAACGGCGAGCTGCGCGCCGGCGCGGTGCGCCCCGGCCCGATCTACGCCCGCATGTGGGTCGACCAGGATCTCAAGAAGTCGATGGGCCGCTAGTGGCCCGCCTTTCTTCGCCGGGGGCGCGCGACTCCAGTCGCGCGTCTTTTGCTGGATCAACAACGATCGCGCCACTGGAGTGGCGCGCCCCCAGCACATGACCCAGCCGCTCCTCAGTGTCCGCAATCTGTCGACCCGCTTCCGCACCGAACGCGGCACGGTGCGGGCGGTCGATTCAGTGTCGTTCGACGTCGCCGCCGGCGAGACGCTCGCCATCGTGGGGGAGTCGGGCTCGGGCAAGAGCGTCACCGCGCTCTCGATCCTGCGCCTCATCCCCGATCCGCCCGGCAAGATCGAGACGGGTGAGATCTTGTTCGACGGCCAGGACCTGCTGAAGCTGGACGATGCCGGCATCCGCGCCATCCGCGGCAACCGCATCGCCATGATCTTCCAGGAACCGATGAGCTCGCTCAATCCGGCGCTCACGGTCGGCATGCAAGTCGGCGAGCCGATCAACCTGCATCGCAGGAGCCCGTGGGCGGCGGCGCTCGACAAGGCCGCCGAGCTTTTAGGCAAAGTACGTATCTCCGACGGGAAGAGCCGGCTCAACTCCTATCCGCACCAGTATTCGGGCGGCATGCGTCAGCGCGTGATGATCGCCATGGCGCTGGCCTGCCAGCCACAGCTCATCATTGCCGACGAGCCGACGACGGCGCTCGACGTCACCGTGCAGGCGCAGATCCTGGCGCTCCTGAAGGAACTCACGCGCGAGGCTAATTCGGCGATGATTCTGATCACCCATGATCTGGGCGTCGTTGCCCGCTACGCCGATCGAGTCGTGGTGATGTATGGCGGGCGCATCGTCGAGACTGCGACGGCCCGCGAACTCTACAAATCGCCGCGCCATCCCTACACGTTGGGCCTGATGGCCTCGGTGCCGCGGCTGGACGGCGACACCGAGCGGCCGTTGGTGCCGATCGACGGCCAGCCCCCGGATCTCGCCACCCTGCCGCCGGGCTGCGCCTTCGCACCGCGCTGCCGGCAGGCCACCGACCGTTGCCACAGCGAGCGACCGCCGCTGGTCGAAAGCGTCCCGCATCATTTTTCAGCGTGTTTCTTCCATGACCGACTCGCTGCCTGAAACGGTCCTCCGGGTCGAGGACCTGAAGGTCCATTTCCCGATCACCTCGGGGGTGATCGTGCGACGCCAGGTCGGCACGGTGAAGGCCGTCGACGGCGTGAGCTTCGCGGTCGGACGCGGCGAGACACTGGGGTTGGTGGGCGAGTCGGGTTGCGGCAAGTCGACGACGGGGCTCGCCGTGTTGCGCATGCTCGACATCACCTCGGGCAAGGTCGAGTTCGAGGGCGAGGATATCTCGTCCTTCGACCGGGCCCGCATGCGGCCGATCCGGCGCAAGATGCAGATGGTCTACCAGGACCCCTATGGCTCGCTGAACCCCCGCATGAAAGTCGCGGATATCGTGGGCGAGCCGCTGGTCGTCCACGGCATGGCCGATGACCAGGACAAGTATCGGGCGCGCGTGGCCGAACTCCTGAAGATGGTGGGCCTCCTGCCCGACATGGCCGAGCGCTATCCGCACGAATTCTCCGGCGGCCAGCGCCAGAGGATCGGCATTGCCCGCGCGCTGGCGCTCGAGCCGAAGCTGCTGATCTGCGACGAGCCTGTATCGGCGCTCGATGTGTCGATCCAGGCCCAGGTCGTGAACCTGTTCATGGAGCTGCAGGAGCGGCTCGATCTCACCTACATCTTCATCGCCCACGATCTTTCCGTTGTGCGCCACATCAGCGACCGCATCGCGGTGATGTATCTTGGGCGCATCGTCGAGGTCGCCACCCGCGATCAGCTCTACAAGAACCCGCTGCATCCCTACACCCAGGCGCTGCTGGCGGCGGTGCCGATCGCCGATCCCGAGCTGGAAGCCGCACGTGGCCAGCAGATCATCTCGGGTGAGATCCCGAGCGCCATGCGCCCGCCGCCAGGCTGCCGGTTTCATACGCGCTGCCCCAAGGTGATGGAGGTCTGCAAGAGCCTCGATCCGCCGATGCGCACGCTCGACGACGGCCGCGCCGTCGCCTGTCATCTCCACGGTGCCTGATTTTTAGACGAAGCTCGGGCGCGTCTTCAGCGTCTCACGGTCGAAGCCGGCCACCTTCTTGTAGCGCTCGGAAATCGCCTCGAGCTCGCCGGCCGAGATCACGTCCTCGATGCGCGCGAAGCGCTTGCCGCCCGAGCGTTGCCAGACCTCGCGCAGGATGGTGTCGGGCGGATCGGTGCGGTTGGTCAGCACCACCTTGGCCGTCGCCGGATTGCGTACCGTCTCGTAGGCCGCCAGGGCTGCTTCCGTGGCGCCCAGCTTCCTGATCTGGCCGGCCAGGAAACGCGCATCGATGATCGCCTGGCCGGCGCCATTCGAGCCGCGCGGATACATCGGGTGCGCGGCGTCGCCCAGCAGCGTCAGACGACCCAGGCTCCAGCGCGGCAGCGGGTCGCGATCGACCATCGGATATTCGAGGATCTCCTCGGTGCTCTCGATCATGGCGGTGATGTCGAGCCAGTCGAATTTCAGGCCTGAAAAGGCCGGCATCATGTCGGCGAGGCGCCCGCGCCCGGTCCAGTCCTGGCGCACTGCTTCAGGTCGCTCGATCTCGGCCACCCAATTGATCAGGGGCCTGCCGGCCGTCTCGGGCGTGCCGGGCCGCACCGGATAGATCACGGTCTTGCCCACTGTCATCCAGCCCGTCGAGACCATGGTGTCGCCGCCGAGGAAGGCCGGCCAGCGCACCGTGCCGCGCCACATGTTGACGCCGGAGTATTTCGGCAGGCCCTCGCCGGGAACGAGCTGGCGGCGGAGCGCCGAATGGATGCCGTCGCACCCCACGACCAGCTTGCCCGTCCGCGGCTGGGTCTTGTCGAAATGGAGGGTGACGCCTGAAGCATCCTGGTCGACCTGGATGCAGCGATGGCCAAGCTGGACCGCGTCCTTGCCCAGCCGCTGCTTTACGGCGGTGAGGAGAACGTCGTGCAGGTCGGCACGATGGATCGAGAGCTGCGGCCAGTCGTAGCCGGCGAAGCGACCGCGCGGCTCCTTGTAGATGAACTGGCCGTGGCGGCTGTAGAAGGCGAGTTCGCGAGTCTCGATGGCGCGGGCCGCCAGTTCGTCCTGCAGGCCGAGCTCGGAGAGCTCGCGCATGGCATGCGGCAGCAGGTTGATGCCGACGCCGAGCGGCAGGATCTCCGGCACCGCCTCGAAGACGCGACAGGAGATTCCAGCCTGATGCAAGCTGAGGGCAAGTGCCAGGCCGCCGACGCCGCCGCCGACAATGAGAACGTCGTCGTTCGCTCCGGGGCTCACTCCGGGGCAATCCCGCGCTTGGCCACGACGTCGGCCCAGCGGGCGCGGTCGCGCGCAACGATCTCGCTGAGTGCGGCCGATGTCGATGTGGCGGGGATCAGGCCTTGCGCCTCGAACGCGGCCTTGGCCTCCGGTGTGTTCAGGATGGCGGCGACCTCGCGGTTCAAGCGCTCGACGATCTCGGGTGGTGTGCTCTTGGGCAGGAAGAAGCCATACCACATGTCGACGTCGACGCCTTTCAGGCCGCTTTCGGCCAGGGTCGGGACGTCGGGAAGCTGCGGCAGGCGCTGCGGGCTGCCGGCGGCGATGGCCTTCAGCTTGCCGGCGCGGATGTGCTGGGCCGAGACATGGACCGGGAGGAACATGTAGCCGATCTGGCCGCCCAGCAGATCCTGCACCGCGCCAGCCGTGCCCTTGTACGGCACGTGCAGCAGCTCGATGCCGGCCGAAGTCTCGACCAGCGCCATCGACAGATGATGCGGTGTGCCGACTCCCGGGCTGCCGTAGGTCAGGCTCTTGGGCGCCGCTTTTGCTGCCGCGATCATTTCGGCCAGCGTGTTGGGCTTTTGGCCGGGACTGGCGACCAGCACCAGCGAACCCCAGGCGGTGAGCCCCAGCGGCACGAAGTCAGCCACCGGATCGTAGGGCAGGTTCTTGTAGAGGCTGGCGTTCATGACCAGCGTATTGACCGACGACATCAGCGTGTGGCCGTCGGGCTTGGCGCGCGCCACCTGCTGGCTGCCGATGTTGCCGCTAGCGCCCACGACATTTTCGACGACGACCGGCTGGCCGAGCTTGGCCGTGAGCTTCTCCGCCACAAATCGGGCGATGATGTCGGGGCCGGTGCCCGGGGTGAAGGGCACGACGATCTTCACCGGCTGGTCGGGCCAGGCGAACGCGGCCTTGATCACGGCGGGAACGGCCATCAGGCCGGCGAAAAAGGGCAGGATTTGGCGGCGGTGCATGGCCGGCATTCAATCAGCCGCCTTCGCCGCCGTCGATACAACTAATACGAGAGTGACTTATATTTCACTCGTTCTATAATTGTTCTCCAGATTCGGGAGAGCGATATGCAGGCAAAGGTACGGACGGTGGCTTTCCAGGGCGTCGACGTCCTGCCGGTCGATGTGCAGGTCATGATCGCGCCGGGGACCATCGCCTTCGCCATGGTCGGCCTCGCCGACAAGGCCGTGGGCGAAAGCCGCGAGCGGGTGCGGGCGGCACTCCGGGCGCTGGGCCTGGCGCTTCCGCCGCAGCGCATCACGGTCAATCTGTCGCCGGCCGATCTGGCCAAGGAAGGCAGCCACTACGACCTGCCGATTGCCTTGGCGCTTCTTGCCGCCATGGGCGTGCTGACCCGCGAGTGCCTGGAAGATTTCGTGGTGCTGGGCGAACTGGCGCTGGACGGAACGCTCAGCCGCGTGCCGGGTGTGTTGCCGGCGGCGATCGCCGCGGCGTCGTCCGGCCGTGGCCTGATCTGCCCCGCGGTGTGCGGCGGCGAGGCGGCCTGGGGTGGCTTCGAACCCTCGCCGAGTGACAACGAACGCCCGCTCGTCGTGGCGGCCCCTTCGCTGCTTGCCTTGCTCAACCATCTGCGCGGCCAGCAGACCCTTCCCGCGCCGGAGGCTCTGATCGCCGACGACCGCGCCGTCTATCCCGACCTGTCGGAGATCAAGGGCCAGGAAAGCGCCAAGCGTGTGCTCGAAGTGGCGGCGGCGGGCGGCCATAACCTGCTGATGATCGGCCCACCGGGGTCGGGCAAGTCGATGCTGGCCGCGCGCCTGCCGGGCCTGTTGCCGCCGCTCGAGCCCGACGAGGCGCTGGAAGCGTCCATGGTGCGCTCCCTGGCCGGCGATCTCACCGAGGGCAAGCTCAGCCGCCGCCGCAATTTCCGCGACCCGCACCATTCGGCCACCCTGCAGGCGTTGATCGGCGGTGGGCAGCGCGTGCGGCCGGGCGAAGTCTCGCTCGCCCATCACGGCGTGCTGTTCCTCGATGAATTGCCGGAGTTCAGTCGCGCATCGTTGGAGGCGCTGCGCCAGCCGCTCGAATCGGGCCGCGTGACCGTGGCGCGCGCCAACGCCCACGTCACCTATCCTGCGCGTTTCCAGCTCGTGGCGGCGATGAACCCCTGCCGGTGCGGCCATCTCATGGAGCCGGGCCGGGCCTGCGGTCGTGCCCCGCGCTGCGGCGTTGACTACCAGGGCAAGCTGTCGGGGCCATTGCTCGACCGCATCGATCTCTGCATCGACGTGCCGGCGGTGGGCGCCGCCGATCTCGCCTTGCCGCCGCCGGCTGAAAGCTCGGCCGATGTTGCCGCCCGTGTCGCCGCCGCGCGTGCCGTGCAGCGCCAGCGCCTGGCCGAGCTCGATCGCAAGGGCAAGCTTTTGGCGGTCGAGGCCGATCCCGCCGCCGGCCTGCTGTCGGACAGGGTGCGCAACTGGTCCAAGGCGCGCTGCAACGCCGATACCGATGGCGCCTTGCTGGCCGCCATCGCCGAGCCCGACGCCGAGGGCCGCGCCCTGCTCACCAGGGCCGCCGAGCGCCTCGGCCTCTCGGCCCGCGCCTGGCACCGCACCTTGCGGGTGGCACGCACCCTGGCTGATCTCGACGGCGCCGACTCGGTGCGCCGCCTGCACATCGCCGAGGCACTGAGCTACCGCCGTCCGCAACCGCGCGCGGCCCTTGCGGCATAACAGGGGGCAGCCTGATTCCTCACCCCCGGATCTCGACTCCCGCCCACTCCTCCAGCACTTTTGCGACGAAGGTGAAGTCAGAATCGCCACCGAACCGGGCCTTGGTAACGGCGAGCATCTGGCGAACCGCCGCGCCCACGACCATGGGAATGCCCATCGCCTCGGCCTCTTCGATACAGAGGCGCACGTCTTTGTAGGAAAGGGCGGTGGTGAAGCCGAAATCGAAAGTGCCCGGCAATACCGCGCGCGGGAACTTGTCCTGGGTGGCGCTGTTGCGTCCGCTAGAGGCATTGATGATGTCGATCAGGACCCTGGCGTCCAGCCCAGCCTTGACGCCCATCGCCATGGCTTCCGAGGTGGCCACGATCGCGGTCGCCGCGAGCAGGTTGTTCGCGAGCTTCGCCGACTGGGCGAGGCCCGGCTTCCCGCCGGTGTAGAACAGCTGGCCGAAGATCTTCAGGACCGGCTCGATCTCCTGCAGGGCAGGCTTCGGGCACGACACCATGACGGCGAGCGTTCCGGCCTTGGCGCCGGTCACGCCGCCGCTCACCGGGGCATCGACCCAGCCGATCCGGCGTTCGGCGAGCTGGGCTGCCACTTCGGTGGCGACGGTCGGGCCGGTGGTCGAGAGGTCGATCAGAAGCCGCACCTTCGAGCCGTTGATGATGCCGCCGTTGCCGCCCAGCACGACCTGCCGCACGACGTCGGGCGTCGGCAGGCTCACGAGGACGATGTCGGCCGCCGACGCCACCTCGGCCGGCGAGGCGGCAAGTTCGGCGCCGCGGGCGACCAGCGGCGCGGTTGCCGCTTCGGACAGGTCGTAGACGCACAGGCGATAGCCGGCATCGAGCAGGCGCGAGGCCATCGGTCCACCCATGCGCCCGACTCCGACGAATCCCAGTATCTCACCAGCCATGTCTTGCCTCCGCCCGTCGCATCCACACAGTCTGTGTTTCTCTTGGTATCGCTACCACCCTATAATCGCGCCGCCTCGAAAGCGTCAATGTGGAGCAGGCACAGGATGAGCGGCAAAGCGAAGCGCAACGGCTCCGCGGACATCAAGATGAGCGACATCGCGCGCCACGCCGGAGTTTCGCCGATGACGGTGTCGCGTGCGCTGCGTGAGCCCTCGACGGTGTCGGAAAAGATGCGGCGCAAGGTCGATGCCGCGGTGCGCGAGTTCAGCTACCTGCCCAATCGCATTGCCGGCAGCCTGTCGTCCAAGCGCTCGAACGTCGTCGGCCTGATCGTGCCCAGCATCCGGAACTCATTGTACGCCAACATGGTCCAGGCGATTTCTGACGTGCTGCGGGCCAATGGCTTCCATCTGATGATCGCCAACAGCGGACACCTCCTGGACGACGAGGAGGCGCTCGTCTCGGCCCTGCTGGCCCAGCGCGTCTGCAGCCTCGTGCTGCACAACACGACACACAACAAGCGGGTCCGCGATCTCGTCGCCAAGACCGGCGTGCCGGTGGTCGAGACCGGCAATCTTCCCACCGAGCCGCTCGACATGGCGGTGAGCTATTCGAACTTCGAGGCCGCGCGCGCGATGACCGCGCATCTCGGCCGCCTCGGCTATCGCAAGATCGGCTTCGTGACGCTGCCGCTGCGCGACAACGACCGTTCGGAGGAGCGTCGTCGTGGCTACTTCACCGCGCTGAAGGAGCTCGGGCTGCCGGCCGACCCGACCTTGGTGCTCGAGGCGCCCGGCGGTTTCAGCGAAGGCGCCGATGCGCTGATGCGGCTGATCCAGATCCATCCCGGGCTCGACGCCGCCTTCTTCGCCGGCGACGTGCTGGCCGTGGGGGCGCTGTTCGAGTGCCAGCGCCGCGGCTGGGCGGTTCCCGGCCGCGTCGCCATCGCAAGCTTCGACGACCTCGACCTGCTGCGGCATGCGGTGCCCACGGTGACGACGCTCAGAATCCCGCGCCACGAGATCGGGCGGCGCAGCGCCGAACTGCTGGTCAACCGCCTGCTGGGTGCGTCGCCGGAGCGTGTCAGGATCGATGTCGGTTTCGAGATCGTCCAGCGCGAGAGCACCTGAAGGCACCCCATGCTGAAAGACAAATGCGCGCTCATCACCGGCTCGACGCAGGGATTGGGCTACGCCATGGCGGAGCGGCTGGCGGCTGAGGGCTGTCATGTCGTGCTGAACGGCTTCGGCGATCCGGTGGAGACCGAGCGCAAGCGCCACCATCTCGAGGACAGTCATGGCGTACGCGTCCTCCATCACGGCGCCGACCTCGGCGTGCCGGGCGAGATCACCCAGCTGGTCGAGACCGCCGAACGCGCTTTCGGGGCGGTCGACATCGTGATCAACAATGCCGTCGTCCGGCATTTCGCACCGATCGAGAGCTTCAAGGTCGAGGATTGGGATCGCGCTCTTGCCGTGAACCTCTCGGCCGCCTTTCACGTCACACGGCTGGCGCTTCCCGGCATGCGCCGGCGCGACTTCGGCCGGATCGTCAACATCTCCTCGATCTTCGGTCAGCGCGCCATTGTGAACCGCGTCGACTACGTCACAACCAAGACGGCCCTGATCGGCTTCACCCGCGCCGTGGCGCTGGAGGTTGCCGGTCAGAACATCACCTGCAATGCCATTTGTCCGGGCTCTTCGCCGACGCCGGCGATCGAGGCGCGTCTGGCCGACTTCATGGCGGAGCACGAGGACCTGCCGCGCGACGATGCGGTCCGCGCCTTCATGGCCTCGCGCCAGCCGTCGGGCCGCTTCGTGGCGATGGACGGCGTGGCGTCGCTCGCCGCCTTCCTGTGCGGCCCGGGCGGCCGCGACATCACCGGTGCGGCGATCCCGATCGACGGCGGCTGGAGCGCCAGCTGACCGGGCTCGCTTGATTCGGCGAGAGCATTTTCTGGTAGCGATACCAGAGGCGTCATCCTAGTATTTCGTCAACAAATCAAAATCGGAGGAAGCCCAATGTCCGTCACCCGTCGACAATTCGCCCCGGCCGCAGCGTCGCTCGCAGCGCTTGCTGCCTCTCCCGCGTTCGGTCAGCAGACCAATGAGAACGTGAAATGGCGGCTCACCTCAAGCTTTCCCAAGAGCCTCGACACGCTCTATGGCGCCGCCCAGACCATCTGCCGCGTGACCGGCGAGATGACCGACGGCAAGTTCGAGCTAAGACCTTTCAGCGCCGGCGAGATCGTGCCCAGCCTTCAGGTGCTGGATGCGGTGGCAAACGGGACAGTCGAATGCGGCCAGACCTACACCGGCTATTACATCGGCAAGAACCCATCTCTCATCTTCGATGGCTCGGTGCCGTTCGGCCTCACCCCGCGCATGCACAATGCCTGGATGATGTTCGGCGACGGGCAGAAACTGATGACCGAGATCTATGACAGCTTCAACGTTGTCGCCTTGCCATGTGGCCAGACGGGCGGCCAGATGTTCGGCTGGTTCCGCAAGGAGCTGAAGACGACTGCCGACTTCTCCGGTCTCAAGATTCGCACCGCCGGCTTCGGCGGCAAGGTGATGGCCAAGCTCGGTGCGGTGCCGCAGCAGATCGCCGCTGGCGATATCTATCCGGCGCTGGAACGCGGCACCATCGACGCCTGCGAGTGGGTCGGCCCCTACGACGACGAAAAGCTCGGCTTCAACAAGGTCGCCAAGTACTACTACACGCCGGGCGTGATGGAGCTCGAGGCGGTCAACCAGCTCTTCATCGGCAAGGCGGCATGGGCGAGCCTGCCGCCGCGCTACCAGGCCGTCCTGAAATACGCCTGCAGCTACGCGATGACGGAGATGCTGGCGTCCTACGACGCCAAGAACGCCGTGGCCATCGCCCGCCTGGTGGCGGCCGGCACGCAACTGTCGGTGCTGAATGACGAGATCATCAAGGCATTGCGGGTGGCGCTCGAGTCAGTGCTCGACGAGGAGGCGGCTCAGAACGAACAGTTCAAGAAGGTCCTGGCCAATTGGCGCCAATTCCGCGCCAGCCAGCATCGCTGGTTCTCGATCGCCGATACGCGCGCCGAGAATGCCGTCTACCGCAGCGACAGGACGTAATCGGCCCTACATGCGGAGCGCCCGGCGGGCGCTCCGCACCGGGCTCAAAGGTGCCGTTTCTCGGCCGGTTCGTGGAACCAGTTGTTGTGGAGGCCGTCCATGCACTTCACGGGGGCGGCCACGAGATCCCTAGGCTCGAGATCGTCGAGACAGGCCAGGCTTATCGACACGTAGGCGCCGCCGATCTGCTCGACGTAACCGTCGCCGAACGACGCGATGCCGCAGGTCTTGCAGAACCGGTGATGGCCGCTCTTGGTGTTGAACTGATAGTCCGACAGATTGTCCTTGCCCTGGATCAGGCGAAAAGCATCTGGCTTGATCGAGACGCCCCAATGGCGCCGCTTCCAGCAGATCGAGCAATTGCACTTTCCCGTGCTGGCGCTGAGGTCGATATCGGCCTCGTAGCGGACGGTGCCGCAGTGGCAGCTTCCCTTGTAGGTCTTTGTCATCGGGCAATCTCCGGAGGTTGGTCTCACGGATCGATCAGCACGCCCGGATTCATCATGCCTTTAGGGTCGAGTTCGCGCTTGGCGCCGCGCAGTGCCCGGGCGAACAGTTCAGGGCGCTGCTTGTCGTAGAACGGCCGGTGGAAGCGGCCGACGGCGTGATGGTGCGTGGTCGTGCCGCCGTGCTCCACCGTTGCCGCGGTGCAGGTCGACAGCACTTCCATGAACTGTTCCAACGCCTTCGTCTTGTCGAGGATCCCGCCGAAGGTGAAATAGCAGCACGGCCCGTCGGGATAGACGTGGGTGAAGCGGCAGGTGACGGTGCCCTCGCGGCCGGTCACGCGCTTGATCGTGTCCTGGGCGATCTTGGTGATCTTCTGATGGAAGTCGCGGAAACGCTCCCAGGTCATCGACGTCTCGAAGGTCGAGCTGAGAATCCCGCGCGCCACGGCATGCTCGCTGTAGTGAGGTGCGCGGATGAACTTGTTGCGCCAGGCGCCGGCAGCGCCCGAGCGATGGGCGTTCTCGTCATCGCCGCCGCTCGCGTCGGCCACGCCGCCATGATCGCGGCAGATTTCGAGCGCCCGCGCCATCCAGGCGTCGAGCGGATGGTCGGCCGATTCGAAGGCCAGCACCAGCACGGCCTCCTCGTTGCTCCACGGGATGCCGGGCAATGCCTCGCGTGCTTCCAGCAGGCGGCAGTTGGCGGGATAGAGCCCGGCCTGGGTGATCTCGCGCACCGCGTCGGCGCCGGTGAAGAAATCCTTGAAGCGCACGCTGGCCGAGGCGCGGAACGTCGGCTTCTTGCGCAGGCGCACCCAGGCCTCGGTGATGATGCCCAAAATGCCCTCGGAGCCGATGAACATCCGGTCCGGGCTGGGGCCGGCGCCGGAGCCCGGCAGGCGGCGCGTCTCCAGCGTGCCGACGGGCGTCACGACCCGCGTGCTCTCCACGAAATCGTCGATGTGGGTGTAGAGCGTGGCGTAGTGGCCGCCCGAACGCGTGGCGATCCAGCCGCCCAGCGTCGAGCAGCGATAGGCCTGCATGTAGTGGCGCATCGTGAAAGGCGTGGCGCGTAGCGCGTCTTCGATGGCGGGGCCGTAGATGCCGCCCTGGATGCGCGCGGCGTGGCTCACCGCGTCGACTTCGAGCACCTTGTCCATGTGGCGGAGCGAGATGGTCACGACCTTGTCGAAGCTGGCCGCGGGCTCGATGCCTTTCACTACCGACGAGCCGCCGCCGTATGGGATCGCCTTGGCGCCGATGCGGTCGCACCAGTCGAGGACCGCGACGACGTCCTGCTCGGTCTCCGGGAACGCCACCGCATCGGGCGGGTTGGGCACGGAGCGCATGAACATGCGCATGGCATCGAACCCCGCCTTGCCGTAGCTGTGCTCCAGCCGCGTCAGGTGATCGGTGCGCACCATCGCCTGTAGTGCCGCCGGCACTTCTACGCGCGATTTCCTCAGCGTGATTTCGTCGGCCTTGGGCGGCGGCGTCACGTCGAAGCCGGAGAGGCCGTAGCGCTGGGCGATCTCGGCCTCCCAGGGCTTGATCTCCTCAGGCGAGAGATCCTCGTCGGCATAGCCCCAGGCATAGAATTTCTTCTGCCGCCGCATGGTTCCCTCCGGTGTGTTCTTCTGTTCGTTCAGGCGGCGAACGCCGCCGGCCTGTGGCTGCCCTTGATCTGGGTGCGATGCATGACGCGCCGTGCCGCGGCGTCGAACGGATCGCGGCGATGCATGGTCGAACGGTTGTCCCACATCACCAGATCGCCCAGTTTCCAGACATGCTCGTAGACGAAGCGCTTCTGCGTGACGTGCGCCCATAGTGCCTCGAGCACGGCATCTGACTCAGCGCGCGAATAACCCTCGACATAGGAGTTGCGCCGCCGGCCGAGATAGAGCGTGGCGCGGCCATTGACCGGGTGGCGCAGGATCGCCGGATGCCAGGCGCCGGGGGCTGCCATCGGATCGTCGGTCGGCGTCACGCCCTTGCGCAGGTAACCGCCGGAATTGTAGGTGCCGTCATGCTTGACCCGGCGGCCTTCGATCTTCTGGCGCAGATCGGCCGGCAGGGCATCGCAAGCCGCTTGCATGCTGGTGAACCAGGTGTTGCCGCCGGTGGGCGGGATCTCGAGCGAGTAGAGCATCGAGGCATCAGGTGGCGTGTCGAGATAGCTCATGTCGGTGTGCCAGACCGCCTCGCCGTCGCCCAGCGCGCCGATCGGGTCGCCCTTTGCATCGAGCACGTTGGAGACGACATAGATGTCGGGATAGCCCGGCGGGCTGATGCGGCCGCGCTCCTGGTTGGGCGGCGGGTCGAGCTCGCCGAAGCGCCGGCTGAAGGCGAGGAGGTCGTCGTCGCCGAGCTGCTGACTGCGCAACAGGATCATCGAATGCGCGTACCAGGCCCGCTCGATCGCGGCGAAATCCTGGTCGCTGAGCTTCCTGAGATCGACGCCGGAAATTTCCGCGCCCACCGCCTCGGTCACCGGGCGAACGGTCACAGCCATGTCGCTTCCTCCAATTTTGCCGGCGATGATCGGCCGGCCATGGCGCGCGATCAAGCACGCATGCTCAAGCTCCTAACAGCGGCCTGAGCCAGCTCACCAGCTTGTCGCCGACGGCGGGCGCCAAGGGACCGGCGAATCCCGGATCGGTCGGTCCCGACACGAGCTTGAGATTGTGGCTCACCGCCGGAAAGATCACGGCCTCGCCCGAGGCGCCGCGGCGGCCCAGCGCATCGATCAGCGGCTGGACATCTTCCATCGGCACGACCTGACGGTCGGCGGCGCCTTGGAGCATCAGGCAGGCAAGGTCGAGTCCGGCCAGCGCCTGGGCCGGATCGAACGACAGCACGCTTTGCAGGAACGGCCCGGCGTAGCGCGGAAACAGCGTCTGCTGTTCGCGCGGCAAGCCGGCCGGCACGTGGCCGGTGGCCATCACGGCCGCCATCGTCCGGTCGGCGGTCTCGAGCAGCGACGGTGCGTTGCGGGCGATCTGTGCGCGCACGATCTCGGCCAGCGGCCGGCCGGGCGTGGCGGCGAGGACCAGCCCGTGCAATTTGCGATTGCCTCTTGCCGTGGCGCCTAATTCCTTGGCGGCGGCGAGCGCCAGCAGGCCACCCTCGCTGTGTCCCAGCAGCGCCGTGGCGTAGGACTTGATCTCGTCGTGCTGGAGCAGTTCGCCGTGCGCGGCCGCGACGTCGCCTACGCTATTGTCCCAGGCGAAGAACCGCTCCTGCTCCTCCAGCGCGCCGGCGGGCCGCTGGGTCGAGGCGCCGACGCCGCGCTTGTCGTAGCGCAGGCTGGCGATACCTGCCTCGGCCAGGCGTTCGGCGATCAGCTTCAGGAGATCGATGCGTTCCGGCGCCAGCGGGTTGTTGCCGTCACGGTCGGTCGGCCCGCTGCCGGCGATCAGGACCACGCCGGGCACCTTCTGCAGCTCGCTCCAGCGCGGCAACAGCAAGGTACCGGCGAGCGTCGCGCCGTCGCTGCCGGCGAACCGGACCGCGCGCTTTTGCATGCCGGTTGAATAGTAGCCTTTCCAGGGGCTTTGGGCCCACGCGCTTTGAGAATAGGCGGCCAACGGCGTCAGCACGCCTGTCGCGACCAGCGCGCGGCGGCCGATCATTCCCGGGTTTCCGGCCTCGGCATGTTGCCCATGCGATGGCTCATCTGCCGGCCAGCGAAGAGATGGACATGAAAATGGAACACGAGCTGGCCGCCGTTGGGGCCATGGTTGGCGACGATGCGATAGCCGTCGGGCTCGAGGCCGAGGTCCTTGGCGACTTTCGCCACCGCCCGCCAGAAGCCCACGACCAGCTCGGCCGGCGCCTCGGCGCAGAAATCCGCCTGGCTCACGTACTCGCCCTTCGGGATCACCAGCACATGAACGGGCGCCAGCGGGTTGATGTCGTGGAAGGCCAGCGCGAATGCATCCTCGTGGACCTTCCTGCACGGCAGCTCGCCGCGCAGGATGCGCGCGAAGATGTTGTTGCGATCGTAGGCGGGCATGACGGACTCCGACGATGAAAGACCGACCATATCGGATTCCGATGTCGTGTCAGAAGCCCGACCTGCCGTTCATGTCCCATCACCCGGACCCGGCGTGCCGCTCACGCTGCCCAAATGTCCGCCGCCCTGAATATGGACGTGAAAATGGAAGACGACCTGATTGGCGTCCGGCCCGTGATTGGCGATGATCCGGTAGCCTGGCTCGTCGAGGCCGAGCTGGGTCGCCGTCTGCTTCACCGCGCGCCAGAAACCGACGATCAGCTCGGGCGGCGCCAGAGTGCTGAAATCGACGCCGGAAACATACTCCCCCTTCGGCACGACGAGCACGTGCACGGGTGTGCGCGGGTGGATGTTCAGGAAGGCGAGGGCAAATTCGTCTTCGTAGACTTTTGTGCACGGCGCTTCGCCGCGCAGGATCTTGGCGAAGACGTTGTTGCGATCGTAGGCGGGCAAGACAGTCTCTGGCCGTTCTCGTCAGCGCTTGCGGCTTGCCTTCTCGGCGATGCCCGACAGGCCTTCGCGGCGCGCCAGCTCGGTCCACACGGCCTTGGGCTTCACGTTGGTCGCGGCCCACAGCGTCAGCAGGTGGTAGAGCAGGTCGGCGCTTTCGGCGACGAGCTTCGGCCGGTCGCCCTTGATGCCTTCGATCAGCGCTTCGACGGCTTCCTCGCCCAACTTCTTGGCGATCTGGGCGCGGCCGCGGCTGAACAGGCGGGCGGTGTACGACGTGTCGGGGTCGGCGCCCTTGCGGCTGTCGATCACGAGATAGAGTCGATCGAGGACGTGCTCGTCGATCGTGACGAGATCCTGGCGCTTGTTGTTCTGCGCCTTCTTCTTCGCTTTTTTCTTCTTGGCCATCGAGGGGAGAACTCCGCCGCCCGGAAGAAGGGCGATCCTGACGCCTCTTGATCGGGCGTTGCGGCAATTCTACGCCAAAATCATGCCGCGTGCGAGATTTGTCGTATCGGCACGCCGGCGCGAGCGAGATGCTCCTTCGCCTGGGCGATGGTGAACTCGCCGAAATGGAAAATCGAGGCGGCGAGAACGGCCGAGGCGCCGCCCCGGGTCACGCCATCGACCAGGTCATTGAGGGTACCGACGCCGCCTGAAGCGATCACCGGCACCGGCACGGTATCAGAAACTGCGCGCGTCAGTTCCAGGTCGAAACCCGACTTGGTGCCATCGCGGTCCATCGAGGTCAGCAGGATCTCGCCCGCGCCCGACCGGGCCATGCGGTGTGCCCACTGGACGGCGTCGAGGCCGGTGCCCTTGCGGCCGCCGTGGGTGAAGACCTCCCATTTGCCGGGCGCGGTCCGACGCGCGTCGATCGATACGACGATGCACTGGTCGCCGTACTTCTGGGCGGCCTCGCGCACGAACTCGGGCCGGGTCACGGCGGCGGAGTTGATCGACACCTTGTCGGCGCCGGCCAGCAGGAGCTTCCGGATGTCCTCCACCGTGCGCACGCCGCCGCCCACGGTAAGCGGCATGAAGCACTGCTCGGCGGTACGGCTGACGACGTCGAAGATGGTATCGCGGTTCTCGTGGCTGGCGGTGATGTCGAGGAAGGTGAGTTCGTCGGCGCCAGCGGCGTCGTAGGCGCGCGCCTGCTCGACCGGATCACCGGCGTCGCGCAGTTCGACGAACTGCACGCCCTTCACGGAACGGCCGTCCTTCACGTCGAGGCAGGGGATGATGCGAACTTTGAGCATGATCTTACTCGCCCTTCAGCACGCGGATGGCGTCGGGCACGGTCACGCGGCCGTCGTAGAGCGCGCGGCCGACGATGGCGCCGACGATGCCGTGCTCCTCGGCCGGCCGCAGTTCGCGCAGGTCGTCGAGCGAGCTGACGCCGCCCGAGGCGATGACCGGCGTGGTGAGATGCTGGGCGAGCGTGACCGTGGCATCGACATTGACGCCGCCCATGGCGCCGTCACGGTCGATGTCGGTGTAGATGATGGCGGCAACGCCCGCGTCCTCGAAGCGCAGCGCCAGGTCGAGCGCCCGCACCGCGCTCTGCTTGGTCCAGCCGTCGACCGCGACCATGCCCTCGCGGGCGTCGATGCCGACGGCGACCTGGCCCGGCCACTGCTTGCAGGCGGCCTTCACCAGGCCCGGTTCCTTGACCGCGACGGTGCCCAGGATGACGCGCTTTACCCCGGCCTCGATCCACTGGGCGATGCTCTCGATGGTGCGGATGCCGCCGCCGAGCTGCGTCGGCACCTCGATTTCCGCGAGGATGCTCTGGACCGCGGCGCGGTTGACCGGGTGCCCTTCTACGGCGCCGTTGAGATCGACCAGATGCAGCCATTCGCAGCCGGCCTGGGCGAAGGCCTTGGCCTGGGTGGCCGGGCTGTCGTTGAACACCGTGGCCCGTGCCATGTCGCCGCGCAGCAGGCGAACGCACTTGCCGTCCTTCAGGTCGATGGCGGGAAACAGGATCATGGCGGCGGCGGTTTAGCGCGCCGGGCCGCGTCACGCCACCCCGTTCGAGGGGCGCACTTCGGCAGTCATCTCGCGCGCGACGCTGACGAATCGCCCGATCGTCGCCGTGGTGTCGCCGGAGCGCCAGGCGATCCCGGTCTCCAGGACCGGTGTTGTCCCGCCCAGGTCCATATAGACGACGCCGGTGCGTGCCAGATTGCGCAGCGATGCGGGGACGAGGGCGATGCCCATTCCGGCAGACACGAGGCTGATGATTGTCTGCATCTGGATCGCCTCCTGGACGATCCGCGCCTGCCCGCCGTGCGCGGCGTAGTAGCCGGTGACGAGATCGTGGAAGGCGGGCGCGCTCTGTCGCGGAAACAGGATGAGCGGCGCGCCGACCACCGCTTCGGGCGGGAGCCGATCCGCCCGGACAGGCAATCTTCCGTCGGTGGTCCAGCTCTCCGGCACGGCCGCAATCAACGGTTCGGTAACCAGCGGCAGATAGGACAGTGATGCCGGGAAGGCGGCATGCGGCGGCGGGATGATGAGCCCGACATGGCCCTTGCCCTCGAGCAGCATCGCGATCTGCACGTCGCTGGTGGCTTCCGTCAGCGAGATCTCGACATCGGGAAAGAGCGAGGCGTAGCGGCGCACCAGCGTCGGCAGGATGTTGTAGTCGGCCGTGCTCACGAAGGAGATCGCGAGCCGGCCGGCGGTGCCGCTGCGCAGCCGCTTCGCCACCTCGGGCAGTTCATTCACCCCGTCGAGGACGGTCCGGACGTGCGTCAGCCACTCTGCGCCGAACGGCGTCAGCGCCACGCTCCTCTTCGTCCGCACGAACAGCGGGGCGCCCAGCTCGCGCTCCAGGGCCATAATCGACTGGCTGAGCGGCGGCTGTGTCATGCCGAGCTGCTCGGCGGCGCGTCCGAAATGGAGCGTCCGGGCCACCGCCGCGAAATGTCTCAACTGCCGGACGTCGATCATCAGAGCACAATCCGCGAGCTTGGAGCCGCACCAACCTCACCCTGAGGAGCGCGCGCAGCGCGCGTCTCGAAGGGTGGGAGCCAGTTGTGTTGTCGCCCACCCTTCGAGACGCGGCCTGCGGCCGCTCCTTAGGGTGAGGTTGGACGTTTTAGTATCTAAAACATCTTAATAAGACCTCAGTAATATATTTCACAGTGTTCTGAAAGTGCCATATCCCGGCAGCCGACCTTTATCGGAGGCTTAAAATGCCGGCATATCGCTCCAGGACCACGACCCATGGCCGCAACATGGCCGGCGCCCGCGGGCTGTGGCGCGCCACGGGCATGAAGGACTCCGATTTCGGCAAGCCGATCATCGCCATTGCCAACAGCTTCACCCAGTTCGTGCCGGGCCATGTCCATCTGAAGGACCTGGGGCAGCTCGTCGCCGGCGAGATCGAGGCGGCGGGCGGCGTCGCCAAGGAGTTCAACACCATCGCCGTCGATGACGGCATCGCGATGGGCCACGACGGCATGCTCTATTCGCTGCCGAGCCGCGAGCTGATCGCCGATAGCGTCGAATACATGGTCAATGCCCACTGCGCCGACGCGCTGGTGTGCATCTCCAATTGCGACAAGATCACGCCCGGCATGCTGATGGCGGCGATGCGGCTCAACATCCCGACCGTCTTCGTCTCGGGTGGCCCGATGGAAGCGGGCAAGGTCGTGGTCAAGGGCGCCGCGCGGTCGGTCGACCTGATCGACGCGATGATCGTGGCGGCCGACGACAGCTACAGCGACGAGGAAGTGGCCATGGTCGAGCGCTCGGCCTGTCCAACCTGCGGCTCCTGCTCGGGCATGTTCACCGCCAACTCGATGAACTGCCTGACCGAGGCGCTGGGTCTGGCGCTGCCTGGCAACGGGTCGGTGCTGGCGACGCATGCCGATCGCGAGAGGCTGTTCCGCGAGGCCGGTCACGTGATCGTCGATCTCGCCCGCCGCTGGTACGAGCAGGACGACGCGACCGTGCTGCCGCGCGTCATCGCCAGCTTCGCCGCCTTCGAGAATGCGATGAGCCTCGACATCGCCATGGGCGGCTCGACCAATACCGTGCTGCACCTGTTGGCCGCGGCGCAGGAAGGCGAGATCGGCTTCACCATGGCCGACATCGATCGCCTGTCGCGCCGGGTGCCCTGCCTGTGCAAGGTGGCGCCGGCGAAGAACGACGTCCATGTCGAGGACGTCCACCGCGCCGGCGGCATCATGGCGATCCTGGGCGAGCTCGACCGCGCCGGCCTGATCGACACCAGCCTGCCCACCGTGCATGCGCCGACCCTGGCCGATGCGCTCCGCCATTGGGACATCGCCCGCACGACCAGCGAGGAGGTGCGCCGCTTCTTCCGCGCGGCGCCGGGCGGCGTGCCGACGCAGGTCGCCTTCAGCCAGTCGGCGCGCTGGGACGAGCTCGACACCGATCGCGAGAAGGGTGTGATCCGCTCCGCCAAGAATCCCTTTTCGAAGGATGGCGGTCTGGCGGTGTTGTCCGGCAACCTTGCGCCCGAGGGCTGCATCGTCAAAACCGCCGGCGTCGACGAATCGATCCTGACCTTCACGGGCAAGGCGCGAGTCTTCGAGAGCCAGGACGCGGCGGTGGCCAGCATCCTCCTCAATGAGGTCGAGCCCGGCGACGTGGTGGTGGTCCGCTACGAAGGCCCGAAGGGTGGGCCCGGCATGCAGGAAATGCTCTATCCGACCAGCTATCTGAAATCGAAAGGGCTGGGCAAGGTCTGCGCCCTGGTGACGGACGGCCGGTTCTCCGGCGGCAGCTCGGGCCTCTCGATCGGCCATGTCTCGCCCGAGGCGGCCGAGGGCGGATTGATCGCGTTGGTGGAGACGGGCGACTCCATCGTGATCGACATTCCCAACCGCACCATCCGCCTCGATCTCGACGACACGGTGCTGGCCCAGCGTCGCGTGGCGATTGAGGCCCGGGGAAGTGCCGCGTGGAAACCATCCGGCCGCAAGCGGCATGTCTCGCCCGCCTTGCGCGCCTATGCGGCGCTCACGACCAACGCGGCGCGCGGCGCCGTTCGCGATGTCAGTCAGGTCGAACGGTAGCATCAGGACGGTCGGCTATGCGCGACGCAGCCGTCTCAAGACGTGCGCCTGTAGGTTAAGCTCCGCGCCGGTAGATCACATCGTCGGGGTTAGTGATGCTGGGTTACTTGACGATCGGCGCGAACGACATACCGCGCTCGGAGCGATTCTATACGGCAGTCCTTGGGCCGCTCGGCTACGAGAAGGCCGAGCAAAAGGACGGGGTGGCTTACACGCTCCCCGACATTCCCGGTCGTTTCCACGGTCCCTGCGCCGTGTACGTCAAGAAGCCTTACGATGGGCGGGAGGCCACGGTCGGCAACGGCTCGATGATCGCGTTTCGTGTGCCGACTCATGCCCAGGTTCACGCCCTGCACAGCGCTGGCGTTGCGGCTGGCGGCACGGATGAAGGCGCGCCGGGCTTCCGCGCCCAGTACAGCAAGAATTTCTTCGTGGGTTATCTGCGCGATCCGCTGGGCAACAAGCTGGCCCTTTTCTGCACGGCCACGGATCAAGCAGCTTAGGGCGTCACGCCGTCACCTTCTGTCGATGCCCAAAATCCCGCCGATCAGGCGGCCGATATGAAACTTCGTCCATATATCCGCCGCGGAAAAACTGGGACGCGCCTGCAGGACGCCCCAGTAGCGCGCGAGTGCCGGCCGCTTGGGAATCTCCGCGCCGAGACCGGCGAATTCCATGCGCCCGAGAAATACTGTCCAGACGACATCGGCGACGCCATAGGCGGGCGGGACCAGCACCGCACGGCCATCGCCCAAGGCCTGCTGGAGCCGATCCATGAAGCCGATGGCCTCAGTGCGACGCCGCTCCGAAAGTTTTACGACGGCGTCCGGCTCGAAGGTGCTGACGCGCTTCGCAAAGACCGCGGCGCGCGCCTTATAGACGGCCGAGAGATCGGGGTTTCTGGCGGCAAGTGCGAGGAGTTGGCGGCGCGTCGCATCGAGCCGCTTCGGGATCATGATCCGTGCCAGGGGATTGCGGGCGAGAATCCCGCCGAAGGTCAATTCCTCGATCGGATAGCCGTAGTGAAGGTCGACCCAGGTTTTTGTCTCATCGTCGAGCGCCGAGCCGAGCGCATACTCGGCGATATCACGACTCTGATCGAGGATGCGATCGGCCAGCACCAGTGTCGGCACGGTCATGCCCGGATTGATCCGCACATACTCCGGCTGCTGCTGGCTCAGCCGGAAATGGATGTCGACGAAGACGCGCTCGTGGGCGATGCCGCCTTCGGCGAGCGCGAGGCGCGCGATCATCGAATAGTAGGACGACGGCGTGTGATAGAGGCGGGGTTTTGCTCCGAAGGGTTTGGTGGACTCTGCCATAGCCGATCATCACGGATGAGGGAGCGGCGAACAGTGCAGGAAGCAAGCGGCGCACACAACCGCGCGGCAAGGCTTAGCGCGTCGACGAGCCTGCACCACACTCCCTTGTGGCGCGCGTGATTCAATCCTCGTTTTCCCTGCAATCCACCGGAAAGCCTTTGAAACTGCGCTTGCAGGCTTGCGCGCCCGGGCAGAAAGTTTCTCTCAACGAAGCGTGGTGGTCGCATCACGCGGAGAGGGGCCGAAAGGTTCCTCGCGGTGGCGAAAGCCGCTGAAGGGTTCTCGGAGTGCCCTGCGAACTCGTCCGACGGGACGATGCGCACCCCTCGCGAGGGAGAGCGCTGGCAGGAAAAAGCAGCCGGGGATTCGTTGTGGGAAGTCCATGCGCATGGACGGCCTGCACCCGAGGATGGTGGTGGCGAGCGGGGATCTCGCAATTTCACTAGCCTGTCGTGGTCCCTCCGGGGCTACGGTGGACCGCGCCCCGCGGAGGAACGTGACGAGCGTTCTTTCAGGGACGAATGAAGCGGCGAAGTCGGGCAACCGGCTTCGCCGTTTTCTTTTGGGCCCATTTTCTTTTTACGCCAGCCGCCGCTAGTCTCCGGCCATGACCCGTTACACACCCGACCTGCTGGCCGCTGACCTCGCCGCCCTCACCGCCATCCGCCGCGACATCCATCGCCATCCCGAGACGGCGTTCGAGGAGGAGCGGACCGCGCAGATCGTGGCCGACAAGCTCACCTCCTGGGGCATCGAGGTCCATCGCGGCCTCGCCAAGACCGGCGTCGTCGGCAGCCTGAAGGGCAACCGGCCGGGCCAGAAGACGATCGGGCTGCGCGCCGACATGGACGCGCTGCACCTGCAGGAGAAGAACGACTTCGACTACACTTCGGCAATTCCCAACAAGATGCATGCCTGCGGCCATGACGGTCACACCACGATGCTGCTGGGGGCCGCCAAGCAGCTCGCTGCGGCGCCGGACTTCGCGGGCACCGTCCATTTCATCTTCCAGCCCGCCGAGGAAGGCCAGGCCGGCGCACGGGTGATGATCGAGGAGGGGCTGTTCGAGAAGTTCCCCTGCGACACGGTCTACGGCATGCACAACATGCCGGGCTTCCCGGTCGGCCATTTCGCCATCCGCACCGGCGCCATGCTGGCCGCGAGCGACAGCTGGGAAGTCACCTTCAAGGGCACCGGCGGGCACGGCGCCATGCCCGAGCGCGGCACCGATCCGACTTTCGTCGCCGCGCAGTTCATCGTGGCGGTGCAGGCCATCGTCGGCCGCAACGTGTCGTCCAACCAGGCGGCCGTGCTCAGCGTCGGCCACATCGCGGCCGGCACCTACGGTTCGCCCAACGTCATTCCCTCGGAGGTGTTGGTCCGCGGCACGGCCCGCAGCTTCTCACCGGAAGTGCGGTCGCTGCTGGAGCGGCGTCTGGCCGAGGTCGCGGCCGGTGTCGCCCAGGCGGGCGGCTGCGAGGCGGTGAGCAAATATTTCCGACGCTATCCGCCGCTGATCAACGCCGCCGAGCAGACGTCGATTGCGGTCGAGGCGGCGGCGCTGACGGTCGGCCGCGAAAACGTCGAGCCGAACACGCCGCCGATCGCCGGGGCCGAGGACTTCGCCTTCATGCTGGAGAAAAAGCCAGGCGCCTACATCATGATCGGCAACGGCGGCGACGAGGAGCCGCGCGGCTGCCATCACGTGCACTCGCCGCTCTACGACTTCAACGACCGGATCCTGACGATGGGCGCCGCCTACTGGCTGAACCTCGTCCAGCTCGAGCTGGGCGACGCGGCTTAGCGCTCCCGGCTATTGAAGCCGCCCGCCGGCGTTGCGGCCGCGGGCTGGACTGAAAGTTCGCTGCCGCGCTTGGCGATCGTCTTGGCGATGGCCTCGCGCCCGAGGCGGGTGCGGTCGTCGCCCTCGATCAGCCACGCCACGCCGCCGGCCTGGGCGACCTGGTTGGCCCGGCGCAGCGCATCGTCGAGCATCTCGTAGGCCGCGGGCAGCAGGCGGTGCTTGGCGGCCAGGAACTCCTTTTCGGAGGTGCAGACGTAACCCACGGTCCACCAAAGCCTGTAGGTCATGCGAACTCCTGTTGCTGCGACCCACTGCGGACCGGGGATCACCCTACGCCTTTTGGGCGGCCGTCGATATGCGCCCACCGCCGCATGGAGAGCCCCCAACGAGGGTGTGAGGAGGGCGTGACTCAAAGTTGCAGGTTTAGCCGAATCAGGCTATACTTTTGGCTAAGATGGGGTCTTTGTATCCCTCCTCGTAAACGCCCGCGGATCGCTCCGCCGGGCGTTTTTCTTTGCCCAAAACAGGACATTCGCATGACCAAACTCACTTTACCGTGGACGCGGCAGGGCCGTTTCCTGCGCGCGCTGGCCAAGACCGGCAATGTCGCCGAGGCCTGCCGGGCCGCCGGTATCGACCGGCGCCTGGCCTATCGCTGGCGCGCCCGCGCGCCCGGCTTCGCGCGGCGCTGGAAGGAGGTACTCTCCCAGGCGACCGATCTGCTGCGAGGCGAACTGATGGAACGCGCCCTCATCGGGCGGGAGCGCATCGTCTATCGCTACCGCCCGACGGTCGCGCACCGCCAGGTCCGGCGCGAGATTTTTGGACCAGCGGCGGCGCCTCCGCCGTCATCCCGCGAACTCAGCCTGGCCGAACGCCTGCGCGAGGCGGAGGTGCGGATGGCCCGTTACGACGCCGAAAACGGGGCCGAAAACAGGATCACGCCCCGGCACACGCATTCCAAGGAGTGAAGACGGAATTTGTGTGGCAGGCCCGGCGCCGATTGGCGCGCCGGATCAAGGACTTGGGTCGCACGGAGGGACACCGATGTGGAACAAACAAACCCCGTTCAGGCGAGGCTGCGAATGGTGCACTTTAGCTCAGGCGCCGTAGTCGAGGCTCCACGCGTCGGCGGTGGCGTTCCAGGCGCCATCGAGGTGCAGATGCAGGGCGGCGAAGGAGTCGATGCCGGCGTCGAAGATTGTGGCCACTTCCGGCGCGGGGTGGTCGCCCGACGTTTCGAGCGTGGGCAGGATCAGCCCGTCGGAAAGGTTGCCGAGGGCCACGAGCGGATCCTCGCCCGCCCATGCCCCCGCCCCCGCCATGCCCGGGAGGGCGGCCGACGGATGGTCGATGCCGGCCATGGCGCTCACGAAGACATCGCCGGGTTCGCCGAACAGCCGGTCGAGCGGCGCGCCGTAGGTGCAGGTGTCGAGGCCGGCGTCGGCCCAGCGCGACTCGAGGGTGGTGTAGATGGGAAGGTCGTGACGATCGAACTCGACCAGATCCGGGCCGACGATGAACGTCGTTTCGATGGTCGAGCCATCGCAGGCGAGCGAAGCGCTCATAAAAATGTCTTTCGTTCTAAAATGCTGGTTTAAGCATACCAAATAAGGCGTTGAGAATAAAGAGAGAACGTCTGGAGGTTCGGTCGCATCCTGGAATTTCCTAGGAATCGCAATGGCTTGGCCTTGGCCAACGGCTTACGGTGCCGGGCCATTTTTTAAGTGTTGGGGGCTTGGAACGATGAACGGTGCGGAGAGTCTGGTACGGACCTTGGTGAAGGGCGGCGTCGAAGTCTGTTTCGCCAATCCCGGCACATCGGAGATGCATTTCGTGGGCGCGCTCGATCGCGTCGAAGGCATGCGCTGCGTGCTCGGTCTGTTCGAAGGCGTGTGCAGCGGAGCGGCCGACGGCTACTACCGCATGACCGACAAGCCGGCCTCGACCCTGCTCCATCTCGGGCCCGGCCTCGCCAATGCGGCGGCCAACCTGCACAACGCCAAGAAGGCGGGCTCGGGTGTGGTCAACATCGTGGGCGAGCACGCGCTCTATCACATCAAGTACGACACGCCGCTCACCGCCGACATCGAGGGCATCGCGCGGCCGTTTTCGCATTGGGTAAAAACCTCGCCCACGTCGAAGACCGTGGCCAGCGACGGTGCGCTTGCGATCCAGGCCGCGCGCGTGGCGCCGGGCCAGATCGCCACGCTTATTCTGCCGGCCGACACTGCCTGGGGCGAGGCCGACGGCATGGCCGAGACGCCGGCGACGGCGGCACCGGACAAGCCCACCAGCGACACCGTGGTGGCCGCTGCCAAGGCGCTGAAGATGCCGAACGCGATGCTGTTCATCGGCGGCCGGGCGTTGCGCGCACGCGGGCTTGAGCTGGCCGGCAAGATCTCGGCGAAGACCGGTTGCAAGGTGCAGGGCGCCGGCGGCACGGCGCGCATCGAGCGCGGTGCCGGTCGCGTGCCGGTGCTGCGCCTGCACTTCGTGATCGAGGCGGCGCAGGCCCAGTTGAAGGGCACGCAGCAGATGGTGCTGTGCGGCGCCAAGGCGCCGTTCGCCTTCTTCGCCTATCCCGGCAAGCCGTCGGTGCTGACGCCGGATGGCTGCGAGACGATGACGCTCTGCCCGGTCGAGGGCGATCCGCTGGCTTCGCTCGAGGCGCTGGCGATGGAACTCGACGCAATGAACGAGAAACCCGCGGGTGTTGCCCAGCCGCATCGTCCCGATCGTCCGACCGGCAAATTCACGCTCGACGGTCTGGGCCAGGCGCTCGGCGCGACGATGCCGGAAGGCGCGATCGTGGTCGACGAGTCGGTCACCACGGGTCGTGGCTTCTTCCCGTTCAGTGCCGGCGCGCCGCCGCACGACTGGCTGAACAACATGGGCGGCTCGATCGGCTTCGGCGGCCCGGTCGCTGTCGGCGCCGCGGTCGCGTGCCCCGACCGCAAGGTCATCTGCATGATCGGCGACGGCTCGGCGATGTACACGATCCAGTCGCTGTGGACGATGGCGCGTGAGAATCTCGACGTCTGCGTGATGATCTTCTCGAACCGCTCCTACAACATCCTCTACAGCCAGCTCGCCGATGTCGGTGCGGCCAATCCCGGCCCGCGCGCCATCGACATCCTGACGCTCGATCGCCCGACGCTGCAGTTCACCGATCTGGCCAAGGGCATGGGTGTGCCGGGCGGCAAGGCGACCAATCTGGAAGAGCTCACCAAGCAGCTCACCTATGCCATGTCGCAAAAGGGCCCGTACCTTATCGACGTGATCATGTGAGCGAAGTCCGCGAGCGCACCCTCTACGGTCGGCGCCGCGGCAAGAAATTGCGTGACGGGCAGCAATCGCTGCTCGCGACGCTGTTGCCGCGGCTTACGCTCGTCGTGCCATCGGAGCCGGAAAAGATCGATCTGGCGGGCCTTTTCGGCGGCGCGCTGCCGGCCGACGGCGTGTGGCTCGAGGTCGGCTTCGGCGCGGGCGAGCATCTTGTCTGGCAGGCGAAGGAACATCCGAAGGTCGGCTTGATCGGCTGCGAGCCCTATATCAACGGCGTCGCCAAATGCCTCGCTCATGTCCAGCGCGAGGGCGTGGAGAATATTCGCCTGTTCACCGACGACGCGATGCTGGTGATGAAGGCGTTGCCCGATGCTTCGCTGTCACGCTCCTTCGTGCTGTTCCCCGATCCGTGGCCGAAGACGCGTCATCACAAGCGCCGCTTCGTGCAGCGCGACAATCTCGACGTGCTGGCGCGCCTGATGATTCCGGGCGCTGAATTGCGCCTCGCAACCGACGACCCGAGCTACCTGCTGTGGATGGTGGAGCATGCCTGCACCCATCCGGCGTTCGACTGGCTGGCCGAGCGCCCGGCCGACTGGCGCGGCCGGCCCGACGACTGGCCGCCGACGCGTTACGAACAGAAGATGCTGGCCGGCCACAAGCCGGCGTTCCTGCGCTTCAGGCGTCGATAGGTTTTCGACCAGGCCGGATCAGCACCAGAACGGCGGCTGCGACCTGCAGCACCAGGCAGGCGATCAGCGAGGTGCGGTAGTCGCCCGACAGATCGTGCAGCACGCCCAGGATCGACGGTCCGATGGCGGCCACGAGCTGGGTGATGGCGACGTTCAGGCTGACGGCGCGGGCGAAATCGCGGCGCGGGAATTCCTGCTGCACGATCAGGCCGGGCAGCGTGATCAGATTGCCGACGCCGAAGCCGAACAGGATGCAGCCCAGGTAAAGGCCGGATACCGACGAGGTCTGGAGCAGCACGATCATGCCGGCGATCTGCACGGCGAGGTTCGCCGAGGTAGCGCCGCGGCGGTCGATACGATCGATCACCAGGCCGACCGAGAAGCGCCCGACCAGGGCCGACAGGGCGGTGACGCTGACGACCCAGCCGGCCTCCTTCAGGCCGAGCGTCGGGACGAGGAACGCCGCCTGATGGGCGATGAAACTGATCTGCGCCAGCAGGCCCAGCGAAAAGGCCGCGACCATCGTGAGGTAGCGCGGCTCGCACAGGAGCTGGGCGCGGCTCATCGGCGTGCCGACCGGCTCGACCGCCGCTGCGGGCTCGTCGCCGGCATCGTGTTCATCGGGCCGGCGCGGGCGGAGCGCGAAGGCGGCCAGCGGCCACAGGGTGGACAGCACCACGGCGACGGCGGCGATGCAGGCTTGCGTAAAACCCAGCGTGTCGATCGTCCAGGCGAAGGCCGGCGCGAACAGCAAGCCGCCGCAGGTCGCCCCGTTCAGCGCCAGGCTGGCGGCCAGGCCGCGGCGGCGGTTGAACCACTGGGCGATGATGGTGTTGATCGCAGCACCTCCCATGGCGGCCCAGCCCGGAGTCATCACCAGGAACGCGAGGTAGATCTGCCAGGGCCGGTCGACGATCGTGAGGGCCAGCACGCCCAGCCCCATCAAGCCGGCGCCGGCCAGGACAATGACCCGCGCGCCTCTCTTCTGGATCGCATCGCCTACCTGCATCACCAGGAAGGCGCCTACCAGATAGAAGAAGGTGATGGCCGAGGAGATGACGGCCGGGGACCAGCCATGAAGCTTGGTCAGGGCCACCAGATATAGGCTGAGCCCATAGAAGCCGAGCCCCCACCCATAGAGGGCGATGACAAAAGTACAGAAGACCACCCACCAGCCGTGGTAGAGCCCGCGCGGCATTTCCTTTTCCGACCCCAAATTCGACGCTTCGGCCGGGCGATCTTTTCACAGATGGTGATGCCGTGCTGGCGGTATTCGGCCGTCACAAAGACCCGGTGCGGTTGCGGGAAAAGCTTGCCAGTTGGCGATACTGCGCCTATATCCGCGCCATCCTCATCGGGTTCGCGGGACGAACCAAACAAAAAGAGTGGGCCACAAACCCGCTCTTTTCATTTGCCGAAAGCCCGCCGGCCCCAAACGTCGAGAAGCCCTGCCGCGTGACCGATCTGATACGCCGAATCGAAGACATCGTTGCCCCGACCATCGTCGGCATGGGCTACGAGCTGGTTCGCGTCCACCTGAGCCGCGGCGGCACCCTGCAGATCATGGTCGAACCGGCCGATGGACGTCCGATGGACGTAGAGGATTGCGCGGGGGTGTCGCGCGCCCTATCTGCAGTGCTCGACGTCGAGGATCCGATCTCCAGCGCCTACACGCTGGAAGTGAGTTCGCCCGGCATCGACCGGCCGCTCACCCGGCCCAAGGATTATGCGCGTTGGGCAGGCCACATGGCCCGTCTCGAGACCGCCGAGCCGGTCGATGGTCGCCGCCGCTTCAAGGGCACCCTGCTGGGGCTGGAAGGCGACATTGTGAGGCTTCGCCTCGAGGACGGCCAGGAGACCGGCGTGCCGCTCTCGGCCGTCACCCGAGCCAAGCTCGAGATGACCGATGCATTGATCAAGGAACACCAGCGCGCGCAGCAGGACGCTGAACAGGCTCACTGAACGACGGCCAAACACGACGACGCCCAAACACGACGACGAACGAACCGGTAGAAAAAGAGGAACAGAGACATGGCAACGACTGCCGATATCCCGCGCCTGGAAATGCTGCAGGTGGCCGACATGGTCGCGCGCGAAAAGGGCATCGAGCGCGAGGAAGTGCTCGAGGCGATGGAGCAGGCCATCCAGAAGTCCGGCCGTGCCAAGTACGGGCTGGAGCACGACATTCGTGCCGAGATCGACCGCAAGACTGGCGAGATCAAGCTGCTGCGCTACATGCAGGTTGCCGACCCGATCGAGAACGAGAACACCCAGGTGCCGCTGGTCGAGGCGCAGCGCCGCAATCCCGAGGCGCAGGTCGGCGACTTCCTGACCGACGAACTGCCGCCGATCGACTTCGGCCGCGTCGCCGCCCAGACCGCCAAGCAGGTCATCACCCAGCGCATGCGCGAAAGCGAGCGCAAGCGGCAGTACGAGGAATTCAAGGATCGCATCGGCGAGATCGTGTCGGGCGTGGTCAAGCGCGTCGACTACGGCAACATCACCATCGACCTGCAGCGCGCCGAAGGCGTGATCCGCCGCGACGAGACGATCCCGCGCGAGAGCCTGCGCGTGAACGACCGCGTCCGCGCCTACATCTTCGACGTGCGCGAGGAGCCGCGCGGCCCCCAGATCTTCCTGTCGCGCAGCCACCCGCAGTTCATGGCCAAGCTGTTCATGCAGGAAGTGCCGGAAATCTACGATAACATCATCGAGATCAAGGCCGTGGCGCGCGATCCCGGCAGCCGCGCCAAGATCGCCGTGCTGAGCCACGACAGCTCGATCGACCCGATCGGCGCCTGCGTCGGCATGCGCGGCAGCCGCGTCCAGGCGGTGGTGCAGGAGCTGCAGGGCGAGAAGGTCGACATCATCCCGTGGTCGTCCGACACCGCCAACTTCATCGTCAACGCGCTGGCGCCGGCCGAGGTCAGCAAGGTGCTGATGGACGAGGAAAAGAACAAGACCGAGGTCGTCGTTCCCGACGATCAGCTCAGCCTCGCGATCGGCCGCCGCGGCCAGAACGTCAAGCTCGCCTCCCAGCTCACCGGCTGGGAAATCGACATCATGACCGAGACCGAGGAGAGCGAGCGCCGGCAGAAGGAAACCCGTGAGCGCACAGAGCTGTTCAAGGAGGCCCTCGACGTCGACGACGTGATCGCCCATCTGCTGGTCGCCGAGGGTTACGGCTCGGTCGAGGACGTCTCCGACACCCCGGTGGAGGATCTTGCCACCGTCGAAGGCTTCGACGAGGAGATCGCCACCGAGCTGCAGCGCCGCGCCCGCGAGTTCATCGAAAAGCGTGATGCCGAGCTCGCCACGCGTCTCGAGGCGCTGGGCATCAGCGAGGAAGTGCGCAACGCCGAGGGCCTGACCCTGGCGATGATCGTGGCGCTGGGCGACAAGGGCGTGAAGTCGCTCGACGACCTCGCCGATCTGGCTTCCGACGAGCTGCGTGAAATTGTCGGCGAAAGCACCATGGATAACGATACCGCCAATGCCATCATCATGAAGGCACGCGAGCACTGGTTCGCTGACGAGGCCGCCCCGGCCGCGGAAGCGGCCAAGGCCTGAACGGAGAGCACTGCCCTTGGTCCCTGCCATCGCCATGACCCAATCTGACCTTACGGTGCCTGCCGCGCCGGGGCCGATGCGCACCTGCATCGCCACCGGCACGGAAGACACGCCGGAGCGGATGATCCGCTTTGTCGTGGGCCCCGAAGGCGAGGTCGTGCCCGATCTGGCGCGACGGCTGCCGGGTCGCGGCATGTGGGTGCGGGCGGAGCGGGCGGCGCTCGAGCGTGCCGTGGAGAAGAAGCTCTTTGCCAAGGCCGCGCGGGCGGCCGTGCGGGCGCCGGACGATCTGCCGGAGCGGGTCGAACGGCTTTTGCTGGAGCGCCCGCTGGCCGATCTCGGCCGGGCGCGCCGGGCCGGCCGTGCGGTCGCGGGCTTCGTGAAAGTCGAGCAGATGATCGGCCGGCGCCAGGTTGGATTGCTGGTGGTGGCGGACGAGGCCGACGGCGACGGGCTGGGCAAGCTCACGGCCACCGGCCTGCCGATCGTGCGGCTGGGCGATTCGATGGCGCTCGGCGGCCTCTTTGGCCGCGAGCAGGCAGTCTATGTAGCGGTTGCCCGCGATGACGCGGGCGGCGAGTTCATTCAACGAATTGCGGTCGGCGCGGCGCGGTGGCGCGGCTATCGACTGAATAGCGCCGGTTGACGGGCCGGAGCGGACCAAGGACAACACCCGACATGACGGACCAGAACGAACAGACCAAGCCGACCAAGCCCCTGACCCTCTCGACGGCGACACGCGCCGGCGCGGCGGCCAAGAGCGATGCGACCCAGGTGCGCCAGAAGTTTTCGCATGGGCGCACGCGGGCCGTGACGGTCGAGGTCAAGAAGCCGGTCAAGCGCACCGGCGGTCCCGTGACTCCGGCGCCGGTCGCTGTAGCCCCGGCGCCCGCGCCTGAAGCGCCGC
>CANJHI010000016.1 GCA_947474005.1 Alphaproteobacteria bacterium | reverse complement strand
TGGCGACCTCGGCCGTAAGGGGAATGAGGGACTGCTTTAGTTTGGCCATCGCCGCGCTCAGGGTGTCGAGCTTGTCGGGGTTGTCGGGCACATCCTTGTTAACGTCTCGAAGGGCGCGGAAGAGATGCAGTGCGTCCATTCCCGCCGGGGCGATCCGCTTGTCGATGGCCGCACCCAAGCCGGACGGCACCCTGAATGGCGTGCTCTTGGGTGCCAGGTGGTCGGCCAGCTCTAAGCGCAGAAACCGATCACCCAGCTTGCCCCGTACTTGGTCGAGCAGGGAGGCGATGTGTTTCATCTCGCCGTCCAGGCCCTCGACGTCTTCAAACATTATGGATTCCTTCCTGAGTGGCGCGGCAGGCGTGTGAACGCCGTGTGCGGCATCCCGCTATCGTCCCGGCTACGTCCCGCGATGTCCCGGTAACAGGCGGCCCCAGGGGCCACCCCTTATCCACAGTCCTGCCCAGAAAAAACTGGGGCCAGTCCTTTCGAACTGACCCCCAATAGCTTCGCCAGAGACGGTAAGGTTACCCATAAGGTTACCCAACACGGCCTATAAGTCAGTATTTATTGCTTGTTTTACATCTTGCCCTGGTAGATGCTGATGATCTTGTCGAGCATGTCGAGCGCCTGATCGCGCGGGCGCTGGAAGGTGTTGCGGCCGATGATCGAGCCGTTGGCGCCGCCGTCGCGCAGGCCGCGTACTTCCGAGAACAGGCCTTCGAGATCCTTCGCCTCGCCGCCGGAAAACACGACGATGCGGCGGCCATTGAAGCACGCCTGCACGACGTGCTTGATGCGCGCGGCCAGCGTCGAGGTGTCGACATTGGCCTTCTCGTAGGCGGCCTTGGCCTCGGGCTGCCACAGCACGTTGGTCGGCGGCTTCACCTTGATGATGTGGGCGCCGAGGAGCGCCGCCATGTGGGCGGCGTAGGCGCAGACGTCGAGTGCCGTTTCGCCCGCCTTGTCGAGCTTGCCGCCGCGCGGGTAGGACCACATGACGACGGCGAGGCCGACCGACTTGGCCTCCTCCGCCATCTCGCGAATCTCTTCCATCAAGTCGTACTGCGATTCGGAGCCCGGATAGATCGTGAAGCCGATCGCCGAGCAGCCGAGCTTCAGCGCGTCCATCACCGAGCCGGTGACGGCTTGGTCCTTGTTGGTCGACAGCGAGTTGGCCGAGTTGACCTTGAGGATGGTCGGGATGGCGCCGGCGAAGGTATCGGCGCCGGCCTCGAGGGGCCCGAGCGGGGCGGCATAGGCGTTCAGGCCAGCGTCGATCGCGAGCTGGTAGTGATAATGCGGATCGTAAGCGTCCGGGTTGGGCGCGAAGGAGCGGGCCGGGCCGTGCTCGAAGCCCTGGTCGACGGGGAGGATCACCATCTTGCCCGAGCCGCCCAGGCGGCCGTGCATCAGGATGCGCGCGAGATTGCCCTTGGTGCCGGGATTGTCGCTCTCGTAGTTGTCGAGGATCTTCTTGACGGTGCGGGTGATCTTCACGTCCGGGCTCCCATTTGGTCCATTCTGGCCTGACGGAGCCGGTGATAGCGGTGCCGGAGGACCGGTTCAAGCCCCGGAGGGCCGACGACCTGCCCGACTACCTGCCACGTCGTTGACCCCGAGGTGGAGCTGTGGACAGGTTGAGACCGCCCCTCCAAGCCACAACGCGGCTGGCGAAACGGATAAAGGAAATGTCGGTGCAGTTTCGCTCGTCGCCAGTGCCGTTCGCGGCGCGCCTGCCGTTCTTCTTCGGCTGGGTGATCATTGTGGTCGCCTTCCTGACCGTGGCGGTGAGCGTGACCACCCGCACGGCCTTCTCGCTGATGTTCCCGCCCATCGTCGACGAGTTCGGCTGGGATCGCGGCCTGGCGGCTGGCGCCTTCTCCTTCGGCTTCCTGGTGTCCGCCGTGATCAGCCCTGTCGTCGGCCGCGTCATGGACAGGCGCGGACCGCGCTTCGTGATCGAGATCGGCGTCGTGTTGACGGCGGCAGGCCTGCTAGGCGCCACGATGATCAGCACGCCATGGCAGCTCTACGCGACGCTCGGCGTGCTGGTTGGTGCGGGGGCGAACTGTATGAGTTTTTCCGTGCAATCGCAGTATCTGCCCAACTGGTTCGTGCGCCGACGCGCGCTCGCGACCGGGATCGCCTTTTCCGGGGTGGGCGTCGGCGCGATCCTGATCTTGCCCTGGCTGCAGACGATCATCCTGACGGAGGGCTGGCGCAGCGCCTGCTGGGCGCTCGGGCTGATGACCTTGTTCGTGCTGCTGCCGATCAACCTGATCGTGACCAAGCGGCCGCAGGATGTCGGTCTGCTGCCCGACGGCGCGAAGGAGGCGGGAGCCGCCGCCGCGCGCCGGGCCGCGGCCATTGTCGATCCGCACTGGACCGCTATCGAATGGACGGTCGCCAAGGCGATCCGCACGCACCGTTTCTGGTGGCTCTGCATCGGCTTCTTCAGCACGGGCTATGCTTGGTACGCGGTGCAGGTTCACCAGACGAAGTACCTGGTCGAAATCGGCTTCAGCCCAATGCAAGCGGCCTGGGCGCTGGGCCTCGTAGCCATGGTAGGCATCCCCGGCCAGATCCTGCTTGGTGCCCTGTCGGATCGCAT
Source organism: Alphaproteobacteria bacterium (assembly GCA_947474005.1). Classification (GTDB taxonomy): domain Bacteria; phylum Pseudomonadota; class Alphaproteobacteria; order Reyranellales; family Reyranellaceae; genus Reyranella. The sequence continues at coordinate 50,286 of CANJHI010000016.1, read as the reverse complement.
CGGCCGCGAGATCGTCTGGACGATCGCCGGCGCAGGCTTCGTGATCTGCTATGCGGCGCTCCTGGCACTCGGCGCCGGTCCGTCGCAGCCGTTGCTCTATCTCATGGTCCTGTCGCAGGGCGTGCTGGGCTATTCCTTCACCAGCCTGATGGGATCGGTGGTGGCCGAGATCTTCGAGGGTCCGCACTTCGGCTCGATCTTCAGTCTGATCATGGTCTCGCTGCTCGCGGGTGGCGCCGCGGGCCCGTGGGCCACCGGCGTGCTGTACGACATCGAGGGCACCTACACCGCGGCATTCGTCGTGGCGCTGTGCTTCAGCGTGCTGGGCGCTGCCTCGATCTGGTTCGCCGCGCCCGGCAAAGTCCGCATGGTTGCGGGACGGGCCGCGAAGGGCTGAGCTCTTCGACGCCTTGATCTATTCTGCACCGCGCGGCACCCGCGCTTCGGTCACTTCGTTCCCTGCAGCGCTATACGCCGCCAGGCGCTCCTACGGAGCGCCTTACTCGTTCAAGCCCTTGCCGGGATAGGGGTGTGTGGCAACCCAGTGTTTGGCGATGTCCAAACGCCGCGTAACCCAGACACCATGGTGCTTCTGGACGTGATCGAGGAACCGCCAAAGGCCCGCTATGCGGCCCGGGTGGCCGATCAACCGCATGTGCAGGCCCACCGACATCATCTTCGGGGCCGTGGCGCCTTCCTTGTAGAGGACGTCGAAAGCGTCGCGGACGAGGCCGAACCACTGGTCGGCATGGACCATGCCGGCGGCGTACTTGCCGTCATTATTGGTGAGCGAATAGGGCACGATCAGGTGCGGCTTGCCCTCGACGGTCTGCCAGAATGGCAGCTCCTCGCCGTAGTAGTCCGAATCGTAGGTGAAGCCGCCTTCTTCGACCAGCAGGCGGCGCGTGTTGACGCTGGGTCCATAGCGGCAGTACCAGCCAGCCGGCCGATCGCCGACCGTCTGCTTCAGCGATTTGACTGCCTTCCGGATATGCTCGCGTTCCTCGGCTTCGCTCAGCTGGAAATGGCGTACCCAGCGCCAGCCGTGGCAGCAGACATCGAAATCCGCTTTCCGGATCGCGTCCGCCGCCAGCTTGTTGCGCTCCAGGGCGAGAGCGCAGCCGAACACGGTGAGCGGCAGGCCGCGCTCCTGGAAGGCCCGCATGATGCGCCAGAAGCCGACGCGGCTGCCGAACTCGAACATGCTCTCGCCGGCGAGGTCGCGGCCCTGCATGCCGACCGATGAGGTCGAGGACTCGGTGAGACCGGTCTCGGTATAGCCCTCGCCGTCCTGCACGGAAGGCTCCGAGCCTTCCTCGTAGTTCATGACGAAATTGATCGCGACCCGGGCGCCGCCCGGCCATTTCGGATCGGGCGGATTGGGGCCGTAGCCCACGAGGTCGCGCGTCGGCTGCCAGCTCATGTCGGTCTCCTTACCAGTTCAGCCCCCATCTGCCGGGCGATGTCGGCGATTTTCTCATTATGTTCGGCCATGGAGATCGTGTGCACGCCGGCGCGCAGGCAGGCGAGCGCGTAGCCCGGCGTGTCACCGCAATCGACGACCAGCGTGAAGGCCACATCGGGGAATTCCTCGCGCGCGCGATCCTGCAGCGCGGCGAGATAGCCGGCACCATAGGTCGCGGCCGCGTTCTCGGGCGTCACAAGCAGCGGGACCTGCCCTGTATCGCGCGCAACCGTCAGCACCGCCTTCATCTGCCGCCAGTCTCGTACCACCACTGATCCGTCCGCTGTCATGGCGGACGATACTACTCATTCAGCCCCTTGCCGGGATAGGGATGGGTCTTGATCCAGTGGCGGGCGATATCGACGCGTCGAGTGACCCAGACGCCTGAATGCTTCTGGATATGGTCGAGCAGTCGGGCCAGCCCGACGGCGCGTGCCGGATGGCCGATCAGGCGCATGTGCAGGCCGACCGACATCATCTTCGGTGCGGTCGCGCCCTCGCGATAGAGCATGTCGAAGGCGTCGCGCACAAAGGAGAACCACTGGTCCGAGGTACCGATGGTGGCGCCGAACTGACCGTCGTTGTTGGTGACGGAGTAGGGCACCACGAGCTGGGCCTTGCCGTCGACGGTGACCCAGAACGGCAGTTCGTCGCCGTAGTAGTCCGAATCATAGAGGAAGCCGCCTTCCTCGACGACGAGGCGGCGCGTGTTCACGCCGGGCCCATAGCGGCAGTACCAGCCGAGCGGCCGCTCGCCGGTCATCTTCTGGATGGCGGCGATGGCCTTGCGGATATGGTCGCGCTCCGTGGCCTCGTCGAGTTCGTAGTGCTTGATCCAGCGCCAACCGTGCGAGCAGACGTCGAAGCCCGACTTCTTGATCGCTTCGGAGGCTTGCGGATTGCGCTCCAGCGCGAGGCCGCAGCCGAAGATCGTCATCGGCAGGCCGCGCTCCTGGAAAAGCCGCATCAGCCGCCAGAATCCGACGCGACTGCCGTATTCGAACAGACCTTCGGCCGCGAGGTCGCGGCCCTGGATCGACTGGCCCATGCGCGCGGCATCGCTGAGGCCGATCTCGGTGTGGCCTTCGCCGTCCTGCATGGAAGGCTCGGAGCCTTCTTCGTAGTTCATCACGAAGTTCACCGCGACGCGCGCGCCATCTGGCCATTTTGGGTCGGGCGGGTTGGCGCCGTAACCGATGAAGTCGCGGCGAACGTCGTAGGGCATCGCAGGCTCTCCGATCAGGGAATGCGGATGGTGAAGGGAGCGACGGGCACAAACTCCTCGTCGCCCTTGCCGCCGTCGCGCCACATGAAGACAGCGAAGCGGCCGGGGCGGTCGAGCACGGTGAGGCCGTGGTGCCAGGTGTCGGGACGGTAAGTGACGCCCTGCTTGCCGGTGGCGATGAAGGCGCGCACGCCGGCGAGATCGGGGCCGCCGGCTTTGGCGTGCGGCGCCACGACGATCAGCCAGCGGTCGACATCGAGCGGCATGAAGGTCTGGGAAGAGAATTCGTGGCGCTCCAGCAGGTCAGCCTTCAGCGGCCGCTCTGGCGTCTCGGGCTTCAGGCTGACCGAGAGACTGGCATGCGCGGCGGGCCGCAGGTTGCCCAGCGCATCCTCGTAGTAGGTGCGGCCGGCGACCTCTGGTACGTCGATCACGTCGCCGAACGGGGCGAAGGCTTCCTTGGTGAGAGGCTGGGCGATCACTTCCATGGCATTCCTCATCAGTCGCGCATGCGGCGGGTCAGCCCCACCGTCCATTCCATGATCAGCATCAACAGGAAAGCCGCGGCGATCAATACACCCGACACCGCCGCGATCCGCGGATCGAGAGTGGATTCCATCATGCCCCACATGCGGATCGGCAGCATGTCGGTGCGCGCGGTCGACAGGAAGAGCGAGACCGGCACATTGTCGATCGAGGCCATGAAGGCCAGGAACGCACCGGCGAAGATGCCCGGTGCGATCAGCGGCAGGGTCACGCGGCGGAGCGTGTAGAGCCAGCTCGCGCCCAGGCTCAGCGAGGAATCCAGCAGCGCCGGATCGAGCTGGGAGAGGCTGGCCGTCGTCGTGCGCAGGATGAACGGCACGGTCACGATCATGTGGCCGGCGATGATGAGATGAATCGAAGGGCGAAGACCGATCAGGGTGAAGTACATCAGCGCCGCCAGGCCAAACGTGAGACCGGGCAGGACCAGCGGCGACATGAAGAGGCTGTCGGCGGCGCGGGCGAGCTTGCTGCGGCTGCGCGAGAGGCCGAGCGCGGCCAGCGATCCCAGCAGAACGCCAAAGACCGTCGAGTAGGCCGCGACCTCGAGCGAATTCGACACGGCGCGATGGATCTGCCGTGACTTCGATGGATCGAACAGCGCCTCGTACCACTGCAGCGAGAAGCCGGTCGGTGGGAACTTTAGCGAACGGCCCTCGGTGAAGGAGGTCATCAGCACGATCACGACTGGCGCCACGATGATGAACAGCGCCAGGACGGCCAGTCCGCCGATGACGAGGCCATAGGAGATGTCGGCGAAGCTGCGCCGTCTACCCATGCAGATACCCGCTGGAGCGGCGGCCGAGGTAGGAGAGCGCACTCACCACCGACAGCACGGAGACAAGCAACGTGATCGAGACGACGGCGGCCAACGGCCAGTTGAACACGACCAGCGACTGCTGCCAGATCAGGAGCGGCAGGTAGATCAGCCGCACGCCGCCGATCACGGTCTGCGAGATGAAGGCGGTGGTGGAGCTGGCGAACACCAGCAGGCAGCCCGCGACCAGGCCCGGCATGCTGAGCGGCACGATGACCGTGAAGAGCGTGCGCCAGCGCGAGGCGCCCAGGGCGGCGGAGGCGTCGCGCATGTTGGGATCGAGGCGCGACATCACGCTGATCAGCGGCAGCAGCATCAGCGGCATCTCAATCTGGGTGAGCGATATGACCAGGCCGAGCTCGGTCTGCAGCAGCCGCAGCGGCTCGGAGATGACGCCGATCTGCATCAGCACGGTGTTCACGACGCCCTCGCGGCCCAGCACGACGATCCAGGCGAAGGTGCGGACCACCACCGACAGCAGGAGCGGCATCACGATGATGAAGATCAGCACCTTCTGCACACGCGGCGACGCGTCGAGATAGACCAGCGCCAGCGGGTAGCCGATCAGTACGGTGGCGCAGACTGTCTTCACGCCGAGCAGCATGGTGTCGGCGATCACCTTGTAGCTGAACGGGTCGCCAAGGAACTTCGCCCACTGGCCGAAGCCCGGCTGGGTGATCTTGTCGTCGTTGAAGAAGCTCACGCCGACCAGCATAAGCAGCGGCGCGAGAAAGATGGAGGCGAAGGCGAGCGCAAGTGGCAGCGCGAGCTGCCACTCCGCTGCTTTCCTCATGTGTCCGCTCTCACTTGGCCATTTCCTTGTTGAACTTCTCGATCCAGCTGGCGCGCAACGGGTTGATCTTCGCCCAGTCGTGGCGGACGTAGCTCGACATCTCGTCGAGGCTCTTCATCGGCAGGTAGTCGGGCAGCGGCACGTCCTTGTTGATCGGGATGAAGTTGAAGGGCGGCTTGGTCAGCGCCTCCTGGACTTCCTTGCCGGCGACGATGTCGCAATACTTGTAGGCGTTCTCTGCTTCGGTGGTGCCCTTGGCGAGGTGCAGAGTGGTGAAGAAGGCAACCGCGCCCGTCTCGGGTTTCACGAAGTCGATGTCGACGCCCTTGCTCTTCAGCGTCGCGACGGTCTGGGTGTTCGTATACATCACGTCGCACTGGCCCTGCTGGAAGAGGCTGGGCATGGCGGCCGGCTGGCCGACGGCCGCCACCTTGGACAGCACCTTCTTGAGCTCGACCAATGCCGGATCGATGTTGGTCTCCGAACCGCCGAAGACCTTGGCGATCTCGATCAGCGACACCGTGCCGAAGGTGGTCTGGAAGCCGGTCAGGCCAAGGCGCGACACCCACGGGTCGGTCAGCAGGTCCTTCCAGCCCTTGGGCGCGGGTACCTTCTTCGGATTATAGGCGATGCCCACGACCTGCGCGTTTACGCAGACGCCCCATTCGTCGATCATGCCGGCCGGCAGCTTGGAGGCATTGGTGAGTTTCTTGCCATCGAACTTCTCGAACAGGCCGCCCTCGATGGCGGTGATGCGCGGCCCGGGATCGAGAACGAAAGCGTCGAAGGGCGGCGCGCCACGCGCGGCCTTGGCCTTGGCGATCTGGTCGACCGCGAACAACGGCTGCAGCTCGAGTTCGATGTCATCTTTCTTCTTGAGCGCCGGCGCCACGATGCTGCGATAGGCGTCCTCCCAGACGCCGGGATAGGTGGCAGCCGTGACGATGCCCTTGGCATGGGCGATGGCCGGAAGGAGGGAGACGCCACCGATCGCGGTGGCGCCAGCGAGCAGGGTTCTGCGACTGAACATCGGGACTACTCCGTGGTTGTCAGGTTGAACGCGGGAACAGGGTAGGGCGGGCATCGTCGGTCAAGGTGCAGTAGACGCGGCCCGCGGACGGCGGCTCGGCCCGGCGAGATTCGACGATCTTCAGCGACACGCCATCGGTGGTCCGCGCCTCGTGCACGAGTTGCGCGCCGAGCGGCAGGCTGAGCCCGGGCTCCACCCGCCAGCATTCCGGGCCGGGCACCGAGGAGAGGGCGAGCTGTTCGGGCCTCACCGACAGCAGCACCGGGGCGCCGAGGCCGAAGTCGGCCGAGGCGGGCAGCCGCAGCGTCGCACCGGCGTCGAGCGCGACCGTTGCGGTGCCGCCCTCGCGCGCCGAGACTTTGCCATTCAGCAGGTTGGTCGTGCCGATGAAACCGTTGACGAACAGCGTCTGTGGCCGGTCGTAGATCGCGACCGGCTTGTCGAACTGCTCGACCCGGCCCTTGTTCATGACGGCGATGCGGTCGGCGACGCTCATCGCCTCGTCCTGGTCGTGCGTTACCAGGATGGTCGTGAGGCCGAGCGTTCGCTGCAGGCGCTTGACCTCGATCTGCATGTCGAGCCTGAGATTTCGGTCGAGGGCGGCAAAGGGCTCGTCGAGCAGCAGGATCGACGGTTCGACGGCGAGCGCCCGGGCAAGTGCCACGCGCTGCTGCTGGCCGCCCGAGAGTTGGCGCGGCAGGCGCTCACGGAAGCCGCCGAGCTGCACGACATCGAGGAAGCGCGAGATGCGCGCCTGGACCTCGGGGCCGCGCACGCCGCGGGCGCGCAGCCCATAGGCCACGTTCTCGGCCACGGTCATGTGCGGGAAGAGTGCGTAGTTCTGGAAGACGATGCCGATGTTGCGCTGGTTGGCCGGCAGGTGATCGATCGGCGCGCCATCAACCCGCACCCGCCCGGCGGCCTGGCGGACAAAACCCGCGATCACGCGCAGCAAGGTGGTCTTGCCGCAGCCGGATGGACCCAGCAGCGCCACGACCTCGCCGGGCTCTATGGCCAGCGTCACGCCATCGACAGCCAGCGCCTGCCCGTAGCGCACGGTCAGATCTTCGACGTCGAGTGTCCGGCCCGCCGGGGTCGATTGCATGCCACGCCTCCTCGGCAGCAACGAGGCAAGCGGCGTGCCAACTGATAAGCGCCGTCCGGCAAGGAAAACGAGGAACGGCTGGCTGGAGTGGCCCGTTTTGTGCACATACAAAATCGGAATGTGCACATTATTCTGCCAAGGCTGACCGATGGTCCAACCCCGCAAGAAGGTCAAAGCCCGCCCCCTGAAGGGCGACGTCGCGATCGACAAGGCCGTCTACGACGCGATCCGGCGCGCCATGCTGATGGGCCGCCTGCTGCCCGGCACCAAGCTCCGGGAGCCGGCGCTCAGCCGGGTGCTGAAGGTCAGCCGCGAGCGCGTGCGCAAGGCGCTCCATCGCCTGGTCCATGAGGGCTGGCTCGAAGCGGTGCCCAACCGCGGCACGTTCGTGCCGGCGTTGACGATCGAGGAGGTCCGCGAGATCTACGATGTCCGCACGATGCTCGAGACCGCGATCGTCCAGCGCCTCTGCGCCGAGCACGACCTCCCGGCCGCCCAGCGCCTGAAAGCCCATGTCAGCGAAGAACGCCAGGCCGTCAGGAGCGACGACCGCGGCCGGCTGTTCGGCCTGTCAGGCGAGTTCCACATCCTGCTGGCCGAACTCTGCGGAAACGAGCAGCTCTCGCGGCTGCTGCGTGGATTGCTCACACGCTCGACCATGCATTTTTCGCTGTCGGCGCCCGAGCGCTTCCACAACTGCGCCGGCCCGCACGATCACGCCGACATCGTGAAGGCGATCTTGGCGCGCGACGCAAAAAAGGCGGCCAAGCTGATGCTCGACCACCTTTTGGGTCTCGTTGAATGGCAATCGGCGTGGCAGCCGCCCCCGAACCCGGTGGCGCTCGAGGAGGCCTTCCGCGGGATCTCGGCGAAGCGCCAAGCCTAAAGTGGCAAGGCCTAGCCGAGCTTGCCCCTAGAGCTTGCCCATGGCGACGGCGGTGTCGGACATGCGGTTGGAGAAGCCCCACTCGTTGTCGTACCAGCTCATGACGCGCACCAGCGTGCCGTCCATGACCTTGGTCTGATCCATGTGGAAGGTCGACGAGTGCGGATCGTGGTTGAAGTCGATCGACACGTTCGGCGCGTCAGTCCAGCCCAGGATGCCCTTGAGCTGGTTGGCGGCGGCGAGCTTCACGGCCTTGTTGATCTCGCCCACGTCGGTCTTGCGCGAGGCCACGAACTTGAAGTCGATGACCGAGACATTGGGCGTCGGCACGCGGATGGAAACACCGTCCAGTTTGCCGTTCAGCTCCGGTAGCACCAGGCCGACAGCCTTGGCCGCCCCTGTAGAGGTCGGGATCATCGAGAGCGCGGCGGCGCGGCCGCGGTAGAGATCCTTGTGCATGGTGTCGAGCGTCGGCTGGTCGCCGGTGTAGGCATGGATCGTCGTCATGAAGCCGTGCGTGATGCCGACCGCGTCGTTCAGCACCTTGGCGACCGGCGCCAGGCAATTGGTCGTGCACGAGGCGTTAGAGACGACGAGGTGATCCTTGGTGAGCTTGTCGTGATTGACGCCGTAAACGACCGTGAGGTCGGCGCCGTCGGCCGGAGCCGAGACCAGCACGCGCTTGGCGCCGGCGGTGAGATGAGCCGAGGCCGCGGTCTTGGAGGTGAAGAAACCGGTGCACTCGAGCGCGATGTCGACGCCCATCGCCTTGTGCGGCAGCTTGGACGGATCGCGCTCGGCGGTGACCTTCATCTTGCCGCGGCCGACATCGATCGTGTCGCCGTCGACCTTGACCTCGCCGTTGAAGCGGCCGTGCACGGAGTCGAAGCGGAAGAGATGGGCATTGGTCTCGACCGGGCCGAGATCGTTGATCGCCACGACCTCGATGTCCTTGCGGCCAGATTCCATGATGGCGCGCATGATATTGCGCCCGATGCGGCCGAAGCCGTTGATAGCAACCCGAACAGCCATGTCTTCCTCCGTTAATTTGCCAGGCGGCGTGCCTCTGCGGCAATCGCCTCGGCGGTGATGCCGAAATGCTTGTAGAGATCGGTGGCCTTGGCCGATGCGCCAAAGCCCTTCATGCCGACGAAGGCGCCCCGGCTTCCCAGCCAGCGCTCCCAACCGAAACCGCTCGCCGCTTCGCAGGCCACGCGGATCGTGCCTTCGTCGCCCAGGACCGCACTTCGGTACGAAGCGTCCTGCTCGGCAAAGAGTTCCCACGACGGCATCGACACCACGGTCGCGGCAATGCCGTCCTTGGCCAGCAGGTCGCGGGCGGCGAGGGCCAATTGGACTTCCGAGCCTGTCGCGATCAGGCGGACGCTGGCCGAAGCGTCACCTGCGAGAATATAGGCGCCGCGGGCGCACAGGTTCTCGTCACCGGCGCCGCGCACGGTCGGCAGGTTCTGGCGCGTGAGGGCGAGGATGCTCGGTGCATGCCGGGACTCGAGCGCGAGTTGCCAGCACTCCGCCGTCTCGATGGCGTCGGCCGGGCGCAGCACCCGGAGGTTGGGAATGGCGCGCAGTGCCGCCAGGTGCTCGACCGGCTGATGCGTCGGGCCGTCTTCGCCGAGGCCAATCGAGTCGTGGGTCATCACGTAGATGACGCGCAGGCCCATCAGCGCCGAGAGGCGGATGGAGCCGCGGCAATAGTCGGTGAACACCAGGAACGTGCCGCCGTAGGGGATCACGCCGCCATGCAGCGCCATGCCGTTCATGGCCGCGGCCATCGCGTGCTCGCGGATGCCGTAATAGATGTAGCGGCCGCCTGCATCGCTGCGGGTCACCGGCTTCAGCGTGGCCGTCTTGGTGTTGTTCGAACCCGTGAGGTCGGCCGAGCCGCCGATCGTGTCGGGCAGCACCGGGTTGATGACCTCGAGCACTTCCTGGCTCGACTTGCGGGTGGCCCAGGCCGGCTTGTCGGTTGCCGCCTTGGTCTTGAAGGCCGCGATCGCCTCGCCGACCGAAGCGGGGAGGTCGCCGCGCTGGCGGCGGGCGAATTCCGTCCGCTCCTCGGCACTCACCGCCGCGAGCCGCTTGGCCCACTTGCGTCGCGCCGTCTTGCCGCGCGCGCCGATCTTGCGCCAGGCCGAGAAAATCGGCTCGGGAATGTCGAACGGGCCGTGGCTCCAGCCGAGCTTCTGGCGGGCACCGGCGATCTCGTCCTTGCCGAGCGGCGAGCCGTGCGTGGCGGCGGTGCCGGCCTTGGTCGGCGCGCCGTAGCCGATCACCGTCTTGCAGGCGATCAGCGACGGCTTGTCGGTGACGTTGCGCGCCTTGCGGATGGCGCGGGTCACCGCGTCGGCATCGTGGCCGTCGACCGCCAGCACATGCCAGCCCGCGGCGGCGAAGCGCTTCTTGTGGTCCTCGGAGGTGCTGAGCGAAGTGGCACCATCGATCGAGATGCCGTTGTCGTCGAACAGCACGATCAGGCGGCCGAGACCGAGATGGCCGGCCAGCGTGATGGCCTCCTGCCCGACACCTTCCATCAAGCAGCCGTCGCCGGCGATGACGTAGGTGAAGTGGTCGACGAGATCTCGACCGAAGCGCTCGGCCAGCAGGCGCTCGGCGATGGCGAAGCCCACCGAATTGCCGAGACCCTGTCCCAGCGGACCGGTCGTGGTCTCGATGCCGCTGGCGTGGCCGTACTCGGGATGGCCGGCGGTACGGCTGCCGAGCTGCCGGAAGTTTTTCAGCTCGTCGAGCGTCATGTCGGCGTAGCCGGTGAGATGCAGCAGCGAGTAGAGCAGCATTGAGCCGTGGCCGGCCGACAGGATGAAGCGGTCGCGATCTGGCCAGTTGGGCTCGGACGCGTCGAACTTCAGGAACTTCGAGAACAGGACGGTCGCGACGTCGGCCATGCCCATCGGCATGCCGGGATGGCCCGAGTCCGCCTGCTGCACGGCGTCCATGGCGAGGGCCCTGATGGCATTCGCCATGTCACGTGGGGCGGCGGTCTGATTGGTCATTTTGTGCATACGCCGTAGGTTTTTCGGGGGCGGCGCGCAACATGCCGACCGCACTTTGGCCCGTCAATGCGCAAAACCTCGCGTTCGGCCAACATCTTGCGGCCGGCGTTGCTCCACAGGGCCTAGATGTTGACCGGTCCCGGCCCTGCAACTTATCCTTAGCTTATGGAGCAGATGCAGCCGGGAGACCCACTGCGATCCGCCGGCGGGGGGGCGATGTCCAAGGCGGCCAGTGCGAAGGACCGCGTGGATAATGCGCTCAGCCGGCTGGAGACGATGGTCGAGGAGCGGCTGCGCGCCGAATCGATCCGTGCCGACGAGATGGCCAAGCGCCTCAGCAAGCTGGAACGGCAGCACGACGAATTGAAGAAGGTCGCGATGGACGTTGAAGGGCGTCTGGAGCGGGCAATGGAGTACATCCGCTCGCTGCTCGCCGCCGATCAGGAGTAACACATCCACCGGGCCCTCCAACGCCGGTGATGCTTCGTCGCGCGCAACGTGTCAGAGTGTGCTTCCCCTCGAACGCCGATCAGGCGCAAAAAACAGGAGTAGCGGACAATGCCGCAGGTTTCGATTCAGATCGCCAATCGTACCTATGAACTCGCCTGTGGCGATGGCGAGGAAGAGCGCGTCCAGGAACTCGCCGCCTATGTCGACGAGAAGGTCTGCGAACTGCGCAAACAGTTGCCCGGCGCGCCCGAAATCAAACTGATGGTCTTCGCCTCGCTTCTGCTGGCCGAGGAGAGCCGCGAGGCGCGTGGTGTCGCCAAGGCGGCGGAGAATGCGCGCGCGAGCGCCACCGACAGCGCCGAGACGCTGGCCACGGCACTCGAGGACCTGATCACGGCCCGGGTCGACAAGATGACCAAGAAGGTGAGCGGCGTCGCCTGAAGGCCGGCTCGGGCTCATATTGTCCGCTTGTGCTCATATTGATGGCGCTCATTGCGGTGCCTGCCCCGAGTGCCTAGATTGATGGTGGGGCGGATTTCTGCGCGGTGCGTGGTTCGCTTAAAACCCCGGGGCCAATAAGAACTCCCGGGAACTGTTCCTGGTTGGGATCTTGGTCCCGATCACACGGTGCCCACCTGCACTAGCAGGCCTTGGAGGTCTTACGGACTATCGGCCCATCGTGGAGCCGCCCCACTTTAAATCGCCTTTCCCGACAATCGCCTTTCCCGACAATCGCCTTTCCCGACATGACCCTGACCGACGCCAAGCGCTCGCTGCGCACTGACATGCTTGGCCGGCGCGGCGCCCTCTCCGAGGAGGAGCGCCGCGATGCCGCCGCTGGCCTGCTCGCAACCTTGCGTCGCGAACGGCCGATCGACGCGGCGACCGTGGTTTCGGGCTTCTGGCCGATCAAGGACGAGATCGACATCCGGCCGCTGATGGCTGAGCTGCACGGCAAGGGCTGCCGGTTGGCGCTTCCGGTCGTGCAGGGGCGGGGACTGCCGTTGCTGTTTCGCGCCTGGCGCCCGGGTGATCCGCTCGAAGCCGGCGTCTTCGGCACGTTGCAGCCGACCGCACACTGCGAGACGCTCGAGCCCGATGCGTTGCTGGTTCCCTTGCTGGCGTGCGACGCGGAGGGCTGGCGGCTGGGCTATGGCGGCGGCTTCTATGACCGCACGCTGCTCGGCCTGCGGGCGCGGCGCAAAGTGACGGCGGTCGGCGTCGGCTTCGACAGCCAGATAGTGCCGGCAGTGCCGCATGGGCCGGACGACCAGCGTCTCGATTGGATGTTGACCGACCGGCGCGCTTCAGCCTTTGTCTAGCGCATGAAAGTTCTGTTTTGTGGCGACATCGTTGGCCGTGCCGGCCGGGACGCGGTGATCAAGGAGATCCCGCGGCTGCGCCGCGAGCTCGGGCTCGATTTTGTGGTCGTGAACGGCGAGAACGCGGCAGCGGGCTTCGGTATCACGGCCAGGATCTGCACCGAGCTTCACGAGGCCGGAGTCGATTGCATCACCACGGGCAACCATGCCTGGGACCAGCGGGAGATCATTCCCTACATCTCGCAGGACAAGCGGTTGCTGCGGCCGATCAACTTTCCGCCCGGCACACCCGGTTGGGGCGCCAACCTCTTCCAGACCGCCCGCGGCCAGAAGATCGTCGTCATCAACGTGATGTGCCGGCTGTTCATGGACGCTCTCGACGACCCGTTTCGCGCCCTCGACGTCGAAATCGCCAAGTATGGGCTGGGTCGGTCGGCTCACTTCATCCTCGTCGACGTCCACGGCGAGGCGACCAGCGAGAAGCAGTCGATTGGACACTACTGCGATGGCCGCGTGTCGGCAGTGTTGGGCACCCACAGCCACGTTCCCACCGCCGACTCCTGGGTGCTGCCCGGTGGCACCGCCTACCAGACCGACGTCGGCATGTGCGGTGACTACGATTCGGTGATCGGCATGAAAAAGGACGTCGCCGTCCAGCGTTTCATCCGGAAAATGCCTGGCGAACGCCTGTCGCCGGCCGAGGGCGAAGGAACTTTGTGCGCGGCACTGGTCGAAACCGACGACAAAACCGGCCTGGCGCGGTCCGTCCGGCCCCTCCGCCTGGGGGGACGCCTACCGCCTGCCGACTAAGTTGCAGCATCTTGTATCCCACAGGGGTCGTTCGCAGCTATTAGAAGTGTCTCGAAGACGGTCGTTGACGGCCTGTGGGAAATTCGGCATCCTCTTGATGTTAAACGATTTTTCGCTGCGTTGGCGAACTGTCTTCAAGGTTAGAGGGGGCGTCGGAATCTAGGTTCCGACGTTTTTTAGCGGGGGCTTCGGCCCCCGCCTTTTTTTGTCTGCAAGCCCGCTTGCACGGTCTCTGATCCTCCCAAAACCCACGAGAAGTGGTATAGGCGGGCCTCCAAATCACTTAATCTGGTTGTCGGGCCATGGCGGGGCATTCCCAATTCAAGAACATCATGCACCGCAAAGGGCGCCAAGACGCCCAGCGGGCCAAGATCTTCACCAAAGTCATCCGTGAAATCACCACGGCGGCGCGGCTCGGTGCCGCCGACCCAAGTGCCAATCCACGTCTGCGCGCGGCCGTGATCGCGGCCCGCGACGCCAATATGACGCGCGATACGATCGATCGCGCCATCAAGCGCGGCTCGGGCTCGGACGCCGACGCCAACTATGACGAGGTCCGCTACGAGGGTTATGGGCCGGGCGGCGTGGCCTTGATCGTCGAGGGGCTGACCAATAACCGCAACCGCACCGCGGGCGAGGTGCGGTCGAGCTTCAGCAAGTACGGCGGCAACCTCGGCGAATCCAACAGCGTGTCGTTCATGTTCGATCGCCTGGGCGAATTCCGCTTTCCGCTGTCCGTCGGCAGCGCCGACGACGTCCTCGAGAAGGCGATCGACGCCGGCGCTGACGACGTCGTGAGCGGCGAGGGCGAGGAAGGGGCGCACGAGATTTATTGCGCCCAGGACAATTTCAACGCCGTGCGCGAGGCGCTGGAGAAATCGCTCGGCCAGCCGTCGACCGCCAAGCTGACCTGGCGACCCAAGACGACGACGCCGGTCGATGGTGAAACCGTCCAGACGCTGTTCAACCTGATCTCGGTGCTTGAGGACAACGACGACGTTCAGAACGTCTACGCAAATTTCGAGGCATCCGACGATGCTCTCGCGAAGTTCGCGGCCTGAAGCGTGATGCGATGAGATTGATCGGCCTCGATCCCGGTCTGCGATTGACCGGCTGGGGCGTGATCGATGTCGAAGGCAACCGTCTGCGGCATGTCGCGCACGGCGTCGTCAAGGTGCCGACCACGGGAACCCTGGCGGAGCGGTTGCGCCAACTGTTCGAAGGCGTGTCGGGCATCATCGAGGCGCAGCATCCGCTGGAGGCCGCGGTCGAGGAGACCTTCGTGAACGTCAATCCCGGCTCGACCCTGAAGCTCGGCCAGGCCCGCGGCGTCGTCATGCTGGCGCCTGCCCGGGCCGGCCTGCCGGTCCACGAGTACTCAGCCAACCTCGTGAAGAAATCCGTGACCGGCGCGGGCCATGCGGACAAGCAGCAGATCGCCATGATGATCGGCCGCCTGCTGCCCGGCGTCGAGGCAACGGCCGATGCCGCGGATGCACTCGCCGTCGCGATCTGCCACGCCCATCACCGCGCCACAGCCAAGCGGATCGAGGCGGCGCTATGATCGCCAAGCTGAAGGGCGTGATCGACTCCGTCGATACCGACAGTGCGATCGTCGATGTCGGCGGCGTCGGCTATCTCGTCTCGGCTTCCGCCAAGACCTTGCGCAATCTCGTGGTCGGAACGCCGGCCACAGTGCTGGTCGAGACCATCGTGCGTGAGGACGCCATTGCGCTCTATGGCTTCCTGGAGACCGCCGAACGCGACTGGTTCCGCATCCTGACGACGGTGCAGGGCGTGGGCGCGCGCGTCGCGCTGTCGATCCTCTCGACGCTCTCGCCCGACGAGATCGCCCGCGCGATCGCCGCCCAGGATCGGGCCACACTCAGCCGGCCGGCCGGCGTCGGACCGAAACTCGCCGCGCGCCTGGCCACCGAACTCAAGGACAAGGCGGCGGCGTTCGGAATTGCCTCGCCGGCGTCGAACACGCCCGACGCCATGGCGGCGCCCGCCGGCTCGCTCAACGAGGACGCCGTGTCGGCCCTGGTGAATCTCGGTTATCGCCGGGTCGAGGCGTTCGGCGCGGTGGCGCGCGCCAGCCAGCGGCTGGGCGCCGAGGCCAAGCTCGATGCGGTGATCCGTGCCGGACTGCAGGAGTTGGCGCGATGACCGGCGCGCCCGATCGCCTCGTCGCGCCGAAGCGGGCCGAAGAGGACACGGCTGAACTCGCGCTGCGCCCGCAGAGCCTCGACGATTTCATCGGCCAGAAGCAGGTCCGCGAAAACCTAAAAATCTTCATCACCGCGGCCAAGGCGCGTGGTGAGGCACTCGACCACGTGCTGTTCCACGGTCCGCCCGGGCTCGGCAAGACGACGTTGGCGCAGATCGTGGCGCGCGAGATGGGGGCAGGATTCCGGGCCACGTCCGGACCGGTGATCCAGAAGGCGGGAGACCTTGCGGCGCAGCTGACCAACCTTCAGCCGCACGACGTCCTGTTCATCGATGAGATCCATCGTCTCAATCCGGCGATCGAGGAAGTGCTCTATCCCGCCATGGAGGATTTCCAGCTCGATCTGATGATCGGCGAGGGGCCCGCCGCGCGCTCGGTCCGCATCGAGCTGCCGCCGTTCACGCTGGTGGGTGCCACGACGCGGTCCGGCCTGATGACGCGGCCGCTCCGCGAACGCTTCGGCATCCCGCTGCGCATGGTGTTCTACGAACCGGCCGAACTCGAGACGATCGTGCAGCGCGCGGCACGCGTGCTGAAGATGCCGCTGTCAAAGGACGGTGCGGCGGAAATCGCCAAGCGCTCGCGCGGCACGCCGCGCGTGGCCAACCGACTGCTGCGCCGCGTGCGCGACTTCTCGACCGTGGCAGGTCACACGGTGGTCGACGCCAAGGTAGCCGACGATGCGTTGGTGCGGCTGGAAGTCGACGGACGGGGCCTCGATGCCATGGATCGTCGCTACCTCGCGTGCATTGCCGAGAACTACGGCGGCGGGCCGGTGGGCGCCGAGACGCTGGCGGCGGCGCTGTCCGAGCAGCGCGACGTGATCGAGGATGTGATCGAGCCCTATCTGATGCAGCTCGGCCTGCTGATGCGTACGCCGCGAGGCCGGCTGTTGTCGGAGGCTGGCTACCGCCACCTCGGCCTGGCCGTGCCCAAGGATCAGAAACGGCAACTCGACCTGCTGGCCGCGGGCGACCCGGCGGAGGAGGCGTGAGCGTGCCCACCTCCGGTCGCATGGCCGACGGCGCCCATGTTCTGCCGCTCCGGGTCTATTACGAGGACACCGACGCCGCCGGCATCGTCTACTACGCCAACTGGCTGCGCTTTCTCGAACGCGGCCGCACCGAACTGCTGCGGCTGCTCGGCCAGGAGCACAGCGCCCTGCGCGAGGAGCGTAACGTGCACTGGGTCGTTCGCCGCTGCACCATCGACTATCTGAAGCCCGCACGACTGGATGAGACGATCGACATCGTCACCAGTTGCGGTGAGTTGCGCGGCGCCTCGCTGGACATGCTTCAGCACGCGCGCCGCGGCGACGAAATCCTGGTCCGTGCCGAATTGACCGTTGCCTGCATGGGCGCGGCCGGTCGGCCGGTCCGCTTGCCGCCGCTTGTGCGGTCCGCCCTGGCCCAGGTCTCCGCGGGCATACCGCCCCGCTCACGCCATATTCGGATATAAACCTCTTGAACCAACGGAGAACCTAAAATGGACGCGTTTGCGCAAACCGCCGGAGCCCCCCTCGGCGGTGGCATCGGGACGATCGACATGTCGGTCTACGGTCTGTTCATGCAGGCCGACTGGGTCGTCAAGGCAGTGATGATCGCCTTGCTGATCGCCTCGTTCTGGTCGTGGGCCATCATCTTCGAGAAGATGCTCAGGTTGCGAACCCTCAAGCGCAGCGCCCAAGCCTTCGAGGATACCTTCTGGTCGGGTATCTCGCTCGAGGATCTCTACGATCGTGTCGGCGCCAAGCCCGATGATCCGATGTCGAGCGTCTTCGCGGCCGCCATGCGCGAATGGCGCCGTTCGGTCTCCAAGGGGCTGGCGACCAGCGCCACGGCGCGCGCGGCGCTCCGCCAGCGCATCGAACAGGTGATGAGCGTCACCATCCAGCGTGAGATGGAGGCGATCGAGAAGCGCCTCGGCTTCCTTGCCACGGTCGGCGCCAACGCCACCTTCGTCGGCCTGTTCGGCACGGTCTGGGGCATCATGAACAGCTTCGGCCACATCGCGCAGTCGAAGAACACGTCGCTTGCCGTTGTGGCGCCGGGCATTTCCGAGGCGCTGTTCGCCACCGCCATCGGCCTGGTCGCGGCCATTCCCGCCGCCGGTGCCTACAACATCCTCTCCGGCCAGGTGCAGCGCTACAGCCACCAGCTAGAAGCCTTCGCCGGTGAGTTCATCACCATCCTGTCGCGCCAGCTCGAGGAGCAGGTCTGATGGCCGGAGTCATTCACTCCGCTGGCTCCGGAGGGGGCGGCAGCCGGTTCCGGCGGCGCCAGTCGTTCAGCCCGATCGCCGACATCAACGTGACGCCGCTGGTCGACGTCATGCTGGTGCTCCTGATCATCTTCATGATCACCGCGCCGCTGTTGCAGGTCGGCGTGCCGGTCGACCTGCCGAAGACCAGCGCGCAGCAGGTCGGCGGCAAGGACGAACCGCTGGTCGTCTCGGTCAATTCCAAGGGCGAGGTGTTCCTGGGCGAAACCAAGCTCGAGATCGCCGAACTGAGCGCCAAGCTGAAGGCCGTCCACGACGAGAAACCGGACCAGCGCGTGTTCATGCGCGGCGACAAGGCCGTCGACTACGGCAAGATGATGGAAGTCATGGGCGTGGTGATCGACAGCGGCTTCCGCCAGCTCGGCCTTCTGGGCGAGCAGGCGCAGCAGCTCGGCAAGGGCGGCGGCACGGTAACGCCGGTCCCGGGTCCGGTCCCACGCGCACCGCAGACGCCGGCACCGCAGCCGCCGGCAGCGCAGCCGACGCCACGCCGGTAGAGACCGCAGGCACAACGATCGATGGCCGGACGCTCCCCCACCAGCGTCGAGATGCGCACCCCGGCGATTGTGTCGGCGATGGTTCACGTCTTCGTCCTGGCGGCGGCCATCCTCAACCTCGACTTCTTCAGCCGTCCGCCGCTGATGGAGCCCGAGCCGGTGATGGTCGAGTTCGAGGCGATCGACAAGAAGGCGGCAGCGCCGACGATCGGCAATCCGCCGCCGCAGCCCAAGGACGTGCCGATCGCGCAGGAGACGACCAAGGCGCCGCCGCCCAAGACGGCGGATCCGCCCCCCGCGCCGCCGCAGCCCAAGCCCGAACCGGTGGTGGAGACCAAGCCGCCGCCGCCCAAGCCGGAGGAAAAGCCCAAGGCCGAGGCCGCCAAGCCGGTCGAGGATCTCGTGGCGATGAAGCCCAAGGAGCCGGAGCCGCCGAAGGTCGAGAAGCCGCCGGAGCCGCCGAAGCCAGCGGAGGTCAAGAAGCCCGAGCCGCCGAAGCCGCCGCCGCCCAAGCCGCAACCTCCCAAGCCCGACCGTGTTGACTCGCTTCTCGATGACATTCTCAAGAACAAGCAATCGCCGTCGAAGGTGCAGACGCCCGAGCAGCAACCCAAGCCGCCGCAGCAGGTGACGCGTCAGGCCCCTGCGGCTCCCAATCTCGCTGCCGTCGTCACGGCGAGCGAGATCGAGGGTGTGCGCCAGAAGATCAGGCCATGCTGGAACACCCAGGGCGGCGCGCGCGATCAGGCGATGATCATCACACTCGTCGTCGAGATGAGTCAGAACGGCACGCCGGTGAAGGCGGAGGTGCGCGAACCCGGACGCTACAACAGCGATCCCGTCTATCGCGCCGCCGCGGATGCGGCGCACCGCGCGATCATGAATCCGCGCTGTCAGCCATGGCCTCTGTCGCCCGAGAAGTTCGGCAGCTGGAAGACGATCACCTTCAATTTCGATCCACGCGACTATTGACCAACGTCCCGCTATAGAGGCAACGCACCCATGAACACGAGGTTCGACATGATGCTCCCCCGACGCCAGACGATTCTGGGCGGTGTTGCGCTGGCTGCCGGTGCCGCAGCCCCCGCGCACGCCCAACTCACCATCGACATGACCAAGCCGAGCTTCGAGCCGGTGCCGATCGCGATCGTCGACTTCAAGGGCGACAAGGTCGGTGCCGACATTGCCGGCGTCGTCCGCAACGATCTGCAGAACTCCGGCCTGTTCAGATCCATCTCGCCCAGCGCGTTCATCCAGCAGAACATGGATCCCAATGCGCCGCCGCGATTTCCCGATTGGCGTAGCGTCGGCGCCGCCGGCGTCGTCGTCGGCCAGGTCGCGCAGTCGGGCGGCAACATCAAGGTCGATTTTCGGCTGTGGGATGTCGTGGTCGGCCAGCAGGCGACCGGACTTTCATTCACCAGCCAGCCCGACAAGTGGCGGCGTCTGGCCCACATCATCGCCGACGCCATCTACAAGCGCGTGACCGGCGAAGAGGGTTACTTCGACACCCGCGTCGCCTACGTCGCCGAGACAGGTCCGCTCGGCAATCGCGTCAAGCGCATCGCCATCATGGACCAGGACGGTTTCAACACCCGCTACATCACCGATGGCAAGACGATCGCGCTCACGCCGCGCTTCTCGCCGACCCTGCAGGAAATCGTCTACATGGCGTACGGCGAAAACAACGCGCCGCCGCGGGTCTACCTGCAGAACGTCGAGAGTAACCGGCGCGAACTGCTCGGCAACTTCCCGGGGATGAGCTTCGCGCCGCGCTTCTCGCCCGACGGCACCAAGGTGGTGATGAGCATCTCGGCCGACGGCAACACCGACATCTACGAGATGGACCTGCGCGGGCGGGCGTTGCGTCGCCTGACCAGCGGACCCGCGATCGACACTTCGCCCAGCTACTCGAGCGACGGCTCGCAGATCGTCTTCAATTCCGATCGCGGCGGCACGCAGCAGCTCTACGTGATGGGCGCCGGCGGCGGCGGCGAGCGACGCATCAGTTTCGGCGAAGGCCGTTACGCGACGCCCGTGTGGTCTCCGCGCGGTGACTTCATTGCCTTCACCAAGATTTCCGGCGGCAGCTTCGGCATCGGCGTGATGCGGTCCGACGGCAGTGGCGAACGCATGCTGGCGAACGGCTTCCTCGTCGAGGGCCCGACCTGGGCGCCGAACGGCCGCGTGCTGATGTTTTTCCGCCAGCAGCCCAACTCGGGAGGCCGTGCAGGATCCGTCACACTGCACCAAGTCGACATCACGGGACGTTTCGAGCGCCAGGTACCGACTCAGACGGATGCGTCGGATCCGGCCTGGTCACCCTTGATTCCGCAGTAGCGAAGGATATTCTATTTTTTGTCGACCAGAGCGGCTCCTGCGCCCGGGTCGATGTTGTCAGGGAGTGGAAAAGGATGCGCATGATCAAGGCTTTGACAGCCATCGCGGCGATGATTCTCATCGCGGCTTGCAGCAACGACCAACAGGCGGCTGCACCTGCAACCACGACCGTGACACCGGGCTCGGTTGCCGACTTCCGGCAGAACGTCGGGGACCGGGTGTTCTTCGAAACCGACCAGTCCACGGTCCGCGAAGACGGCCGGCAGACGTTGAACCGCCAGGCCGAGTGGCTGAAGAAGTACGGCAACTACCAGATCACCATCGAAGGCCATTGCGACGAGCGCGGCACCCGCGAATACAATCTGGCGCTGGGCGAACGCCGCGCCAATGCGGCCCGCCAATATCTGGTCGCGCAAGGCATTCCGGCGGCCCGGGTCAAGACGATCAGCTATGGCAAGGAGCGTCCCGATCCCGTCGGTTCCGACGAGGCGGCATGGGCGCGCAACCGCCGCGCCGTGACGGCTCTTCAGTAAGGAGGCGTCACCGCAACGGTGATCCTGCAATGATTTCGAGCGCCGGCCGCCCCGCGGCCGGCGTTTTCGTTTGGAGGCCGGGCGGTCATGCCTGAAAATGGCCGCGTTTAGATTGAAACAATCGATCGCCATGAAGAAATTGCCCTTGCGGCTTCTGATCCTCGTCGCCCTCGCGCTGCCGACGGCGGCGGCTGCCCAGCGGGCGGACCCTGTCTATGTCGAGGACCGGCTCAACCAGCTGCAACAGGCGATTTCGCTTCTGACGGGGCAGATCGAGCAGTTGCAGTACCGCAACCAGCAGCTCCAGCAGCAGATGGAGAAGATGCAGGCGGACTACGAATTCCGTCTGGACCAGGTGGAGAAGGGCGGTGGTCGCCCGGGCGGCGCACCGGCTGCCCGTCCGACCACCCCGTCGACTGCTGCTGCGGCGCCGCCTGGTGCTGCGCCGCCAGCAGGCGCGCCGCCGGCCGCCGCGGCAGGTGCCGCCGACCAAGTCTACAACGATGCCTTCAAAAAGCTGCAGGACGGCGACTATGCCGGCGCCGAGAAGGGGTTCCGGGCTTTCGTGCAGCGCAATCCGCAGCATGCGCTGGCCGGCAACGCCCAGTACTGGCTGGGCGAGACCTATTATGCGCGTCGCGATTATCAGAATGCGATGACGGCCTTTGCCGAGGGCTACAAGGCCTACAAGTCGAGCCCGAAGGGGCCGGACAATCTACTGAAGCTCGGCATTACCCTGGCGACCCTGGGTCGCAAGCCTGACGCCTGCGCGATCTTCGCGCGCTTCGCCCAGGACTATCCTCGCGCCACCGACCTGCAGAAGCGCCGGATCGAGCAGGAGCGTCAGAAGAACGGATGCGGCTGACGCCCGACGACTCCCAGCTGGTCGATGCCGGCACCTTCGCGCGCCTGATGGCGCCGTTCGATCCGTTCGAAGCCGAGCCTGTCGTCGCGGTGGCTGTTTCAGGGGGGCGGGATTCACTGGCTCTGGCCCTGCTGGCGCGTGATTGGGCGGCAGTGCGAAGCGGGCGGATCGTCGCCCTGATCGTCGATCATGGCCTGCGGTCCGGATCGGACGAGGAAGCGACCTCGACGCGTACCTTGCTGAAAAGCCTCGGGATCGAGGCTGTCGTGCTTTGCTGGTCGGGGCCGAAGCCGCGAAGCGGCCTGCAGGCGGCCGCCCGGACCGAACGCTACCGCCTGTTGTCAGGTGAATGCCGCCGCCGCGGCATCCTTCATCTTCTTCTGGCCCACCACGCCGACGACCAGGCCGAAACCGTGATCATGCGCGCCGCCCGCGGCAGCGGCCCCGACGGGCTTGCCGGCATGGCGGCACTGGTCGAACGAGCGGACGTGCGATTGCTGCGTCCGCTGCTCACCGTGCCGCGGGAGCGGCTCACCGCGACGCTGCTGGCGCGCGGCGTGCCGTGGATCGACGACCCGTCGAACGCCGACCTGCGTTTCGAGAGGGCGCGCCTGCGTGCGGCTGCGCCGTCGAGCGCGACCTTCGCCGCCGGTGAACATGGTGCCCGAGCTGACGACGAGCGGCGCCTGGCCCGAGCGGCGATCGAGACGCTGGAATTCGACCAGACCGGGGGTGCCATCATCGACCGGGCCGGATTCTGCCGGTTGGACGCGAGTCTACAGGCAAGGCTGCTCAGCCGGGTCGTCCTGGCCATCGGCGGGCGCGATCATGCGCCGCGCCGTGATCGGGCCGAACGGGCCGCGCATCGCCTTGCGGGCCCCGTGGTCCGCGGCAAATCGGGCAAAGGCCAGGATTTCACGCTATCGGCCTGCCGTTTGACGCTGCGGCAAGTCCTGCCGAGCCGCCGCCTGCGCTGGATTGTATGGCCCGAAAGTGGCAGGAACGGACGCCAGCCGCTCGTTCCGGCTGAATTTTTTGCTTGCGGCGAGCCAGCCGCATCCCATGTAGATTGAAGCCCCCTTCAACGGAAATGAGCCTGTGAACCCGTTCAACCGTAACGCCGCCCTTTGGATCGTCATCGTGCTGCTGCTGGCGCTGCTTTACAGCGTCTTCCAGGGGGGCGCGACGCGAACTGCCGCCAACACGGTCTCCTATTCCGACTTCGTGCGCGCCGTCGAGCAGCGCCAGGTCCAGGACGTCCGGATCCAGGGCAACACGATCACGGGCACCTTCCGCGAGCCGCGCAGCGGCGTGCAGAAGTTCTCGACCTACGTGCCGAGCACCCCGCCCGACGAAGCGCTCATGCCGATGCTGATCAAGAACGTCGACCGCGTCGACGCCGGTCCGGCCGAGGAGGGCGTCAATCTCGGCAGCATGTTCGTGAGCTGGCTGCCGGTGCTGGTGCTGGTCGGCGTCTACATCTTCTTCCTGCGCCAGATGCAGAGCGGTACTGGCCGCGCCATGGGATTCGGCAAGTCGAAGGCGCGCCTGCTGACCGAGAAGCACGGCCGCGTCACCTTCGACGACGTTGCCGGCATCGATGAGGCCAAGGCCGAACTCGAGGAGATCGTCGACTTCCTGAAAGATCCGCAGAAATTCCAGCGGCTGGGCGGCAAGATTCCCAAGGGCTGTCTCCTGGTCGGCCCTCCGGGCACCGGCAAGACGTTGCTGGCGCGCGCCATCGCCGGCGAAGCCAACGTGCCGTTCTTCACCATTTCGGGCTCCGACTTCGTCGAGATGTTCGTGGGCGTGGGCGCTTCGCGCGTGCGTGACATGTTCGAGCAGGCGAAGAAGAACGCGCCCTGCATCGTGTTCATCGACGAAATCGACGCCGTCGGCCGCCATCGTGGCGCCGGCCTGGGCGGCGGCAACGACGAGCGTGAGCAGACGCTCAACCAGTTGCTGGTCGAGATGGACGGCTTCGAGGCCAACGAGGGCGTGATCCTGATCGCCGCCACCAACCGTCCCGACGTGCTCGATCCGGCGCTGCTGCGGCCCGGTCGCTTCGACCGCCAGGTCGTGGTGCCGAATCCCGACGTCGGCGGCCGCGAGAAGATCCTCAAGGTCCATATGCGCAAAGTCCCGCTGGCGCCCGACGTCGATCCGCACGTCCTTGCGCGCGGCACGCCCGGCTTCTCCGGTGCCGATCTCGCGAACCTGATCAACGAGGCCGCGTTGCGCGCCGCGCGCGTCGGCAAGCGTCTCGTCACAATGGCCGATTTCGAGTACGCCAAGGACAAGGTGCTGATGGGCACCGAGCGCCGCTCGATGGCGATGACCGACGAGGAAAAGACGCTAACGGCCTATCACGAGGCTGGTCACGCGCTGGTCGCCCTGCACGTGCCAAAGAGCGACCCGCTGCACAAGGTCACGATCATTCCGCGTGGCCGTGCGCTGGGCGTCACCATGCAGCTGCCGGAACGCGACCACCTCAGCCACACCAAGCAGTTCCTCGAGTCGCGGCTGGCGATCCTGTTCGGCGGCCGCACCGCCGAAGACATGATCTTCGGACCGGAGAACGTCACCACCGGTGCCGCGAGCGACATTCAGATGGCGACGCAGACTGCGCGGGCCATGATCACGGCGTTCGGCATGTCGGACAAGCTCGGGCGCGTGCGTTATCAGGTGAACGAACAGGAAGTTTTCCTCGGTCACGCTGTCACGCAGACGCAGAACGTGTCCGAGGCAACGGCTCAGATCATCGACCAGGAAGTGCGCCGTCTCATCGAAGAGGCCGAGGGCCGGGCGCGGGCGATCCTGACCGAGCGCCTCGACGAACTGCACAAGATCGCCAAGGCCTTGCTCGAGTACGAGACGCTCGGCACCGAAGAGATCGGCCAGGTTCTGCGCGGTGAGAAAATCATCCGTGACGACACCGGTGGCGCGGGGCCCGAGCGGCGTCGCCGCGCCTCGGTCCCGACCAGCAGCAGCGGCGGTCCGGCGCCTGGCGCCAATCCCGAGCCGCAGCCGGGCATTTGACGGCGGCCTACGCCGGCATTCCACTCGATCGCCCGCTCCTGATGGCGATCGTCAACGTCACGCCCGATTCATTTTCCGACGGCGGTGAACGCCTCGACCCGGCGCAGGCCATCGACGATGGCCTGCGTTTCGTTTCGGAGGGCGCCGACATCGTCGATGTCGGCGGTGAATCCACCCGTCCTGGCTCGCAGCCGACGTCGCCGGACGAGGAACTGCGCCGCATCCTGCCCGTGGTCGAAGGCCTGGCGCGGCAGAAGGTGCGTGTCTCGATCGATACGCGACGGGCATTGGTCGCTCGCGCGGCGCTCGATGCCGGCGCGCGCATCGTGAACGATGTCTCGGCGCTCCGCGACGACGAGGCGATGCTGCCGCTGGTGGCCAGCCGGGATGCCGACGTTGTCCTGATGCATCGGCGCGGCTTGCCGGAGAACACCTTCGCAGGGCCGGCCTACGTCAACGTCGTGGACGAGGTCCGCCAGTTCCTGCTCGATCGAGTCGCAGTGTGTGTAGCAGTCGGTATGAAGCGGGAGAGGATCGCTCTCGATCCCGGCATCGGCTTCGGCAAGAGCGTCGCCCAGGAACTCGAGCTGATCGCGGGGGCGGGCCGGCTGGGCGATACGGGCTATCCGGTGCTGATCGGGTGCTCGCGCAAGAGTTTCATCGGCAAGCTTACCGGCGTTCACAAGGCCCGTGACCGCGATCCGGGATCGGTATGGCTGGCGGTCGAGGCCGCGCGCCGCGGGGCCGCCATCGTTCGGGTGCACGATGTCGCCGGCACGCGGCAGGCTCTCGCCGTTTCGATGGCGATGCGATAGGCTCCGGCGCATGTCCCGTTCCCTTTTCGGCACCGATGGTGTGCGCGGTCGCGCCAACAGCGAATCCATGACCGCCGAGATCGCCATGCGCATCGGCATGGCGGCCGGGCAGGTATTCAGGCAGGGCGGGCACCGCCACCGCGCCGTCATCGGCAAGGATACCCGGCTCTCCGGCTACATGATCGAGCAGGCGATGACGGCGGGATTCCTGTCCGTCGGCGTCGATGTTCTGCTGCTGGGGCCGATTCCGACGCCGGCCGTCGGTTTCCTGACGCGATCGATGCGTGCCGACATGGGCGTGATGATTTCGGCGTCGCACAATTCGTACGAGGACAACGGCATCAAGCTGTTCGGTCCCGACGGCTTCAAGCTTTCCGACGCCGTCGAAGACAAGATCGAAGCCCTGGTGGAATCGCACTCCAGCATGCAGCTTGCAGCGCCGCAGCATATTGGCCGCGCCAAGCGGCTCGATGACGTCGATGGCCGCTACATCGAGGCGGTGAAAGCGTCGGCGGCGCGCGGTCTCGATCTCTCGGGCCTCAAGGTCGTCGTCGATTGTGCCAATGGCGCCGCCTACAAGGTGGCGCCGACGGTACTGTGGGAGCTTGGCGCCGAGGTTATTTCGGTCGCGGTCGCGCCGGACGGCTTCAATATCAACGGTGGCTGCGGCTCGACGCACCCGGCGGTCCTGCAGGAGCAGGTGGTCGCTCACGGAGCGAACATCGGCATCGCCCTCGATGGCGATGCCGATCGCGTGCTGATGGTTTGCGAGCAGGGCCGGCTGATCGACGGCGATCAGCTGATGGGCACGATCGCCGACCTTTGGGCGCGTGATGGACGGCTGGCTGGAGGTGGCGTGGTCGCCACCGTCATGTCCAATCTTGGACTGGAGCGCTATCTCGCGGCGCGTGGCCTGTCGCTGGCGCGCACGCAGGTGGGCGACCGCTACGTCCTCGAGCGGATGCGTGCCGGCGGATTCAATCTGGGCGGCGAGCAGTCCGGCCACATCATCATGACCGATCACGCCACCACGGGAGACGGCCTCATGGCCGCCCTGCAGGCGCTGTCGGCCATGATCAAATCGGGCAAGCCCGCGAGCGAGGTCTTCCATGCCTTCACGCCGGTGCCGCAACTCCTGAAGAACGTGCGTGTAGGGGATGCGAATGCGGCCATGGGCGCGGTCTCCGTCGTCAAGGCGATCGCCGCCGCCGAGCAGCGGCTGGGCAAGAACGGCCGCATCCTGGTGCGCAAGTCCGGCACCGAGCCGTTGATCCGTGTCATGGCCGAAGGCGACGATTCGGAACTCGTGCGCACCGTCGTCGACCAGATCATCGAGGCGATTCCCCGGCAGGCGGCATGAAGGGTCGCGTTCTGATCGTCGCCGGATCGGATTCCGGCGGCGGGGCGGGGATCCAGGCGGACATCAAGGCGGTGACCGCCATGAATGGTTTTGCCGCAACGGCGATCACCGCGCTGACGGCCCAGAATACGGAAGGCGTGCACGGTGTCGTGGCGGTCGAGCCCGCCTTCATCGCCCAGCAGATAGAAGTCGTGCTCACCGACATCGGCGCCGACGCACTGAAGACCGGCATGCTGCATAACGTCGAGGTAATCGAAACGGTTGCGGCCGCTTTCCGCAAGCATGCGCCCGGCACGCCTGTGGTCGTCGATCCCGTCATGATCGCAAAAGGGGGACATCGGCTGTTGCTGAGCGCGGCCGAGGCCGCACTACGTGACGTGCTGCTGCCGATGGCGGCGCTGCTAACGCCCAACCTCCCTGAGGCCGAAGTTCTCGTGGGATTTCCGGTCCGCACCGAAGCCGACATGCGCCGCGCCGCCGAGCATCTTGCCCGGCTGGGTCCCAAGGCGATCCTGATGAAGGGTGGGCATCTCGAGGGCGATCGCGTGATCGACCTGCTGTTCCACGACGGGCGTTTCGACCGGTTCGAGGACGCGCGCATAGAAAGCCGCAGCACGCACGGCACCGGCTGCACCCTGGCGTCGGCGATCGCCGCTGGCCTTGCCCAGAAGATGACCCTCAAGGACGCCGTGATCCGCGCCAGGACCTATGTGCGTGCCGCCATCGAGACCGCGCCCGGCTTTGGCCGCGGCCACGGTCCGCTCAATCACGCAGTGACGGTCAGACCGGGCTAGCGCCGATCGCCGCCGGATGGCCCGGTGTCCATTTGCCGGCCTCGGCGAGCGTGATGAAATTCCAGACCTCGCGATTGAAGGCGTCCGGCTCCTCGATGTTCACGGTGTGGCCGGTCTTGGCGAACATCGCGAGGCCGGCATTCGCCAGCACGCGCTTGAGGTAGAGGCTGGGTTCCAGGCAGGGATCGTCCTCGTCGCCGCAGATGATCAAGGTCGGGAGGTCGAGCTTCTTCCACTCGTCCTCGAAGTCGTACAACGACGGCCGCTTGCCCTGATAATTCTCCATGGTGTTGGCGGCGCCGACGTCGGGATGCTCGCCGAGATAGCGGACGAACTCGGCAAAGCCGCGCGGATCCTTCTGCTTGAAGCGCGAGCGCGTCGGATTGCCGATCAGGCTTTCGGCATACTTTTTCATGCCCTCGGCGCGGATCTTCTTGGCGGTCGCCTGGGCGTTCTGCTTGAACTTCTCGTGGCCGTCGCGGCCGGCACCGGAGCCGACGCCCGCCAGGGTGAGCGACAGGGCCCGGTCGGGATAGCAGCGGCCGAAATGGGCCGTGGCAAACGCGCCTTGCGACAGGCCCACCACGTGCGCCTTGGCGATCTTCAGGTGGTCGAGCACGTGCCGGGCGTCGTCGACGGCATGTTGCTGGGAGTACATCGAAGCACTTTCCGGCACGTCGGAGCCGGGGTAGCCGCGGAAGGAGTAGGTGATGCAGCGGTGCCGGCGGGCGAAGAAGCGCATCTGCGGCTCCCAGCTGCGCCAGTCGCCGCTGTATTCGTGAACGAAGAGGATGGGCGTGCCGCTGCCGGCCTCCTCGTAATAGAGTTTCACGCCATCGGGTGTCGTTGCCTGCGGCATCTCGCTCTCCGTCCTGCAATACCTACGCGCCGAAGCGTTCCAGCCGCTCCAGCACCGCGGGAATCTTGTCGTCGGCGACATTCGCGAAGGCCAGCCGCACGAAGCGCTCTTGGCCTGCGCCAAACATGTCGCCCGGAATGGTCAGCAGATTCTCCTCGTCGGCCAGACGCTTGGAGACGTCGGTCGAGCGCCGGCCCGCGAACGGATGCTCCACATAGGCGAAGTAGGCGCCGATGCTGACCAGCCGCCAGCGGTTGGAGCGATTGAGGCCGTTGCCCAGCATGTCGGCCCGCGCCTTCAGCCCCTCGGTGTTGCGCCGCGCCCACGGCAACAGGTTGCGCAGGCCGTAGAGGGCGGCTTCCTGGCCTAGCCGCGGCGGGCAGATCGAGACGCAGTCCATTGCCTTCTCGATCTCGGCCATCAGGCTTGAACCCGCCGTCACACCGCCGACGCGATAGCCGGTGAGCGCGAAGACCTTGGAGAAGCTGTAGAGGTGGACCAGCGTGCCCCGCCAGTCCGGATCGGCAAAGAGATCGTGCGGCCGCTCGCCTTCCGGCAGGAAGTCCTTGTAGGTCTCGTCGAGGATGAGGGCGATGCCGCGCTGCTTGGCGAGTTCGTAGAAGGCGTGAATGGTCGCGCGCGGATAGACGGCGCCGGTCGGGTTGTTGGGCGAGATGAGGATGATGGCACGGGTGCGCGGGCCGATCAGCTTCGCCGCGTCCTCCGCGTTCGGCACGGCGCCCGAGCCGGGGCGGAAGTCGAGCGACACCGGCTCGACGCCCTGCATGCGCATCCACATGTCGTGGTTGAAGTAATGCGGCCTGGGCACGATCACCTGGTCGCCGGCTTTGGCGAGGCTCATGAGCGCCAGGCAGAAAGCCTGATTGCACCCCGAGGTGATGCCGACTTCGCCGGTGGCGATCGACGCGCCGTAGAAAGTCGAGAGATGGGCGGCGTAAGTTTCGCGCACGATCGGCAGCCCGAGGATCGGCGTGTAGCCGTGCATGGCCGGATCGAGCAGCAGTTCGCCGAGATGCTTGCGCAGTTCCATTGCCGGCGGATAGCCCGGCACCGCCTGGCTGAGATCGATCAGCGGCCGCTCGGCGGGAAAGCTGCGGCCGAGCACCCAGCGCTTGGTTTCACCGATGGGTGAGGGCTCGACGGCGGCGAGCCAGGGATTGATGGACGGTGTTTTTTGCATCTCAGGAAACTCCGCCACGGGCGCGGCGGATGCTCATCGCTGAAGTCGATTTCACAGTGTTTTGCTGCACGATGGCTCCTTGTCTCGCAGGCTTTTCTTGCAGGCTTTCTGCCTCGCGCTCGCCCGAAGCGGCGGGAGCATCCGGTCCCAGCTGCCACCTGTCAAACGATGGGGAAATGTCAAACCGTTCGAAAATGCGTTGCTTGGGTCTCGTCTTGTGCATAGCATCCGCGTCAAGGCTCCACATGAGGGTCATCGCATCCCTGCTGATGCGGTCCAACGATCAGCCGTCCGATCAGGATGGCGTACAGGAGGAAATTTCTCATGGCTTCCAGGAAAGTCAGTCGTCGTCGTTTCGTGGCCGGTACGGCCGCTCTGTCGACCGCTATGGTCGCCGCCCCATTCGTTCGCGGTGCCTACGCCGCGGGCAAGCTTTCGCTCGGCCTGTGGGACCATTGGGTTCCCGGCGCCAACAAGGCTACCGAAGACCTGGTCAAGCAGTGGGCCGACAAGGAGAAGGTCGACGTCTCGCTCGACTTCATCACCTCGCAAGGCAACAAGTTGCTGCTGACAACGGCGGCCGAAGGTCAAGCCAAGTCGGGTCACGACATCCTCGCCTTCTCGACGTGGCTGCCCGCCCGATACTCCGAGCAGCTCGTCCCGATGAACGACATCATGGAACCGCTGATCAAGCAGAACGGCGCAGTCAACGGCACCGTTGAATATCTCGGCAAGGTGGACGGCAAGTGGCTGGCTGTGCCGGCGACAGTCGGCAGCCAGATCAAAGGGCCGTGCACACGCATCGACCTCCTGAAGCAGCACGCCGGTATCGACATCCAGGCGATGTATCCTGCCGGTGGACCGCCGAAGGCCGATGGTTGGAATCTCGATGCCTTCATGAAGGCGGCCCAGGCCTGCCACAAGGCGGGCGTCCCCTTTGGCATCGGCCTCGGCACGACATCCGATTCGGTCGACACAGCCGGCGCGATCTTCCATTCGTTCGGCGCGCAGCTCGTGAACGCCAAGGGCGACATCACGGTCAAGACCGACAATGTCCGCAAAGCCCTCGACTACTACAAGCAGCTGATGGCCTTCCTGCCGGAGGATGCCCCGGCGTGGGACGATGCGTCGAATAACAAATGGTTGGTCTCGGGCAAGGGCGCCCTGATCATGAACCCGCCGAGCGCCTGGGCCGTTGCCAAGCGCGACGCCCCGAAGGTCGCTGAGCAATGCTGGACCCACGGCTTCCCCGCCGGACCTGCCGGACGCTTCGGGCCGTTCCTGCCGTTCTTCTGGGGCACCTGGAACTTCAGCAAGAACCAGTCGGCGGCGAAGAGCCTGTTGGTCTTCCTCAGCCAGGCCTCCTCGGCCGAGAAGATGGTGGCGGCGAGCGGCGGCTACGACCTGCCGTCCTTCGCCAACCTCACGACCTTCAAGACCTGGGCCGAGGAAGGGCCGCCGACCGGCACGCTCTTCCACTACCCGAACCCGTACAATCATCAGACCCTGTCGATCGCCGCGGCGCCCGCGCCGCACAAGATCGCCGAGCAGATCTACACGCAGGCCATCCAGACCCAGATGATCGTCCGCCACTACAAGGGTGAGGCGATGGACAAGACCCTCGACTGGGCCGCCAAGGAAATCGAAGGCTTCTCGCGCAACTAGGCGCGGGACTTCGGAACGTTCGGGGGGCGCCGTCGACAGACGGCGTCCCTGCGAGCGTAACGCATCGGCCAACCTCGCCGGGAGCATCCAATGGCAGACATCGCCGCCCCAAGTTCGATCGCCGCCATGGGCGACAGCCGCAGCAGCCTGCACAAGCTCATGCAGCGCAAGTCGACCGTCGCCTTCTTGATGGCGCTGCCGCTGATCCTGCTGATTACGATCCTGGTCGCCTACCCGGCAGGATATGCCGTCTACCTGGCGACCTTGAACAAGGGCATGACGCGCTTCGTCGGCTTCGGCAATTTCGAGTTCCTGTTCGGCCGCGACACCTTCTGGCTGGTCGTCTATCAATCCTGCCTGTTCGCGATCACGGCCGTCATCTTCAAGGCGCTGATCGGCTTCGTTGTCGCGCACTTCGTGCACAACATCCCGAGCAAGGGCCAGCGCAAGTGGCGTGGCATGCTGCTGGTGCCGTGGGTCATTCCACCGGCCATGAGCACGCTCGCCTGGCTGTGGCTGTTCGACCCGTCCTACAGCGCCATCAACTACCTGTTGCAGCCTCTCGGCATCGACCGCATTCCGTGGACCGGCGAGGCCGGCTGGGCCCGCTTCTCCGTCATCCTGGTGAACGTGTGGATCGGGTCGCCGTTTTTCATGATCATGTATCTGGCGGCACTAAAGTCGGTGCCCGAGCAACTCTACGAGGCCGCTGCCATCGACGGCGCCACCTGGTGGCAGCGCATCTGGTACGTGACCCTGCCGATGATGCGCAACATCATCGCCATCACGGCGCTGTTTTCACTGATCGTCACCTTCGCGAACTTCGACATCGTGCGCGTGCTGACGGCGGGCGGCCCACTCAACAGCACCCACATCTTCGGCACCTGGGCGTTCCGCGTCGGCATCGAGGGCGGCGACATACCGCTCGGCGCCAGCGTGTCGCTGTTCATGGTGCCGATCCTGGCAGTCGCGGCCGCCTTCATCCTGCGTGACATCACCAAGCGGGGGAGTGAAGTCTGATGGCCAACGTCGCAATCGAGGCCGCCGCCGCCCGCCCTGCCTATGGCAGCATGAGCAAGGACCGGCGCTGGGCGCTGCGCTGGTCCTATTTCTTCCTCGTGCTGTTTGCCATCTTCTTCCTGATGCCGCCGATCTACATGCTGATCACCTCGCTGAAGACCAGCCAGGAGATTTCGGCGGCCGGCAATCCGTGGTGGATCTACAATCCGACGCTCGCGAACTACATCGAGTTGCTGACCCAGAACCACTACCTGACCTTCTTCCGCAACTCGGCGATCGTGTCGGTGTGCGTGGTCGCCATCACCATGCTGATCAGCGTGATCGCGGCCTTCGCGCTGGCGCGGATGAAATTCTGGGGCTCGGCGACGCTGGCGACCGGCGTCTTTCTCACCTACCTGATCCCCGAGACGCTGCTGTTCATCCCGCTGTTCAAGATGTTCGCGTGGGTCAACGAGACCTTCGACATCCAGCTGATGAACCACTGGTGGACGCTGATCATCCTCTATCCGTCGCTGACGGTGCCGTTCGCGACGTGGATCATGATCGGCTACTTCGCGTCGATCCCGAAGGAACTCGACGAGGCGGCGCTGATCGATGGTGCCACGTGGATGCAGACGCTGACCAAGATCTTCATTCCCGTGGCCCTGCCGGGGATCATCGCGGCCACCATCTTCACCTTCACGGTGTCGTGGGCGCAGTTCCTGTACCCGCTTGCCTTCACTACCTCGACGACGGAATTGGTGCTGCCGGTCGGCATCATCACCACCCTGATCAAGGGCGACGTGTTCAACTGGGGCCAGATCATGACCGGCGCTTTGCTGGGTGCGGCGCCGCCGCTGATCATCTACGCTTTCCTCATGGACTATTACATCGCGGGTCTGACTGCCGGCGCGACCAAAGGGTAATCGTAAAATGGCTCAAGTAACGCTGCGCAAGATCGTCAAGAAGTACGATGAAGTCCTCGCCGTTCGCGGCATCGACCTCGATATCGTCGACAAGGAGTTCATCGTGCTGGTCGGGCCCTCGGGTTGCGGCAAGAGCACGACCTTGCGCATGATCGCCGGGCTGGAAGAGATCAGTGGTGGCGACATCGCCATCGGCGGGCACGTGGTCAACGACGTGCCGCCGAAGGACAGGGACATCGCCATGGTGTTCCAGAACTACGCGCTCTACCCGCACATGAACGTCTACGAGAACATGTCGTTCGGGCTGAAGCTCAAGAAGACGCCGAAAGACGAGATCGACCGCCGTGTGAAGCAGGCGGCGCAGATCCTCGACATCACCGAGCTGCTCGACCGCAAGCCCAAGCAGCTCTCGGGCGGCCAGCGCCAGCGCGTCGCCATGGGCCGCGCCATCGTGCGCGATCCCAAGGTGTTCCTGTTCGATGAGCCGCTCTCCAACCTCGACGCCAAGCTGCGCGTGCAGATGCGCACCGAGATCAAGAAGGTGCACCAGAAGGTGCGTACCACCACGGTCTACGTCACCCACGACCAGATCGAGGCGATGACGCTCGCGGACCGCGTCGTGGTAATGAACGCCGGCCTGATCGAGCAGGTCGGCACGCCGAACGATCTCTATCATTCGCCCGCCACCAAGTTCGTGGCCGGCTTCATCGGCTCGCCGGCGATGAACTTCATCCCCTGCCAGCTCGAGCAGGCGGCCGGTGGACTGAACCTCCGGCTTGCCGACAAGCTTTCCTTTCCGGTCCCGGCCGACCGCACGGCGCGCTACGCCAGCCATGTCGGCAAGGGCAATCTGGTCCTCGGTCTTCGCCCCGAGCACATCGCCGAGACGCGGCCGCATACGGAACCCAATCAGCACGACTTCGACATGGTGATCGATGTGGTCGAGCCGATGGGCATGGAAACAATGGTCTACTTCACCATTGGCGCCGCTGAAATCTGCGGACGGGTCAATCCCAATGCGGGGGCCGTCGCCACGCAGTCCATGAAGCTGCGAGCCGACCTCAGCAACATGCATCTGATCGACGACGGCACCGGGAAAGTGCTCTAATCGCTTGCGCGGCCGCAGGGCCCGCTGTCATCCCGAACGAAGTGAGGGATCTTTCTTGTAACGGAAAGGATCGCTCGCTCTGCTCGGGATGACAAAGACTTAATCGTCAAGGAGAACATGTATGGCTACGTTGACGGGCAAGGTCGCCTGGGTGACCGGTGCTGGCTCGGGTATTGGCCAGGCGGCGGCAGTGGCGCTCGCGAAAGAGGGTGCGACGGTGGTCCTGACCGGCAGGCGCAAGGCGCCGCTGCAGGAGACGGCGGCCACGATCAAGAAGGCGGGCGGCAAGGCAGAGGTACAGGCGGGCGACCTGATGAAGGCCGCGTCCGTCACCAAGATCGCCAAGGCGATCGAGAAGAAGTATGGCCGCTGCGACATCCTGGTGAACAACGCCGGCCTCAATATCCTCGAGCGCCAGTGGGCCAAGCTGACGCCAGCGAATGCCGAGCTCGTGATCGACGGTAATCTGTCGAGCGCGTTCTATTGCACCTCGGCCGTTCTGCCGATCATGCGCAAGCGCAAGGACGGGGTGCTGATCCACACCTCCTCGATGGCCGGCCGCAATCCCAGCCTGCTGAGCGGCCCGGCCTACTCGGCGGCCAAGCACGGTGTCGTGGCGATGAGCCACACCATCAACATGGAAGAGTGCGTCAACGGCATCCGCTCGAGCGTGGTCCTGCCGGGCGAGGTGGCAACGCCGATCCTCGACAAGCGGCCGGTGCCGGTGACCAAGGGCGAGCGGGCGAAGATGGCGCAGTCGGAGGATGTCGGCGACCTGATCCGCTACGTCGCCTGCCTGCCGGCGCACATTTGCATCAACGAGGTCTGGATCACACCGACCTGGAATCGCGGCTACGTCGCCAGCCTCGCACGCGGCAAGTCCTGATATGACCGTCACGATCAAGGCGAAGGCCCTCGAAGCCTTCGTCGCGGACATCTTTGCCTCGGCTGGATGCTCTCCGGAGGAGGGTGGCCGGATCGGCCGCTATCTCGTCAGCGCCAACCTCTCCGGCCATGACAGCCACGGCGTGGTCCGGGTGCCGCGCTACGCCGTCCAGAAGAAGAACGGCACGGTGGTGCCCGACGTCACGGTCGAGGTCGTGGTCGACACGCCGGTAATCGCCGTCGTCGATGGCAAGTATGGCTTCGGCCAGACGGTGACGCCGCAGGCCGTCCGCATCGGCATCGAGAAGTGCCTGAAGAACGGCCTCTCGGCGGTGACGCTGCGCAATGCCGGCCACGTCGGTCGCGTCGGCGACTGGGCCGAGATGGCGGCCGAGGCCGGTCTGGTCTCGATCCATTTCGTCAATGCGTCGGGCAGCGTGCTGGTGGCCCCCTACGGCGGCGTCGAGCGGCGCTTCTCGACCGCGCCCTATTGCGTCGGCGTGCCGCGTCCCGGCCAGGACCCGCTGGTCCTCGATTTCGCCACCTCGATCGTGGCCGAGGGCAAGGTCCTGGTGGCGAGTCAGGGCGGCAAGAAGGTGCCCGATGGCGCCCTGATCGGCCCCGACGGCAAGCCCAGCGCCGATCCGCACCTGCTCTACGGCGATTTCACGCCGACCGGCCCGCGCGACCACAGCAAGGGCACCGGCGCCATCCAGGCGTTTGGCGACCACAAGGGCTCGGGCCTCGCCTTCATGTGCGAGATGCTGGGCGGCTCGCTCAGCGGCAACGGCGCGACCGATCCCAAGCGCGGCCGCTTCGCCAATGGCATGCTGTCGTTCTACGTCGACCCCAAGGTGTTCGACCCGGCGGGCTTCTTCCCCACCGACATCGCCAAGTACGTGGCCTTCGTGAAAAGTTCCAAGCCCACTGGTTCGGGCGGGGAAGTGCTGGTGCCGGGCGAGCCCGAGCAGCGTTCGCGTGCCAAGCGCCTGGCCGAGGGCGTGCCGCTGCCCGACGACACCTGGGCCGCCATCGTCGAGACGGCGCGCGGCGTCGGCCTCGACGAGCGGCGGATTCAGCTCGCCACGATGTAAGGTTTCAGCGACCCGGCGCTCGGCGGAGCTGGTGGAACGGGCCGGCGACCAGATCGTCGAAAGCCAGCGTCGCCGTATAGTCCGTGTGCAGCATGCGCTGCAGGGCTTCGAGCCGGGCGCCGTCGGCGATCATGCCGGTCTCCGTTTCGAGCTGCTTCTGCTCCATCGGCCAGAGCCT
Source organism: Alphaproteobacteria bacterium (assembly GCA_947474005.1). GTDB lineage: Bacteria > Pseudomonadota > Alphaproteobacteria > Reyranellales > Reyranellaceae > Reyranella. Next base: position 13,140 of record CANJHI010000016.1, on the reverse strand, counting down.
GGCGACGAACACGTCGTAGCCGAGCTCGAGGGCGCGATCGATCTGGTGCCGGAGGTCGGCCACGTGCGCCTCGGTGCTCCAGTCCGGATGGCGCAGCACCTGGCCGGTGAAGCCGATCCACTTGAATTTCGGCAAGGCCTGCGGCGCGGGACCGAGTGCCGCGATGCCCGGTTCCGCCGGGCCCCAGTGCAGCGAGGCGTAGATCATCGACCAGTCGAAATCGTGCAGCACGAAGACGCTGCGCGCCGGATTTGCCTGCGCCTCCAGGCGCTCGATCGCCTGCTGCCATCTGCTGTCGAGGCCGCGCAGCGGTGCCAGGCTCCAGACGTTGTAGGCGAGCAGCACCGCCGTGAGGCCACCCAGCGCCGCAAGCCCGTTGCGTCCCCAGCGTTGCCGCGCCGCCACCAGGACCAGCGCCCAGGCCGGCGTCAGCCAGGCCATGACGTTGATCTGCATCTGCGGATCCTGCGGCTGGGAATAGAGATTGAACACCGAGCCGGCCGCGAAGGTGATGCCGAAGATCGCGGCCAGGGCGCGCGCCCAGGTGTCGTCGCGGGCGCGCCACAGCATCGGCCCGGCCACGGCGGCGATGGCCAGCATCCAGACCGTCGCGGTGTAACGCCAGATGTCCCAGCCCGGAATACCGGGGATGGCGGCGACGCCGGCGCCCAGCAGGTAGGCCACCATGCCGTCCCACAGGTAGCCGACCTTGGGCCAGCTGAAGCCCGCCCACACCGAGCGCACGGCCTTGCCCGTCCAGATGAGATCGATCGGTCCGACGGCGCCGTTGTGGCCCTGCCAGGCCGCCGCCACGACGGCGGCGGTTGCCACCATGGTGGCGAGAAATAGCCCGATCCAGGCGAGTCGTAGTGTCGGTCGCCGCTCGCAAAGCCAGAGCGCGGCCAGCATCGCGGGCAAGGTGGGAAACATCAGCCGCCATTCGAACAGCCAGGCAATCGAGAACAGCGCCGCCACCGCCACCAACCGCGCCACCGTCGGCCGCGCAAACCAGACGCTGGCCAGCGCCATCGATGCGAACAGCAGCGTGTAGCTGGGCAAAATGTCCTCGTTCACGATGGCGAGGAACATCACGAAGCTGGACGCGATATGGAACAGCGCCGCCAGCAGCGCCACCAGGCGGTCGCCGCTCAGCGTGCGCACCATCAGGTAGACCGCGCACAGGCAGAGGCTGCAGCTCACCGCGTTCAGGATGGCGATCTGCCGCCGGGGATCGCCCGCGAACACGCCCAGCAGGTCGAGCCCGCGGCAGAGCGCACCGTAGGCAGGATAGAACAGGTAGTTCGATGGATAGAGCGGTGCGTGTGCGGGGTCGATGACCCACGGCTTCAGTTCCAGGCTCTTGAACACGCCGTTGCCGGTGAGGCCGCCCTGGGCATTGTCGAACCACAGGATGATGGCAATCAACAGCACACTGCCGCCGATCACCAGCAGGGCGAGATCGGCGGCCCAGGTCCCGGGAGCCGATTTCAAGTCACGCCTGGTCATCATGTGAGGAGGCCGGCACGTTCTCAGGTAAAGACGAACCGGGCGAAGTGTGACCCGACCGCAAGCTCGCGCAGCCTCTCCGCGGAGCGGGCGGTTGCTGCAATGCGGTCGAACAGGGCGGTTCGATCCTGTTCCTCGTCCCTGATCGCTCCGAACAGGCGGAGATCGAGAAGAACCTCGGCGAACCTGGGCAGGGACCCGATGATCGAAGCCAGCTTGTCGTCGCTCCAGCCGCTCGCGACGTTGGTGAAGATCAGGATGGCATTCGAATCGAACCAGGGACTTGGGATAGATGGCCCCGCTGCCGGTTTCGGCGTGCGCCACCGGGGCAGGAAGCGAGACGTCGGCGGTGCTGTCTTGGCCCGCTCCATCAAGGCGCCCGGATAGCTGCCCTCAATGATCTCGTATCGCGCCTCGACCTCGGGCCAGATTCCGATCAGGGCCGTCCGCAGGTGGTGCGCCGACGCGACGCGCTTGGGATAGTATTCGACGCCGGCCACGGTCATGCCGTTGCACGCAAGCACACAGGCCAGGACGCCGACGCCGATCCCGGCGTGAACGACCCGGCGGCCCGGGTAGCCTTTCAGCAGATAGCGCGCCAGGCGCTCCTCGTACTCGATCAGCCCGCCGATCTTCTCCGCGATGCGGCTGCCGTAATAGTTCTCGAAGCCGGAATCCTCGAGACCGTGCTTGCTCACGATCTCCTGAAGGAGGCGGAACAGATAGCCATCGAGGAAGTCCAAGCTGACCGGTGGACCAAAGTTCACCCTCATGATCGTTGCACGTCCCGTGTTGGTCAGCTTTTTGCGAACGCCGCCGCCGGGGCAGGGCCCAGGCTGCGGCGGATCATCGATACAACTGATCTTCTGCTGAAATTGATACCGGCGAAAGAGCGGGAATACCGAAGCATTCCGGCGCCTGAAGCTTGGCGCTCCCTACGGGATTCGAACCCGTGTTTTAGCCTTGAGAGGGCCACGTCCTAGGCCTCTAGACGAAGGGAGCTAAGGGCCGGAGGCGACAGATAGTCGAATGGCCCGGCCGGTGCAACCCCTCACCCCCAGTCCAAACACGAGGGGGGCCGTTCAGCCGGGTTTGCGGCCGGCGATCCGCGACAGCACGCCGGGCACGAAGGGATGGACCGCCACATCGGCAAATCCCGCGCCCTGCAGATATCCCTTCACCTCCGATTCGGTATGGGCGAGGCCGGTGCTGTGCTGGATCGCCTCGTTGAGGCCCCACAGCGCGGCCGACAGCGGCCCGCGCCGGTCGTCGTGCAGGGTCTCGCCGACGAGGTGCATCTCGCCGCCGGGCACGAGTGCTGCGAAGGCCTTGCCGACGACGAGGCGGATCAGGTCGGGCTCGTATTGCGGCAGGTTGCTGGCTATGACCACGACATCGACGCCCTGGGGGAACTCGGTGCGGGTGAAATCGCCGGCCAGAGTGGAGACGCGGTCGGCCGCGTTGTTGGCGGCGATGTATTCGTCGGCCACGACGGCGACCGGCGGCAGGTCGAGCACGATCGCCTTCAGCCCCGGGAACGTCTGGGTCGCCACGATGCTGTAGGCCCCCGAGCCGCCGCCGAGATCGAGCAGGAGCTTGCGGTCTTTCAGGTCGACGCTGCGGCTGAACAGGCGGGCGGCGCCCATGCCGATGGAATAGGTGGCGGCGTGATAGCGCCGCGCATCCTCGACGGTGAAGTCGACATAGGCGCCGAGCCGGTTCTCCTCGGGGTTGCTGAGCCGCTTGGAGAGCTCGCCGAAGGCCGTCCAGCGCGGCTTGGTGAACAGGATCCACGGGCCGGCATAGCGGTCGCTGTCCTTCACCAGGAAACGCTGGACGTCGGCGGCATTGGCGAAGCGGTCACTCTCGCGGGTGAGCAGGGTCATGGCCGTCAGCGCCGTCAGCAGGCGCTCGGCGTTGCGCTCGCTGATGCCGACCGCCTTGGCCGTTGAGGCAATCGTGTCGTGGCCATGGGCGATGGCGGTGAAGACTTCCAGCTCGACCGCGGCCATCAGGGCAGCACTTTCCCAGTAGGCCTGCGCCATCTTCTGCAGGCGCGTCGTATCGAGGCGCGGTTTTTCGGCCATTTGGGGTTTCCTCTTTTGTTGCCCGATCATAGCGCGCAGGCCTAAGCTTGCCCCTCGCCTGTTTCCGCCGGGAGGAACCGCCCATGGACATGCACATCGCCCAGGATCTGCCGCTCACCGGTATCGATATCGGCGCGCTGCCGCCGGCCGAAGGCGAGGCGGTGCTGCGCCGCCAGCTCGCCGCGGCCTACCGGCTGGTCGATCATTTCGGCTGGACCGAGTTGATCTACGGCCATCTCACGGCGCGCGTGCCGGGCGAGCAGCCGCACTTCCTGATCAATCCCTTCGGTCTCAACTACGACGAGGTCACGGCTTCGAACCTGGTGAAGATCGACCTCGACGGCAACATCATCGGCGACGCCACCTATCCCGTGAACTACGCGGGCTTCGTCATCCATTCGGCGGTCCACATGGCCCACGCCGCGCGCCACAAGGTGGTGATGCACACCCATACCCGCGCCGGCATGGCGGTGTGCGCCATCAAGGAAGGGCTGCTGCCGATCTCGATGGCCGCCACCACCTTCCACGGCAAGCTTTCGTATCACGACTATGAGGGTCCCAGCCTCGATCTCGACGAGCGCGGCCGCCTGCTGGACAACCTCGGCGACAACCAGGCCATGATGCTGCGCAACCACGGCATCCTGACCACCGGCCGCACCGTGCCGGAAGCCTTCGTGCGGCTCTATCGCCTGGAGCGGGCGTGCCAGATCCAGCTCGACGCCGGAGCGGCCGGCACGCTCAACATCCTGGGCGACAATCTCGCTGCCAAGTCGGGTGCCGACGTCGACGGCTTCTCCGAAAAGGGCGGCGGCGCCATCGGCGACCTCGAATTCGCCGCTCTCATCCGCAAGATCGACAAGACCGACACGAGCTGGCGGCACTAGCTCCAGAGTCTAAGGCAGCTTGTAGAGCGCGCGCAGCGAACCGCTGGGCGCGCTGATGTCGGCGATGCGCCAGCCGACCGGTGTCTGGATCAGATCGACGCTGAGGCGGACCGGCTTGCCCAGGTTTTCGAAGCCGACCACGGCGGTCGCTTTTGCACCGTCGACCTTGGCCGAGATCGAGAGTTTCGAAATTTCCCAATCCTGCGCGTCGAGAAACGGATCGCCGTCGAGCGTCGGAACCTCCTTGAGCCGTGCGGCTTCGCGCATGTCGTGATCGATGGCGCGAGCGAGATCAGGGGCGAAGAAGCGGTCGACGTGCGTGTAGGACTGACCCTTGAAGTCCTGGCTGAGGTAAGGCTGGTAGATTGACTCGAGGAAGGCCTGAGGCGTCGGTTGCGCTGTTGCGCCGAGCGGCAGGACGCAGAGCAGCGCGGCAGCTAACTGCCGCCTAAGCACGAAACTGCGTCCGGTCGGTGCCCGAATAAAGCGCCTTCACCGAGCGTTCGGTGGCATCGCGATGGGCGGCGAGGGCGGCCGGATCGAGATCGGCCTTGGGCTCCGGTTCCGGATCGAAATTTCCGTGGCTGTCACGGCCACGCACCAGCATGGCGGAGTCGCGCACCTTGAGCTGGCGGACGTGGGGCGGGATGTAGCGGATGGCGTAGCCGATGCGTCGATCGCCGGTCGTGTTGGGACCCGAGCCGTGTGCCAGCAGCACATGGTGCAGCGACATTTCGCCGGCTTTGAGCGTCACGTCGACTCCGGCGCCGTCCGGCACGTCGACGGCGATCTCCTGGCCGCGGGTCAGGAGATTGTTCTGGTCGAAGGTGTCGCGGTGCTCGAGCTGGTTCTTGAGATGGCTGCCCGGCCAGAACTTCATGGCGCCGCTTTCGACCGGTGCATCGGCGAAGGCGACCCAGGCGGTGATCACGTCGTCGGTGCTGAGCCCCCAGTAGGTCGCGTCCTGATGCCACGACACGAACGAGGGCGAGTGCGCCTCCTTGGTGAAGAAGGTGGTGCTCCAGCACAGGATGTCGGGTCCGATCACGTCCTCGACCGCGTCGAGGATCGCTGGATGGCGCGCCAGCTCGTTGGCCCAGGTGTAGAGCAGATGGACCTTGTGGCGGCGGTCGCCGGCCAGCGGTCCGCCGGCCATGCGCTCGGCCGCTTCCAGTCGGTCGCGATACGAGCGCGCCTCGACAGCCGACAGGACGCGAACGGGAAAGTGGAAGCCGTCGCGACGGTATTGGGCCACCGCTTCGGTGCTGAGACGCTTGGTCATGAGTCCCTCCGGAGCCGCCAATATATCAAGATTCGGGGGCTTCAGAACAGGCGCCAGAAGATGAATACCATGGCGGCATACAGGGCAAGTATGATGGCGGCTCCCAGGATCCCGCTCCGGACTTCCTCGCCGGGGGCGGGCTGCAGCCACCATCCGAAGCGGCCGGCGACCCACGGCACGAGAAAGCCCGTCAGTCCGACGCTCACGATGTTCCCGAGGAACAGCGAGACGGCAAAAGACAGGCCCAGCACGTTGCTGAACAGCGGCGTGCCCACGAAAATCCCGAACAGGAAGACGATCGGGTAGAGCATCAGCAGGACCAGCATATCCATCTTCCACACCGGCAGCGGTGCGCCGCCCGCTCCGGCGCTGTCCTGGAACCACTGGTCGAAGCCCGTACGTGCCATGCGGGTGTGGAACTCCTCGGTGAGGGGCGTTGCCTCCTCGATGAGGTTCTTGCGCACCGGCGAATTCAGCCAGGCCTGCAGGTTCGCTTCATTGTCGAAGCGCAGGATGGCGACGAAATCCTCCTGCACACCCGGCACTGGCGGTTCGAAGCGGTAACCCTGCAGGCCGGGTGCCTTGGACTGCGCGGCTGCGATCTTGCGCTCCCAGACGCGGTACTCGGCTTCCTTTCCCGGCAGCACCCGCGTGCTGATCACCACCGACGCCGGCGAGGGCTTGATGCCTTCAGTCTCGTCCTGGACGATATGCACGTCGTCGCGGCCGACCAGCATCGGGGCGGCACCCTCGATGCGCGTCTGGCGCTCGGACGAGGCCAGCCAGGCGCGTGCGGCCTCGAGGTTGGCGAAGCGCTGCAGGATCACCCAGTCGACCTGCAACGGCGGCTTGGGCGGCATGAGTCGCTGTTCGAGGAAGCCCGGAAAGTTGGAGATGAAGGTGCTGGTCTCGCCCTGCCAGCGTGCGAAGTCACCGGCCCGTTCCGGCCGCACGCAGGTCTGCGTCACGATGCTGACGCTCATGGCTTCGCCGCCAGCTTGGAATAGAGCCGGTCCGGGGTGAAGGGCAGGTGGGCAAAGCGTACGCCCGTCGCCGCGGCCAGCGCGTTGGAAACCGCCGGCGCCACGGGATTGATGCCGCATTCGCCCTGGGACTTGGCACCGAGCGGTCCGATCGTGTCGATCGTGTCGGCAAAGAAGATGTCGGTATGCGGTGTGTCGGCGAAAGTCGGTATGCGGCAGTTGCGCAACTGCGGATTCACCATGTGGCCCTCGTCATGGACCACATTCTCGATCAGCGCCCAGCCATAGCCCATGGCGACGGCGCCATCGAGCTGGCCGCGGCATTGCATGGGATTGATCGGCCGGCCGATGTCGGCGGCATGCACGCTGTGCAGCACGCGAATCTCACCGGTGATGCGATGGACCGCCAGACGCACGCCCTGCACGTTGAAGGCGATCGTGCGCGGCGACAGATAGGCCCTGCGGCTGACTGTGAAGCGATGATTGACCTTGGCGCCGGCGGCATGGAGCTCGGTCAGCAGGATCCGCTTGTTGCCACAGACGACCGCGTCGTTATCGAGGCGGCACTTGCCGGGCTCGACGTCGGTATGACGCGCGGCGAAGGCAAGGATGTCGTCGCGCATCGCCTCGGCGGTGATGTGGACGGCCTTGCCCGCCACCACCGTGCCGGTGCTGGCGAAGGTGCCGGTGTCGTAGGGCGTGCGGTCGGTGTCGGCATTGATGATGCCGACGTCGCGGGCCCGGACACCCACGATGGAAGCGGCAATCTGCTTATGTGCCGTGGTGATGCCGTTGCCCATCTCGGACGAGCCGCAGGCGAGGTGATAGGTGCCGTCGGGCAGGAGCTGCATCTCGGCGCCTGAGCGGTGCTCGGTCGGCGGGCCGCATTCCAGCATGGCGAGCGCCACGCCCGTTCCCTCGGCCCATTCCTCTCCGGCGGGCTTGGCGACGCCATTGCCTTTCTTCAGCTCGCTTTCGACGATGTCGAGGCACTGATCGATGCCGTGGCTGCCGAAGCTCGCGTCGCTGGGCTCTTTCCAGATCGATTCGACATTGTCACCCGGCCTGACGACGTTCTTGCGCCGGATCTCGAACGGGTCGATGCCCAGGAGGCGTGCCAGTTCGTCGATGGCGCATTCCATCGCAAAGGTGGTCTGCGAGGCGCCGTAGCCCCTGAAGCCGCCGCCCGGGATCATGTTGGTGTAGACGACGTGGCCGACACCCTTCTTGTTCTCGCAGCGATAGGCCGCGAATGGGCTTGCCATCGCGGCGGCGAGGGTCTCGCTGGCGTGATTGCCGTAGGCGCCGGTGTTCGACACGACCTGGACGTCGAGCGCGGTCAGCGTGCCGTCCTTCTTGGCGCCGACCCTGACCTTGGTCGTCATCTGGTGCCGCGTCGTGGCGCCGATGAATTCGTCTTCGCGGGTCCATTCCCATTTCACGGGACGGCCATCGAGCTTCATCGTGGCGAACAGGGGCAGGTCTTCCGACACCATCTCCTGCTTGCCGCCGAAGCCGCCGCCGACCCGCTCGGTGAAAACGTGGATCTCGCGGGCCGGCACGCCCATCAGGTAGGCGAGCTTCGCGCGGACGGGGAAGGGGCCCTGCGAACTGGTGCGCACATGCCAGCGGCCGTCCTCTCCCTTCCAGGCGATCGAGCCATGGGTCTCCAGATGCACGTGCTGCACCCGCGATGTCGAATAGGTCTTTTCATGGACGGCATCGGCTTCCTTGAAGCCCTTGGCCACGTCGCCGATCTCGCCCTGCAGGGTGCAGAAGATGTTGCCGTTCTGGGTCGCGACCTCGCCCTTGTCGTGCAGCCGCGGCGCCCCGGGCTCCATGGCTGCTACCGGGTCGAACACCGTCGGCAGAATCTCGTACTCGACATGCAGGGCGCGCACTCCGGCTTCGGCCGCAGCTTCGGTCTCGCCGATCACCATGGCGATGCGCTGGCCGACGAATCGGGCGACGTTGTCCAGCATGTAGGTATCGTCGGGATCGACGAGATGGTCCTCGTGCAGCGCGGTGCTGTAGAGCCGGCGTGGCACGTCTTCCCAGGTGTAGATGGCGATGACGCCCGGCACGACGGAGGCCTTGGTCCGGTCGATGCGCGTGAGGCGCGCATGGGCATGCGGCGAGCGCAGAACCTTGAGGTGCAGCAATCCCTCGATCGCGATGTCCATCGTGTAGCGCGCCTTGCCCGTCAGGATGGCGTCGGTGAAGGGATTGGGCAGGCTGGCGCCGCAGGCCTTGCCGGCCACGTCCTCCTCGATGTTGATCTTGCCGTGCAGCGCATCGACGATCGAGCGATAGCCGGTGCAACGGCAGAGATTGCCCTTCAGCGCGTGCGGCAGGTCGGCCTTGTGCGCCTCGTCGAACGCCGCCGAGGCCGTGGTCATGATCATGCCGGCGGCGCAGTAACCACACTGGAAGGCCTGGGCATCATGGAAGGCCTTCTGGATGGGATGCATCTCGCCGTCCTTGGCGAGGCCCTCGATGGTGGTAATCTTGCGACCTTCGCCACGGAAGGCCGGCACCAGGCAGGAATGGAACGGCTTGCCGTCCAGCCACACCGTGCAGGCGCCACAGTCGCCGGCGTCGCAGCCCTTCTTGACGCCGAACACATCGAGGTCGCGCAGGAAGGTGCGCAGGCACTGGCCGGGCCGCGGCTCGGCGGAATAGAGACAACCGTTGACCTCATAGTTGCTCATGACAGCTCCGCGCGAATCTGTTCGGCCAGGTAATGGGTGACGTGGCGCTTGTAGGGTGCCGAGCCATGGACGTCCTGGAACCAGGCATCCGGTGGCAGGCGTTCGTCGATCGCCTGGCACATCTCGGCGGCCAACGGGGTCTTCTTGAACCGCAGATGCACCGGCCGCGGCGTCGACGCGCTGATCGTCAGCAGGAAGTCCTCATCCCCGTCTCCGACCGTCGCGATGATCAGCGCCGCCGAGCGGCCATGGCGGGTGAGCGACATCTGGCGCATGGCAAAGCGCTTGGACAGGGCCTTCGCAGGCAGGAGGATCGAGCGCAGCAGCTCGCCTTTCTGCAGCACGTTGGTGTGGACGCCGGTGACGAAGTCGACGACCGGGACCTGGCGCGGCTTGCCGTCCTGCGGCCACAGGGTGCAGACGCCTTCGAGCGCCGCGGTCAGCGAGATCATGGCACCGGCCGGCAGCGACATGCAGACATTGCCGGCGACGGTCGCAGCGTTCCAGATCTTGAAGGACATCAGGAACGCATCGATGCATTTGTCGAACAAGGGGACGGCGCGCCATTCCGGCGGGCCCTTGAAGTCGTGCAACTCGACGATCTTGCAGGTCGCGGCGATCTCCAGCCCGGCAGGTGTCGCAGTCAGCGCCGGCCAGCCGAGCCGCTCGAGATCGACCAGCGTGTCGGTGGCGACCTGCGGTTCGGAAAACAGCCAGGTGCCGCCACCCAGAAAGGCATGGCCGTCGCGCCATTCGATCTCCTCGAACGACCGGGGCCGCTTTACTTCGGCAATCGTATTGAGATTCATGCCATCCCTCGTGTGTTGTCATTCGATTCCGAGGCGGGCCCCAATAGCCCGCCCCGTCAGGTGAGGCTAAAGGTAATCCTTACTTGAGGTCGTCGAGCGAGGTTGCGCCGGGCCCCGGGGTAATGAGGGCGGGCCACTGCTTGGAACCGAAGGGCACGGCGGGCGGCAGGAAGGCCTGCTTGCCGCGCTTCTGCATCTCCGAGATGATGGTCTTGCGCGCGTCGCCGCCCATCAACTCGAAGTCCATCAGCTTGTAGTTGCCGAAGAACAGCTCGCCCACGGTGCGGTCGGCGATGATGCGCGTCAGCGAGGTCAGCATGTCCTCGGGCGTCGTGGTGAAGGAGATCGTCTCGATCAGCATCAGCCGTTCGTTGATCGCCTCGGGGCCGAAGTACTGGGCCAGCGTGCTGAATAGCACGTTGTTCTGGCGGGCCACGTAGATCGTGTTGGCCGCGGCATAGGTCTTGTCGAAATCCGGGCCGAGATTCGCCTTCCAGCCGTCGAGCACCTCCATCCAGTGCTTGACCTGCGTCGAGGCCGCCCAGTTGATGATGAGCTTCACATCGGGCGCCTGCTTCTTGGCGAAGGCCTGCAGGTCGGCGAGGTTGATCACGCCCTTGGCCATGCAGTCGTCCATGTAGGCGACGTTGTTGCCGAGGATGGTCTTCAGTGCCGGCTTCCAGTCGGCCTGGATCGGCAGGGCGTCGACGCCGTCGAGGGCCGACTTCATCTGGCTACGGTAGGCGAGCATCGGCGCGATCCAGCTCTTGTCGGCGGCGTTGCCGATATAGGGCACCACCACCTGCGAGATCGCCATGACGCTGTGGCCGGTTGACTTCATGACCTGATAGACCATCGGCACCGAAGGCGCCTCGAGTGGCGGCTGGCCCGGCTTGTAGAGGATCATTCGGCCGCCGGCGCCGGAGAACAGCGCCAGGATGATCGGGTGTTTGGCCATGATGTTGCGCCGGAACGTCCGGGCGGCGCTGTCATAGAGCGCGAACATCGACGTGTTGAGCTGCAGCACGTCGCGGGTCGCGAGGTCGGCCGCCGAAGGTGCCGTCGTGCCGGAGATGTTGGCCAGATATTCCGGCAGACCGGTCGTGCCTTGTGCCAAGGCAGAGCCGGTCGTCAGACCTGCCGCGAGCATGGCCGCGGTCAGTCGCAAGAGAGTCTTGTGCATCATGTTCTCCCAATTGCCCCCTTTTAGCCTATCGATGTCGTTGTGGTTGTCATTGCCTATCGCTCAGAACAGGACGGTGAGTCTGAGAGTCGTCGTCAAGGCCCCGGGCGTTGTGGCCGAGATGCCCGGTGTCGGGATGTAAGTCACAGTCGGTTGCAGGAACGTCGTCGCGAACAGGTGGGCTTGGTAGTAGATCTGAAACATCAGCTCGCTGGGCTGGGTGAAGAGGTTCTGGTTCATTCGCGACAGCCCCACGCCAAAGCCTATCGAATCCCACTCACGGCTTCCGATCAGGCCGAAGCCGGTGATGCCAGCGCTGTAGTATTGGCTGATCGGCAGCGTCTGGGAGGCGTTTGCGCCGACCTGATAGAAGACGGAAACCGACGACTTGGGAACGCTGGAGTTCACGCCGTATGCCACGCGTTGCGAGCCGAACAGGTAGAAGCCGCCGGTGCCGTTTTCCGTGATTCCCTTAAACGAGAGGACGCCGGTCTGCCGCCACATCCCGACGGCGAACTGCCCCGGGTGATCGCCTTCGCCCAGCAGCCAATTGACACCGATCTCGCCGATGTTGAACCAGTAGCCGTTGAACATGGGCGGGTGCAGGCCGGTCTGGATGCCGCGCGCCCGATTGCCGTCATAGGCCCCGAGATTGACGTAGAAGGAACTGGTCGGCGTGAAATTCACGGTCACGCCGTTGGCCGGGTTGTAGTAGCCCATCATCGCGCCGATCATCGAGGCGTTGACGAAGATCGGCGACCAGAGCAGTCCGCTCACGGACGGGATGTTCTGGCTGTCGTCGGCGAGGGTGACCGGGCGCAGGACGTTGCCGAAGTCGTTGGTCGGCAGGGTGCGGCCGATCCGCATCCTCAGGACGTCCTTCTTCATCTCCTGCAGGTACCAGGCCTCGAGGAACTCGGTCCGGTTCAAGGGCAGGTGGCCTACGATACCGTTGTAACCGGGGATGCTGCCCGCCTGTTCATTGGTTTCGCCGCCATTGAACTGCAGGAACTGGAAGCCGAACGATGCGCCGCGCCAGTCGACGAGCTTTTCGGCATCGATGCCGAGGCCGAGGATCAGCGCCTGGTTGTTGGTCCACCCGCCGGGTTGCACCCCGCCCGCCACCACGACGTTGGTGTCGGCGAGCCAGACGCCGCCCACCTTCACACCCCATTCGTCGCGCAGGCCGAGCGTGCGGCCAAGCCAGCCGGTCCCGCCCACGGCAGAGTCCGAGGCTGCCGGATTGCCGCTGACCGCCGCCACTCTCTGTTTGGGGGCAGGCGCGTCGGCAGGGGGTGACGGGCTTTGCGCCGTTGCATTTCCGCTGCCGGCGAGGAGCGCTGCCCCACAAAGCGCGACGAGCCAGGCGGTGCGAATGCTCTGGCGTGTCGGAACAGCCGGGCAACGGCCGGCGACGGTGGCGCGAGCGCGAATGGACGGTTTTTGCTTTGTAAAATAACCGTAACTGCCCAGGTTGTTTCCCGCCACCTTGATTTTTAGCGCAGATTTTCCTGGACGCGGGAATCGCTTTGCGATTCAAGAATCGGATGGTCGCTGGATCGCAAGATGTTCTGTCCCGTGAAGAACTGATCGCGCTGATCCAGGCGCAGGCGGCGCAAATCGCAGCGCTTATGGCTCGGGTTGCGGAACTCGAGCGGCGGCTCGGCCTGAACAGCTCCAACAGCGGCAAGCCGC
>CANJHI010000015.1 GCA_947474005.1 Alphaproteobacteria bacterium | reverse complement strand
CGGTGTGGGGCGTCTATCACGCGCTGGTCGCCATCGGCATGTCGGGCTCCGGCATGCTCGACAAGGTGGCGGGGCCGGTCGGCGAGGCGCTGATCATGACCGGCATCGGCCTCGCCGTCGCGCTGCCGGCGGTCATGGGCTACAATTGGCTCACCCGCTCCAACCGCGTGCTCACGGCCAAGCTCGACGCCTTCGCCTTCGAGCTGCTGACCTTCCTGTCGATGGGCCGGGCGCTGCAGAACTCGGCCAAGCCCAACAAGCCCGGCAGCGCTCCGTCGCTCGCCGCCGTCAAATAGGGGAGAGCGCCATGGCCTTCGGAAGCCTCGACCGCAAAACCTCGTCCCAGCCGATGGCCGAGATCAACATGGTGCCGTTGATCGACGTCGTGCTGGTGCTGCTGGTGATCTTCATCGTGACCGCGCCGCTCCTGACCAACGTGGTCAAGCTCGACCTGCCCAAGGCCTCGTCGGCCGCCGACATCGTGAAGCCGGAGAAGATCGAGTTCGCCATCGATGGTCAGGGCCTGCTGTTCTGGAAGGGCGAACGCATCACGCGCGAGGACGCCGTCCTGCGCTTCGCCGAGGAAGGCAAGAAGCGGCCGCAGCCCGAGATCTACCTGCGCGCCGACCAGGCCGTGCCCTACCGCTATGTCGCCCAAACCCTGGCCGACGCCTCCAAGGCCGGCCTCGCCAAGGTCGCGTTCGTCAGCGAACCGGAGAGGTAGAGTCTTTCCGAGTGGGATAGAAGCATACCCCCAACCTCATGCTGAGGAGCGCTCCGCAGCCTCTCAGGGTGAGGTTCCTATGATTCCATGCTTATGGCGCACGCTCAGAGTCCACCTCAGCTCCGCGATCCACTCAGCGTGACGGTGGCGACACCGGCGCTCACCAGCAGGCCGCCGCCCACCTTGTTCACGACGCCGATCGCGTGCGGGTTGCCGGCGAAGCGGCGGGCCTTGCTGGCGACCAGCGCGTAGCCGAAGGCATTGGCGAAGGCCAGCAGCAGGAACGTCGTCTCGAACACCAGCATCTGGGTCAGGAAGTCGGCCTTGGGGTCGAGGAAGGCTGGCAGGAACGCCACGAAGAAGGTGATGCTCTTGGGGTTGAGCGCCGTCACCAGCCAGGCATGGCCCAGCATCCTGGCGGCCGAGACCGCATCGGTGCGCGGCGGCGCATCCAGCGTGTCGCCCGCCCGCCACAGTTTTACGCCGAGGTAGACGAGGTACGCGGCCCCGATCCATTTGAGCGCGGTGAACAGGGTGGCCGAGGTCGCGAGCAGGGCGCCCAGGCCCAGCATCGAGAGCGTCATGGCGGTGAAGTCGCCGAGTGCGACCCCCACGGCCATGGGCAGCGCGGTGCGCCAGCCCTGGCCCAGCGCATAGGACACCACCAGCAGGACCGTGGGCCCCGGGATGACCAGCAAGACCGTCGATGCCGCGGCAAACGCCGCCCAGGCTTCGAATGACATTTCCCGCATCTCCTTCTGCCTCAGGCCTTCGACGAAGCCACAAGGGCCAGGTCAAGTCCAAGTCCAAGTCAGCCAGATTTCTGCCTCTTTCCATCGTCAAGATGAAGCGTAGACTATTTTGGCGGAGGCAGAATGGAGCGTTCCAAGGCACAGCCCTACCACCACGGCCAGCTCCGCGAGGCGCTGGTGACGTCGGGACGGGCGCTTCTGGAGGAAAAGGGCATCCGCGGCTTCACCCTGCGTGAATGCGCCCGGCGCGCCGGCGTTTCCCATGCCGCCCCGGCCTATCACTTCGCCTCGATCGACGACCTGCTGGCGGAACTGGCCGCCCGCGGCTTCGACGAGCTGGCCGTCGCCATGACCACGGAGGCCAACCGCGCCGAAGGCGGTGCCGCGGGCGGGCTGATCGGCCAGGGCGTCGGCTACATGGCCTTCGCCGCCGGCAACCCGGCGCTGTTCCAGCTCATGTCCAGCCGCGAGGCCAACCGGCTCGATACGCCGGCGCTCGCCGCCGCCGCCGACAAGGTTCGCGCGCTCCATGCCGCCGCCGTCGAGGCCGTCATTCCGCATGCCTCCGGCGAGATCAAGCAGCGCATGGCTGACTTCACCGGCGCCTCGGTGCATGGCTTCATCAGCCTGCTGCTGGACGGCCAGATCGGCGGCAAGGATTCTTCGCGCGCGCTCAAGGCACGCGGCCTGTCGCTTCTGTCGGCGATGGCCGAGACAGTGGTCCGCGCCGGCGGCTAAAGATCGATGCGGAAGAGCAGGGCTTCCTTGTCGCCGTAGACGGGCCCCTTGTTGAAGCGCCTCACCACGACACCGCCATTGGCCGTGATGACTTTCTGCGACGGCAGGTTGTCGAGGTCGGTCGTCAGCTCGACATAGGCGAGGCCTTCCTTGCGCGCCTCCGGCAGCAGCAGCGCCAGCGCCCGGGTTGCATAGCCCCGGCCGCGCTTCCACGGCACGACGGCATAGCCGATGTGGCCGAGGCAATGCGGGGGCAGGGCGGTGGTGCCGGGCTGCCAGCGGAAATTGATCGAGCCGCAAAATTCACCGTCCCACAGCCAGCGCCTGTAACCCGGAAGGCGCGGCACCTGCGAACCGTCGGGCAGGGTGATCGGCCCGCCCGTCGCCGCGCGGTCGTCGAGCGACAATATGAACGACCGCGGCGACTCGGCGATTTTTACCAGCTCCTCGCGCGCGGTGGCCTCCAGCCGCACGTTGTCCGGCGACCAGCCGCGTCTGAGCGCATCGGCATAGGCGTCCAGATATTCGAGGGCAGGGACGACGAGCTTCATGGAATTTGCTGTAGCATGACGAACCATGAGTTCCAGTCCCGTCTCCCATAGCCACGTCCTCGCCCTCGACATCGACGGCGTCATCTCGCTCGCCCAGCCCGGCTCGGCGCACCCGTGGTACGCCACGCTGAAGGCCGACCTCGATCTCGACTACGAGGCGATCGAGCGCGACTTCTTCCGTCGCGATTTCCTCGAAGTGCTGCGCGGCCGGCTCGATCTCTACGTCGCCCTGCAGGACTATCTCGTGCCGCTGGGCCTCGGCGACCGGCTCGAGGAATTCGTCGCCTACTGGTTCGAGAAGGACTGCGTCATCGACCGCGCCGTGCTGGCGCAAGCCGATGCCTGGCGGCAGCGCACCGGCAGCCGCTGCTTCGCCGCCTCCAACCAGGAGCATCATCGCGTGGCCTACCTGCGCGAACAGGGCGGGCTCGACCCGCATTTCGACGAGATCATCTATTCGGCGGCGCTGGGCGTCTGCAAACCGGAGCGCGTATTTTACACCAACGCCCAGGCCCGCATGGGCGTCACGGTCGCCCAGTCGATCCTGTTCGTCGACGACAAGGCCGAGAACGTCGACGCCGCCCGCGCCGCCGGCTGGCGCGCCATGCTCTATCGCGGGCCGGCGAGTCTCGAGAAGGCGCTGGCAGGCTGGGGCTGAAAAATGTCCGCCGCAGTGGCGGAAAAATAAAAAACTCAAACAGCATGCCGCCAGTGTCCCGATTTTGCCGGCCAACGCGCTGAAACAGCGCGCGATTCGCCGCCACGCACCGCGCCCAAAATGTCCGCCATGTGCGGGCATCGCGGGAATCGAACTCACAGTTCCCGTCCTGGCTTCTGCGGCATGCGGCGCAGCAGCCGCATCAGCATCGCATCGTTGAGCCGCCGCACATGGCCGATCTGCCGGCCGCGATACCAGGTCGTGCGGAACTGCGGCCGGCTGGCGCGAATGGAAGCTTCCTCTTCGACCCGGTCGACATAGATCGACAGCGCCACGTCGCAGCGTTCCGCGAACGCGGGATCCTCCTCGCGCCAGCGCCGCGCCGTGCGCGGATCGACGCCGGCCCGCGCCGCGGCATCGAGATGGCAGCCCCAGCGCATCAGATGGCGCTCATAGTCGCGTTTCTTGGTGGCGAGCGTCCGCTTGCGCGGGGCCGGCGGTTTCTCCGCCAGCACCTCTTCGGGAACCTCGTCGATCGGGCAGTGCATCCATCCCATGTCTAAACCTCCTCCAACGTCGAGCAGGAAGAGGACTATAGGAATTCCGTCTGATCGTCAATATCCTATAGGTAGTGCCGCCCCATGCCCGTGCTGGCATTTTGACTGCAGGATCAGTCGTCGCCGCAGCAACGCGACACCAGAAGCGTGCACGCCAGCAAGTCTGCACAGCCGCCCGCCGAGACGTTGCGTTCGATGAAGGCGCGATGCAGGCCCAGGGCTCTGTCGTGCCAATCCGGCTGGAAACAGCCGCCGTCGGCCAGGAAGGTCGCGGCGGACCGGCGAACGAACCCGCCGGCATCGAGGCCGCCGCGATAGAGCACCGTCGTGTCGTCGACGGCTGCCATCAGGACGAACAGCGTCTGGATGCTCGCGGCATTCGGGGCAAGGCCTGCCGCCTGCGCCTGGCGAAGGGCCGGAAGCCCCACGTCGAAGATGCTGGGGAAAGCCTGTGCTGCTTCGCGGCGTGCCCCGTCGCGGCCAGTGTTGCGGCGGACGTGGGCGCCGTGGCTCACAGCCGTGCTTCCGCGGGCGGCGTGGGCTTTTAGGGCTTCACCCCATTCGTTCTTGAGCGCCGCGCGAACCGAGTTCGGAGCGATAGAGGCGGAAAGGGCGGTCGCCCGCGCGATGGCGGCGACGATCAGGCCCATCGAGAAGATGGCGCCGCGGTGCGTGTTGACGCCGCCGGTGACCGCCAGCATCCGGCGCTCCGCCGCGATGCCGAGCGGCATCAGCGCTTCCTCGAACGCGTGGCCCTGGCGGCCGGCGGCGGCAAGATGCGCCAGCGGTTCCAGGAGGGAGTCGGCCGACGCGCACATAAGTGCGAAATCCATGTCGGCATGGGCTCCGGAATCCACCGGACTGACCAGGCCTGGCTTGGGATAGGCCTTCAGCTCGTCGTGCAGGGCGGTGACGGCCGCCGTGGCCAGCGCCGCGTCTTCGGCGGACGCAGACGTCACGCCGGAAGCTCCATGCGCGGCGTGAGACGCATCGCATCGACCGACTTCAGCAGGACTTCCGGTCGGTCCTGCCGGTATTCGCGCC
The DNA here is from genome assembly GCA_947474005.1 of Alphaproteobacteria bacterium. Classification (GTDB taxonomy): domain Bacteria; phylum Pseudomonadota; class Alphaproteobacteria; order Reyranellales; family Reyranellaceae; genus Reyranella. The sequence goes on along the minus strand of CANJHI010000015.1, from coordinate 49,190 downwards.
AGTTCACCTCGCCGAGGTTCGCGAACGAGACCTCGCCATCCAGCCTGAAGGTAAGCGTCGGCTCGATCTCCGCAAGGAAAGCCGTGGCGCGATCGGCTGCAGAGATGCCAGCGACATCGATCAACACATCGAGGTCCGACGCTTCGTGCACATGCCTCTCGCCTGTGATCGCCTGCCACATCCAGCTTCCGTAGACATGGATCGCGATGCCGGCTGCAGCGGCGGCAATGGTGAGCCGCGAGAAGGAAGCGGCATGCGGCGAAGCCGCCGGGTTCCGCGCGATCTCTTCTAGTGTCGGGGGCAGGGCGAGACTGATTACGAGAGCCGCGTCCGTGTGGGCTGCTACACGGCGCGGCCGCAACTCGGGATGCTCAGGGTCAGTCGTGCAGAAGCCGAGGCCGATACCGCTGCCCACCTCGCGACGCCGGGTCACGACGAAGGGCCGGCTAGCAGCGTGCCAGCGGGCGGCGCGCGCGCGATCGGCCTCGTTGTCCGCGCCGGGCACCTGGCTCAGCCGCGCCAACGCATGGCGGCGCAGCACGATCATCGTGCGGAGGCGGCGAGGACCTTCTTGCGGATGTCGAGCGCGAGCTTGCGGCCGCCGCGCTTCCTGCCGAGTTCCGCGCGATTGTCCTCGGTCGAGGCCGTGGCGATCGCCTTGGCGAGCTTGGCCTGCACGTCGTCCTTGGCGGCCCAGACTTCCTCGACGCCGCCCAGCAGCGCGAACGGCTTGGCGCCGAATTCGAGCGACGGCATGGTCTTCGAAAGCTTGCGCAGCACAGCCACCGGAATCTTGGTGACGGCCGACATGGCCTCAACCGGCATCAATCCCACACTCGCCGAATCGAGCGCATAGATGCGATCGGCGAACATGCCGTAGCAGAGGAAGGCACCGCCCACGGCCTGGCCGGTGGCGACGGTGATCAACTTGTGGCCCTTGCGGCGCGCCAGTTCGAGGCAGCTCAGCAAGTGGCCGAAGTAGCTGGCGAGACCCAGCATCTCGGCGACGCGGTTGGGTTCCTGGCCGGCACTGTCGACCAGCATGACGATCGGCGCCTTCGGATGGTGCTCGATACAGTCGATGACGTGGGCGGCGAGGCGGAGCGCGGCGGCATTGTCGATATAGGTGCCGTCGCAGGTGCCGATGACGCAGACCTTGGTGCCGCCGGCTGCGGCATAGCCGGTCAGCACGGACTTCTCGACCGAGATGCCCTTGGCTGACGAGCCAAAGAGCCTGGCGAACAGGGCGCGGGCGGAGGGCTTTTTCATGATGCTATTTCCCGCGCTTGGCCATGGCCGCGAATTCCGGGCCCGAGGCCAGCGAGGCGCCGGCGATGTCGCGTACGCCCATGGCCTTCCAGACAGCATCGGGATCGGCCGTGTCGCCGAATCGCTTCAGCCGCTTCTCCAGTTCCTTCTGGCGCGTCTTGACTGAGGTGAGCGTGATCGCACTCGACTTGCCCAGCAGCTTCGCGACGGCGTCGCGTATGGCGTCAGCGCTGTCGTGCACGAGCGCGTCGGCATCGCCCAGCAGGTACTTGGTCTTGCCGCCGCTGGTCTTCCAGACGAGCGCGCGGTTGGCCGAGTCGTAGGCCTTCTTGCCCATCCACTTCTCGATCACGATCGGACCGGAGATGCCCAGGCGTCCGTGCTCGGTCATCACGCGGAAGTCGCAGCAGGTCGACAGGATGCCGATGCCGCCATAGGCGCCGATGTCGGTGGCGATGACGGCGATGGTCGGAACCTTCTTGGCCCGGCATTCGAAGATCGCGCGCATGGTCTCGGCGATGGCGATCTCGCCGGCCGAGCCTTCGTGCAGGCGCACGCCGCCGCTCTCGATGATCAGGACGCAGGGCACTTGGTCTCGCGCCGCGGCCTTGAAGAGGCCGGTGAGCTTGGCGCCGTGGATCTCGCCGACAGCGCCGCCGACGAACTGGCCGACCTGGGCCGCGATGTAGATCTCTTTGCCGCCGAGCTTCGCCTTGCCGATTACGACGCCGTCGTCGAACGACACCGGGATGCCGAGCTGGGCGAGGTAGGGGCTGGTGAGACGCTCGGGCGGCGGCAGCATCTCGGCGAACGAGCGAGGATCGACCAGCGCCGCGATTCGCTGGCGGGCCGTCTGCTCGTGGAAGAGGGAAGTCCCGGTCATTTCTCGCCCTTGGTCAAATGGTCGTAGGCCTGGCGCAGGCGCAGGGTGACGAGGACAGGCGGGGCGCCCTGATCGTTGATCGTCACCTTGGTGCCGCCGGCCGGATAGTGGTGGGCGAAGTCGGCGAGGGCGGCGAGCCACGACGCCTTGTAGCCGGGGATCGACGTCTCGACGTGGCAGTCCATCGCGTCGGACGGCCGGCTGCCGCGCTCGACCAGCACCTCGAGATTGCCCGATCCGACGACGCCCGCGAGCGCCCACGGTTTGCCGGCCGTGGTCTTGAGCGGCTTGGACGGGAAAGCCTTGGCAAACTTTTCCATTCTCTCGAGTCCTACCAGTCGACGAATTGCGAGGGCGGGTCGTAGAGCCCGTTGGACCAACGCACGAGGCCCTTGATGTCCTGCGTGGCGAGCAGGCTGCGGCTCGCCTCCGAGGGGCGGACGCCGACATCCTCCGGCATCTGCACGATGCCGCGTCGACGCAACTCCTCGGTCTCGCGCTTCTTGCGCTTGAGGCCAACCGGCGTGTAGCCCGCGACCGCACGGATCGCGGCCTGGCGCTCGGCGATGGAGCGGCAGGCGGCCAGGTTGGCAATGCCTTCCTCGGTCACGATGTGGGTGACGTCGTCGCCGTAGATCATCACAGGCGTCACGCCATGCAGCGCCTTCCTGATGCTGGGCTCGGCCGCATCGAGTTCCTCGACGAAGGTCGGCACGCGGCCGGCCTGAAAGGTCTCGACCATCTGCACGACGAGCTTGCGACCGGGAGGAGATCCCGGGCCGGGATTTGCCTCTGCGCCAGCCTTGAGCCAGGCCTTTGTGGGATGGCGGCGTCCGGTCGGCTGGCAGCCCATGTTGGGCGCACCGCCGAACCCGGTGATGCGGTTCTTCGAGACGGTCGAGGAGTTGCCGTTGATGTCGATCTGTAGCGACGCGCCGATGAACATGTCGATGGCGTAGTGCCCGGCGAGCTGGCCCATGGCGCGGTTGGAATGGAAGCTGCCGTCGCGGCCGGTGAAGAAGACGTCGGAACGGGCGGCGGTGTAGCGCTCCATGCCGACTTCGCCACCCACTGCGAAGACGCTTTCGACCCAACCCGATTCGATCGCCGGGATCATGGTCGGCAGCGGATTGACCATCCAGTACTTGCAGATCTTGCCTTTTAGCCCCAGCCGCTCGCCGTAGGTCGGCAGCAACAGCTCAATGGCCGCGGTGTTGAAGCCGACGCCATGGTTGAGCGACTGCACCTCGTATTTCTCGTAGATGCCGCGCAGTGCCACCATCGCCATCAGCACCTGCACGTCGGTGATGGCTGCGGGATCGCGCGTGAACAGCGCCTGCAGGTGCATCGGGTAGGGGGCTTCGACCACGAAGTCGACCTGGTCGGCCGGAATGTCGATGCGCGGCAGCTTGTCGACGATCTCGTTCACCTGCGCGAACACGATGCCGTCGGAGAAGGCGGTCGGCTCGACGATCGCGGGCGTATCTTCGGTGTTGGCGGCGAGGAACAGGTTGCCCTTGCGGTCCGCCTGGGCGGCGGCGATCAGCGCGACACGCGGCGTCAGGTCGATGTAGTAGCGCGCGTAGAGCTCGTTGTAGGTGTGGATGGCGCCGACCGGGAATTTCTTCGCCTTCACCAGGTCTGCCACGGCAGTGCCCTGCGGGCCCGCGTAACAGAAGTCGACCTGGCGGATCATGCCCTTCTTGAAGAGCTCGATGTGGGCCGGCAGCGTGATGCAGGACATCACGAGATGGATGTCGTGCAGGTCCTTCTTGTCGAGCGTGGCGAGCTGATTGGCGAGGAAGTCCGCCTGCTTCTGGTTGTCGCCTTCCAGGCAGAGAATGTCGCCGGGTTCGATGATGCGCTTGAGAAGCTGGGGCACGTTGTCGGGGGAGACGAATTTGCCCCGCGCGAGCTTGCCGACACGTTCCAGGCGCTGCGCCTTGTTGAGGCGGCGCAGAGCGGTTTTTGCAGTGGTCATGTTGCCTTTTCCTCCATCCGATGCCACTGGTCAATCGGCGCGAGGCACATAGTCGCGTACGAAAACATGTTACAGGCCTGCCATGCTGATGTTTGAAATTCCCTTCGGCACGACCGACTGGGCCGATGTAGAGCGCACCGAACACGCTGGCGAGACCGGCAAGGCATTCTGGCGCACCAAGACCTTCAACAACATCCGCGTGCGCATGGTCGAATACACGCCAGGCTATCTCGCGGACCATTGGTGTCAGAAGGGGCACATCCTCCTGGTGCTGGACGGCGAACTCTCGACCGAGCTGGCCGACGGAAAGACAGTCGAACTGAAGGCCGGCCAGAGCTATCAGGTGGCGGACAATACGCTCGGCCATCGCTCGCGCACCGACAAGGGCGCCAAACTTTTCATAGTGGACTGATATGGCGGAATTGGCATGACGGACATGATCGGATTTATCGGCGTCGGCACCATGGGCGAGCCGATGTGCCGCAACCTGGCGAAGAAGAGCGGCATGACGGTGCTGGCGGCCGACCGCGATGCGGCGCCGCTGAAGCGGCTGGAAGCCGACGGCGTCAAGACCGCCTCGCTCGACGAGATCGCCACGACCTGCCGCACGATCTTCCTGTCGCTGCCCGGCGGCAAGGAAGTTGCTCAAGTCTGCCTGGGCGAGGGCGGGTTGGTCGACAAGGCCAAGCTCGGCTGGACGGTGATCGATCTCAGCACGGCGCCGCCCAAGCTCGCGCAGCGGCTCTACGAGGAATTCGAGGGCAAGGCCTCGGCCTTCGCCGACGCGCCGGTCGCGCGCACGCGCCAGGCGGCGATCGACGGCACGCTCTCCATCATGGTCGGCGCCACGCCGCCCACCTTCGAGCGCATAGAACCGCTGCTGCGCCACATGGCGAGCGAGGTGACGCACTGCGGCGCCGCCGGCGCAGGCCAGACGGTAAAAATCCTGAACAACATGGTGCTGTTCCAGACCGTGGTGGCCCTGGCCGAGGCGCTCACGATCGCCCGCGCGCAGGGCGTCGACGGCAAGGTGCTGTTCGAGACGCTGAGCAAGGGTTCGGCCGACTCCTTCGCGCTGCGCAACCACGGCATGAAGGCGATGCTGCCGGACGTCTTCCCGGAACGCGCCTTCTCGACCGAATACGCGCTGAAAGATCTCAGCTACGCCATCGAGATGGGCGAGCAGCACGGCGTGCCAGGCCTCGGCGCCGATGTCGCGCGCGAGGTGATGGAGCGGGCGGTCGAGCTCGGCCACGGCAAGGAATACTGGCCGGTGCTGCTCAAGGCGATCGAGGACGCGAAGGGCAAGGGCTGACTTCCCCCATTCGTGTCGCTCTTCGCCTGACGAAAAATCCGTGTTGGTTGTCGTCGGGACTTCAATCAGAATGATGCACCCGTTCTGCACGAAGGGAGCACCTCATGACCGTCACCATCACGCCGCTCACGCCCGTCCTCGCCGGCGAAGTGGGCGCGATCGACCTGCGCCAGGTGCACGATCGTGAATCGCTGGAGGCCATCCGGGCCGGCATGGACAAGTACGCCGTGCTGGTGTTCCGCGATCAGAATTTCACCAACGAAGAGCAGCTCGACTTCGCCCAGCGTTTCGACGGCACGCTGCATGCCCGGACGTCCTCCTCGGCCATCGGCAGCAACCGGTTCGGCAACGAGGCGATAGCCGACGTCTCCAACGTCGACAAGGACGGCAAGATCCGGGACGCGAACAACCGCATGCGTGCCTCCTCGGTCGGCAACCGCCTGTGGCACACCGATGCGTCGTTCGTCGATCCGCCGGGCCGCTACTCGATGCTGTCGGCACGGGTGGTGCCGTCGGTGCGGGCCGATACGGAGTTCGCCGACATGCGCGCGGCCTACGATGCGCTCGACGCGGAAACCCGCGCCTCGCTCGAAGGGCTGCGTGTCTATCATTCCATCGTCTATTCGCGCCACGTGCTCGGCTTCGACTTCAACGAGGACGAGCGGGACAAGCTGAAGGGCGCGGTCCATCCGCTGGTGCGCACCATCCCGACCTCCGGCCGCCGCGCTCTCTATCTCGCTTCGCACGCCGAACATGTCGTCGACTGGCAGGTGCCGGAGGGCCGGCTGCTGCTGCGCGACCTGATCGACCATGCCACTCAGCCGCAATTCATCTATCGCCACATCTGGCGGCCGCATGATTTCGTGATCTGGGACAATCGCTGCACCATGCATCGCGCCCGGCCGTTCGACGACAAGACCCACCGCCGCGAGCTGCGCCGCACCACGACGCTCGACCTGCCGCTGCCGGTTTCGGCTTAGGGGTCGATCTCGTGGCGGAGAGTGCGCGACTTCGGTCGCGCTTCTTCGCATGAGCATGAGCGCCACAAGCCGCGCGAATCCCTAAAGACACTCAGACTCCGGCCGACGACAGGCAGGCATATGTTCATGCAGATGGTATGGTCCGTTGCCGGATGGATGATTTGAAGAGGGAGACGAGGCTGATGGCGCGGATTGCCGTGGGTGGATTCCAGCACGAGACCAATACGTTTGCGCCCCAGCAGGCGACATGGGACGAGTTCGTGCGCGCCGATGCCTGGCCGCCGCTGCTGCGCGGGCCGGAGATGATCGCGGGCGTTGAGGGCTTCAACATCCCGATCGCGGGCGCGGTGAAGCGCCTGGCCGAGCTCGGCCACGAGATCGTGCCGCTGGCCTGGGCCGCCGCGGCGCCGGCCTCCTATGTCACCGAGGATGCCTACGAGAAGATGTGGGCGCTGTTCGACGAGGACCTGAAGAAGCTGGGGCCGTTCGATGCGGTCTATCTCGACTTGCACGGCGCCATGGTCGCCGAGAACACCGAGGACGGCGAAGGCGAACTGCTGGCCCGCATCCGCAGCATCGTCGGCAACGAGCTGCCGATCGTGGCCAGCCTCGACTATCACGCCAATCTCACGCCCGAGATGGCGAAGCTGGCAACGGCCCTGGTGGGCTATCGCACCTATCCGCACATCGACATGGCGGTGACGGGCAAGCGCGCCGTCGAGCTGCTGGACCGGCTGCTCAAGGAAAAGCGTCCGGTCTATCGCGCCTATCGTCAGCTCGATTTCCTGATTCCGCTGGTATGGCAGTGCACCTTCATCGAGCCGGCCAAGGCGATCTTCGATCTCGTGGGCGAACTCGGGGCGGGCGAGAAGAGCCACAACCAGGGAATCGTGAGCGTGACCCACACGCCGGGATTCCCGCCGGCCGACATCGCCCAGTGCGGGCCGGCGCTGGTGGTCTACGGCCACGACAAGGAGGCGGTCGAGGCCGCCGCCGACAAGCTCGCGGCCACCGTCAAAGCGCAGGAAAAAGCCTTCAACGGCGAGCTGCTCGACCCCGATCAGGCGGCGTTGCGCGCGATCGAGCTTTCGAAGAAGGCTACCAAGCCGATCGTGCTGGCCGACGTGCAGGACAATCCCGGCGCCGGCGGAACGTCGGACACGATCGGCCTGCTGGCGGCGCTGATGCGCCACAAGGCCAAGGGTGCGGTCATCGGCATGATCGTCGACGAGGGTGCCGCGAAGGCGGCCGTCGAGACGGGCGAGGGCAACATCATGCGCCGCGGCATCGGTGCCGTGGTGGGCTACGCCGGCGAGAAGCCGGTCGAAGCGGACTGGCGCGTGACGAAGCTCGGCTCCGGTATCTTCACCGGCACCGGACCGTTCTACGGCGGCGCCAAATTCCAGATCGGGCCGATGGCGCTGGTGACCGACGAGGCGTCGGGCGTGTCGGCGGTGCTCGCGTGCAAGCGCGTCCAGGCGGCCGACCAGGAGATGTTCCGCGCCGTCGGCGTGGAACCCTCCAAGGTGCCGATCCTGGCGTTGAAATCGACGGTGCATTTCCGCGCCGACTTCCAGCCCATCGCCGAGACCATCCTGGTCGTGCAGTCGCCCGGCGCGCACATCACAGATCCGGTCGAGATGCCCTACAAGCACCTGCGCAAGGGCATCCGGCTCCGACCGTTGGGGCCGGTGCACGGAGGGTAGTCGCGAGGGTCATTCCAAAAACGATGTCATCCCGAGCCGAAGGCGAGGGATCTTTCGTTTGATTTCAAAGATCCCTCACTGCGTTCGGGATGACAGCATTGCCGTGGGAGCGCTTCGACTCCCATCCTGAGCCTGTGCTCTACCCGTTTCGAAATGCCGGCCTGAGCGCCCACACCATCGGCACCGTGGTGAGCGCCACGCAGGCGACAACCGCGAGAGCCGTCGTGAGGCCGATCACGTCGCCCAGCAGGCCGAACAGCAGCGGGCCGGTGGCGCCGGCCACGGAGCCGCCGGTGTAGAAGACGGCGAAGGCATGCGTGCGCTTCTCGGGACTGACGAACTCGGGCACCGTGCCGTAGAGCACCGATGAGGTGCCGTTCAGCATCAGGCCGATGGCCGGCAGCAACACGAGGGCGAAGTCGAGCGAGAGGGGCAGGACGGCGAGGATGAGCAGCGTCGTTGCGACCTCGGTGAGGGCGACCGACGGCACGACGCCGAGCTTCTGGCCGACCCAGCCCATCACCAGCTTGCCGGCCGCTCCTCCGGCAAAGAGCAGCGACAGGCCGAGGCCGATGGTCGGCAGGTCGGCGCCTTTGTCTCTCAGGAGAAACGGCAGGAAAATCAGGAAGCCGGTCCGCACCAGGTCGTCGGCGATGTGGATCGAGAACAGCAGCCAGTAGGCCCACGGCCGGTCCTGGCCGGCGATGTTCTTCGCCGGCTCGGCCGTGCCGTGTGTGATGATCGGCTTCAGCGAGGCTAGGATCACGCCCGCGCCCACGACCGCGAACGCCGCCATCACGACCATGGTCTGCTGCCAGCCGAGCGAGGCGGCGATCAGCGCGAACAGCGCGGGCAACATGACCTTGCCGACGTCGCCGGTGAAATTGTAGGTGCCCAGCGCGGTGCGCGAGCGCGGGCCGTGATAGGCCGCGGCGACCAGGCTCGACGCGATGGGGTGTTGCGTGCTGCCGCCCAGGCCCGCCAGCAGCAGGCCCGCGATCACGCCGTAGAGCGAGCCGGTGAAGCCCGCGAGGCAGTAGCCGACGGCGATCAGGGTGGTGCCAACTGCCAGCACGCGCACGCCGCCGAAGTGCTCGGCGAGCTTGCCCGAGGGGATCTGGCCCACCGCCATGGCGCCGGAATAGACGGTTTTCAGGCCACCGATCGCGGCGTAGCTCAGGCCAAACTGCGCCTGCAGCAGTGGATAGAGGACGTTCAGCAGATCGGTGAAGCCATCGTGCAGCGCATGGGCGCCGCCGCAGACGGTCAGCGTCCGGGTAGGTGAGGCGGGAGGGGAGACGGTGATTGTCATCTCACCGTCACAATACTAGCGACCGGGGATGCGGTCGAACCAAAAGGCGAGCTGCTGCTGGAAGTCGGCTTCGGCGAAGGCCACGTCGGTGATGACCGAGGGCTTTCCGTTGCGCGGATAGCGCACGCTCTGCAATCGCGCGAACGCAGTATCGCTCTGATGCAGGATCAGCAAGTCGCCCTGGCGGCGGTGGAAGATGAATTCGTGGATCTTGCGGATGTTGACCAGGCTGACGACGTAGCGGCCGCTGTCGTTTTCGCCCGCGAGCTGGCGCACGGGGATGTCGCGGCCCTCGTTGGTGATGCCCATCAGCGCTGGCGCCTCGGGCGCCATCATGTTGTCCGTGCCGGTGTTCTGGATCATGCGCACCAAGCGGTCGCCGCGCGGCGACAGGGTGGTGATCTTGGACTTGCCGAACAGGTTGGCGTTCTGACAGGCGCCGAGCGGGAGGAGGAGGGCGGCACCGAGCAACGCGCGCCGCGGAAATACGCGTGAGGGCAATACGCTAGAAGACAAACTCAATCCTTCCCGGTCTTGTTCATGTCGACGACGATCGGCGCGATGGTATCGAGGGCACCCTCGCGCACCGCCCAGAAGAAGCAGTTGTGGCGTCCGGTGTGGCAGGCGACGCCAGTCTGGTCGACGAGCACCAGCAGCGTGTCGCCGTCGCAATCGATGCGCAGGTCGTGCAGAATCTGGATGTGGCCGGACGTGTCGCCCTTGCGCCACGGTGCCTGGCGCGAGCGGGACCAGTAGCAGACGCGGCCCGTGCGCATGGTCTCGACGACGGCGTTACGGTCCATCCAGGCCATCATCAGGACTTCGCCCGTGTCGTGCTGCTGGGCGATGGCGGGGACGAGGCCATTGGCGTCGAAGCGGATGGCGGCGAGCGCTACGTCGATCTCGGACAGCTGATAGGTGGTTGGATTAACTGGAGCACTAACTGGGGGCATGGGGCGAGCACCTCTGGACCAGACATGGCCTCCGGAAGGAACGGGGCGTATAATCGCCTCGTTTCTGCTTGGCAAATCGGGGCACATCGGGATCTCGTGAAGAAGTCGGCGAAAGCTATCGTCCACAGCCACGATCATCAGCACTGCGTCGAGGATGCCCTCGCGGCGGCCGAGAAGTTGTGCGCCGCCAAGGACCTGCGATTCACGCCCTTGCGCCGTCGCGTGCTCGAATTCGTCTGGTCGAGCCACAAGCCGGTCGGCGCCTATGCGCTGCTCGACCAGCTGCGCGACGAGGCCCTCGGCTCGGCACCGCCCACGGTCTATCGCGCGCTCGACTTCCTGATCGAGAACGGGCTGATCCATCGCATCGAGCGCATGAACGCCTTCGTCGGCTGCAGCCATCCCGGCGAGGCGCACCGCGGCTTCTTCCTGATCTGTGCCGACTGCGGCAACGCCGAGGAGCTGGAAGCGGAAGAGATCGCCCAGGCGATCACCGCCGGCGCCGCCGAGCGCGGCTTCATCGCCCGCGAAATGACCCTCGAAGTGACCGGCGTCTGCGCCGACTGCCGGAAATCTTAGTCTCTTGTGGACCGCGAGCGTCCCGCTCGCCCGGATCATGAGCGAGCGGGACGCTCGCGGTCCGGAAGATCCTACGCGTTGTGCGCCCTGTTCAGGCGCTCGAAGCCTTCGGCGAGGTCGGTTTTCAGGTCCTCGACGTCTTCCAGGCCGATGTGGATGCGCAGGAGCTGCTTGCCCTGCGGCCAGGGAACGGCGGTCCGGTACTGGTCGGGATGGGCCGGGATCATCAGGCTCTCGTAGCCGCCCCAGCTCGCGCCCATGCCGAAGATATCCATGCCGTCGAGCATTGCGGCCAGTGCGTTGCGGCTAAAACCGTCGCGCAGCGTGAAGGAAAACAGGCCCGAGGCGCCCTTGAACTGCTTCTTCCAGTTCTCGTGGCCGGGACAGTCGGGCAGGGCGGGATGCAGGACCTTGTCGACTTCCGGCCGCGCCTTCAGCCAGTGGGCGATTGCCAAGCCGCTCACCTCGTGATGGCGCAGGCGCACGCCCATGGTGCGAAGGCCACGCAGGGCAAGATAGCAATCGTCAGGTGCGGCGTGAAAACCGAACGACTGGCAGGCGGTCTTGGCGATCTCGAACAGTGGTCGCGTCGCGCAGGAGATGATGCCCATCATCGCATCGGAGTGGCCGACGATGTACTTGGTGCCGGCGTGCACCGAGATATCGCAGCCGTGCTCGAACGGCTTGAAGTAGAGCGGCGTCGCCCAGGTGTTATCGATGATCACGGTGGCGCCATGCTTCTTGGCGACGGCGGCCGTGGCGTCGACGTCCTGGACTTCGAAGGTCTGCGAACCGGGCGCCTCGAGGTAGACCACCTTGGTGTTGGGGCGCATCAGCTTCTCGATGCCGGCGCCGATCATCGGATCAAAGAATGTCGTTTCGACGCCGAAATTCTTGAGCGTGGTGTTGGCGAAGCGGCGCGCGGGCCCATAGGCGTTGTCGGTGATCAGCATGTGATCGCCCGACTTCAGGAAGCCGACGATGGCGCCGGTCACGGCGCCGAGGCCGGACTGCACGGCGATGGAGCGGTGCGCGCCCTCGATGGCGGCAACGGCATCTTCGAGCGCCTTCTGCGTCGGCGTGCCGTTGCGTCCGTAGCCGAAGCCCTCGAACGGGATCCGGTTCTCGAACTTGTCCATCGTCGGCGAGAGGATCGTCGAGGCGTGATAGACGGGCGGATTGACGATGCCGAAGTTGTTCGCGGGGTCGCGGCCGGCAACGGCCAAAACGGTGTCGGGTCTGGTATAAGTTTTCTTGGAGGTCATGTCCTCGACTATGGCACAGGCCTCACGCCGGCGGCCAGCGATAGACCTCGGGCCACAGCACGCGCGGGTCCTGCAGTTCCCTGGTTTCGCTACGCACGGGCTGAAACCCTGCCTTGCGATAGGTGTCGAGCGCCTTGGGATGGTCGAGGCTGTTGGTGTTCAGGATCACCCGCGCCGCGCCGCGGGCGAAAGACCGCTCGATGGCGCGGTCGAGCAGCCAGGTGCCGATCCGGCGGCCAATGTAGTCGAGCGTGAGACCGAAGAAGACTATCTCGGCATCCTGCAGTTCGAAGTAGCCGACCAGCGCACCCTCATGACGGGCAACATGGAGTTCGTGGCCCGGTGTCGCCAGCAGCGCGGCCAGCGCCGCGTCGGAGAGCAGTCGCCGCTCGTACCACAGCCACGGCCGGCCGACGCGATCGTAGAGTTCGCGATAGAGCGCGACCGTCGGCGCGTCGACGGGGGCAAGCCCGACCTCGAGGTCGGGCTTCTGCCCGCGTCGCGTCCAGTCGGACCTCGCGAGTTCGAGATAGGTGATGCGGACCGGCAGTCGGCCGTCGCCACGTGGCGACGGCTGATGCGCCAACAGGTCAGGGACCGGTGACAATGGGTGTGTCGGCACGGCCGCCCCACTCGGTCCAGGAACCGTCGTAAATGGCAGCCTCGGGCGCGCCCGTCAGATAAAGCCCCAAGCCGACAACGCAGGCCGTGACACCCGAGCCGCAGCTCGCCGTGACCTTTTTCGCCGGATCGATGCCGGAGGCCGCGATACGGGCGGCGAGCTTGTCGGCTGGCAGCATGGTGCCGGTCTCGGCGTCGAGCAGCTCGTTGTAGGGCAGGTTATAGGCACCCGGCATGTGGCCGCTGCGCAGGCCGGCGCGCGGCTCCGGTGCCTCGCCACGGAAGCGGCCGGCGGCGCGGGCGTCGACGATCTGCTCGCGCTTGCTGTCGATCAGGCCGCGCACGTCGTCGACCGAGCGCACCAGCGTATTGTCGAGGCGGGCGGTGAAGTGGCGGTCGCGCGGCGGCGTCGGATCGTCCGTCACCGGCCGGTTCTCGCGCAGCCATTTCGGCAGGCCGCCGTCGAGGATCGCCACGTCCTTGTGGCCCATGACGCGGAACATCCACCAGACGCGGCAGGCGCCGGTCATCGGCGTGGTGTCGTAGATGACGATCTTGTTGCCATCGCCCAGACCAAGCTTGCGGACGCGGGAAGAGAATTGCTCCGGCGGCGGCAGCATGTGGGGCAGGGGATTGCTCTTGTCGGCGATCTCGTCGATGTCGAAATAGACGGCGCCCGGAATGTGCTGCTGGGCGAACTCGGCCTTGGGGTCGCGCTTCTGCGCCGGCAGGTAGAACGAGCCGTCGACGATGCGGACGTCGGGAGCATCGAGGCGGGTGGCGAGCCAGTCGGTGCTGACGAGGGCGTCGGGTCTTGCGTAGTCCATTGGTGTTTCCTCCTTCATGGGACCGCGGGTCTCCAGGCCCGCTCATGAGTCATGATGCGGGCCTGGAGGCCCGCGGTCCGTTTGATCCTATGACAGCGCAATGACGAACCGGCGGTTCATCTTGCCCTTGTTTTCAATCTTGATGCATTCGACTCGGCCGATCTCGCCGGTGCGCGCGACATGGGTGCCGCCGCAGGCCTGCAGGTCGACACCCTCGATCGCCAGCAGGCGCACGCGGCCGGCGCCCATCGGCGGACGCACGCTCATGGTCTTCACCAGCTCGGGTCGGGCGTTTAACTCCTCGTCGGTGATCCATTGCGGCGTCACCGGCCGGTCGAGCGCGATCAGCTTGTTGACCTCCTCGGTCACCCATTCCTTGGCCGGCACGTCGCCCTCGAGATTGAAGTCGAGGCGGCTCTTGTCGGCGCCGACCTGGCCGCCGGTGACGTTACCCTTGATCACCGCCGACATGACATGCAGCGCGGTGTGCATGCGCATGTGGAGATAGCGCCGCTCCCAGTCGAGCGCGCTCTGGACGCTGGCGCCGACGTCCGGCCGCGGTGCGCCAGGCGCCAGCACATGGAGCACGTCGCCGCCGTCGGCCTTGAGCGAATCGACGACCTTGGCTTCGCCACCGTCCCAGCGCAGCACGCCGGTGTCGCCGGGCTGACCGCCGCCGGTGGGGTAGAAGATGGAGCGATCCAGCCGCACGCCGCGCTCGTCGAGCGCGGTCACGGTGGCATCGGCTTCCTTGAGATAGGCGTCCTGACGGAAAAGTTCTTCGACCATGGAGGGGATTTAGGCCCTCGCCAGACGGGCCGCAACTTCCCTGACGGTCGGCATCGACGGCGCCGCGCCCAATCGCTCGACGGAACAGGCGGCAGCGGCATTGGCGTAGCGGGCTGCCTCTGCGGGCGAGGCGCCTGTGGCGAGGCGGGCGGCCAGCGCGCCCACGAAACAATCGCCGGCGCCGGTCGTATCCACGACCTTGGCCTTGAAGCCCGGAACGCGCGTTGTGCCCTCGGCGGTCACCACGACGGCACCTCGCCGGCCGAGCGTCGCGACGACGGTGCGGGCCCCTTTGAGGCGCAGCTTCTCGCAGGCCGCGACGATCAGCGGGAGCGGACTCGAGGCATTGAGGTCCGTCCCGGTTGCCTGCGAAAGCTCGATCTCGTTCAGGACCGCGACGTCCACCGACTTCAGCAGCCGCGCTGGATGCCGCACGAACGGCGCGAGATTGAGGACGGTGCGGGCACCGGCGGCGCGTGCCTGACCGAGGACGGCTTCCGTCGTTGCGAGCGGGGTTTCGAACTGTGCGACCCAGACTTCGTCATGGCGCGGAGTCATGCGAACCATCGCCGTCGTGAAATGAAGATTGGCGCCCGAGGCGACAGTGATCGCGTTGTCGCCCTCGGCGACCTGGATCAACGCCACGCCGGTTGCCGGCCCGTCGATCTCTCGCACGCCGGAGCTGTCGACATCGTTGTCGGCGAGGAAGCTGCGGAGCGCATCGGCGAACGCATCGTTGCCGACGGCGCCGATCATGGCCGTGGCCGCCCCCAGGCGCACGGCAGCGATGGCCTGGTTGAGACCCTTGCCACCGGGGAGGAACGAGACCTTGCCGCCGAGAAGCGTCTCGCCGGCCGCCGGCCGCCGCGCGCTCTGCACGACAACATCCATGTTGAGGCTGCCGCAGACGACGACGCGACTCATCGGGAGTCGCTCACTTCATCCAGGACGGCAGCGGCAGGTTCTTCTCGCGCAGGAACGCCGGATTGAACAGCTTGGACTGATAGCGGGAACCGCCGTCGGCCAGGATGGTGACGATCTTCTTGCCCGGTCCGAGTTCCTTGGCGAGTTTCATCGCGCCCACGATGTTGATGGCGGTCGAGCCGCCCAGCACGAGGCCCTCGTGCTGAATGAGGTCGAACAGGACCGGCAGCGCTTCCTCGTCGGTGATCTGGTAGGCAAGGTCGATCGGCGCGCCTTCGAGGTTCTTGGTGATGCGGCCCTGGCCAATGCCTTCGGTGACCGAATTGCCCTCGGCCTTCAGTTCGCCGTTGGCATAAAAGTTGTAAAGCGCCGAGCCCATCGGATCGCTGATCGCGATCTTCACGCCGGCATTGCGCTCCTTCAGCGCCATCGCGACACCTACGAGCGTGCCGCCGCTGCCGACCGAACAGGTGAAGCCATCGACCTTGCCGTCGGTCTGATCCCAGATCTCAGGGCCGGTGGTGCGGTAGTGGCCGTCACGGTTGGCGACATTGTCGAACTGGTTGGCCCAGATCGCACCGTTCGGTTCGGTGGCGGCGATCTCCTTCGCCAGCGTCTCGGAATAGCGGACGTAGTTGCCGGGATTGGCATAGGGCAGGGCAGGCACGAGGCGGAGATCGGCTCCGCACAGGCGCAACATGTCCTTCTTCTCCTGGCTCTGCGTCTCGGGCATCACGATCACCGAGCGGTAGCCCAGCGCATTGGCGACCAGGGCGATGCCGATGCCGGTGTTGCCGGCCGTGCCCTCGACCACGACGCCGCCCTTGCGGAGCGTGCCGCGCTTCTCGGCGTCACGGATCATCGCCAGTGCGGCGCGATCCTTCACCGATCCGCCAGGATTGAGAAATTCCGCCTTGCCGTAAATCTCGCAACCTGTCGCTTCGGAGGCTGCGCGGAGCTTGATCAGCGGCGTGTTGCCGATGCTTTCGATGAAACCCGACCGGACGTTCATGGCGTGCTCGCTGTACTGGACCTTGGCGCTCCCGGGCGGACCGTAGACAGGGAGCGGGCCCTCCTGCAAGCGCGTTGGCGCAATCGGCCTAGTGCCAGCGGCTTCTCACCTCGGTGCGATGAAGCGCCAGCCACTGCAGCGCGATCACGGCGACGGCGTTGTCGATTTCGCCGCGGTCGAGCATTGCGCGGGCTTCGTCGAACGGCACGACCTTGACCAGAATATCTTCGCCTTCCGATACGAGGCCAAACACGCCGCCGGCCGTCGCCGTGTCCACCCGGCCGAGAAAGACCTTGCACGATTCCGACATCGCGCCCGGGCTCAGCATGAGATCATGGATGGGGATCAGCTCGCCGACTTCGATGCCCGCTTCCTCACCGGCTTCGCGGCGGACCACACCCTCGGGCGTCTCGCCTTCCTCGATGATCCCGGCGACCGTCTCCCAGCCCCAGGGGTGGCGGCCGGCGACATACGAGCCGGCCCGGAACTGGCGGATCAGGATGACCTCGTCGCGTAGCGGGTCATAGGGCAGGACACCCGCGGCATGGCCGCGCTCGAAGACCTCGCGGCTGATGACCGGGCTTTGGCCGCCCTGGTAGAGCGAGTGCCGGAAGAAGTACCGGCCGACTTTGAAATACCCCTGGAAGGCCGCGACGTGGTCGACCAGTTCGGCCTTTTCGTCGGGCGGGGGAGGCTTGGCCATGGGGACAACTCCACAGGCAAAAAGGGGCCGCTCCCTTCCGAGAACGGCCCCGATTGGCTCCGGAGGTAGGACTCGAACCTACGACCGGGCGATTAACAGTCGCCTGCTCTACCGCTGAGCTACTCCGGAATGGAAATCGGCGCGGGCGGCGGTATCCAGCCCACGAAGGCGCGATCTTTTGACAGAGCATTCCTGCCCACGCAAGGGCATCGGTCGACGCGGTTTGTGGAGGCCTGGGCCGGAATCGAACCGGCATACGCGGATTTGCAGTCCGCTGCATCACCACTCTGCCACCAGGCCGCGCGAAGAACGGCGGCTGCTATACTCATGCAGCGACTGACCGGTCAAGCCGATCGGTCAACGCAGGCACTGGGGGCCGCGACGTGGCGCCCTTTGACGCTGTTGCCGCCTGCCGCCTATAAGAACCGCTATATATTGAGGGTTCCAGATGACGGATTTCGCTCTCGCACGCCGCAACATGGTCGATGGCCAACTCCGGCCCAATCGGGTGACCAATGCGGAGCTTCTGACCGCCATTGGCGATCTGCCGCGGGAACGGTTTCTCCCCGAGGCCCTGCGTTCGGTCGCCTACGCCGACGACGACGTGCCGCTGGGCGGCGGCCGTTACCTGATGGAACCCATGGTTCTGGCCCGGCTGATCCAGACGCTTCAGCCGCAGCATCGCGACCGGGCCTTGATCCTCGGAGCGGGCCATGGCTATGGCGCCGCCCTTCTGGCACGGCTCGTGAAACTCGTGACGGCGGTTGAAAGCGACCCGGCCCTGGCCGGCGCGGGCGAGCAAATCGCCAAGGATATGGGCCTCGTCAATATCCATTGGGTTACGGGCAAGCTGGAGCAGGGAGCGCCCGACTCGGCGCCTTATGATGTGGTCCTGATCGAGGGCGCGGTGCGGCAGATTCCCCAGACGATCCTCGACCAGATGGCGGAAGGCGGCCGGTTGGCAGCGATCGTGACCGGGGCACCGGGAGCGATGGGCGTGGCCCAGATCTTCATCAAGGATGGCGGCATCACCTCGGGGCGTCCGCTCTTCGAAGCCGGAACGCCCCTTCTTCCGGGTTTTGCCCCGCCGCCGCGCTTCACCTTCTGACGCCGTGAAGGCCCGATTTTTGAATTGGATCGGGGGCTACCAATGCCTGTTCCGCCAGTGGTAGGGTCTCGGCCACACATGAGAGTAGTCCAAATGCGTATTCGGCCCGGTCTGAGCCACGCCTTCACTGCGGCGGCAATTGCGCTTGCAGTCGGCCTGGGGGCGGCACCGAGCGCCCAGTCACAGAGCCTGATCGAGGCGCTGTCGACGACCTACAACTCCAATCCCGATCTTCTGGCGGGCCGGGCGGTGCTGCGGCAGACCGACGAATCGCTCGCCCAGGCGGTCGCGAACTGGCGGCCGAGGGTGTCGCTGTCGCTGAACTACAACAAGAACCTCGACGTCAACTACCCGATGACTTTGCCGGGCGTGCCCCAGACACCGACGTACTGGACCTTGAACGGCAAGTCGACCACGCTTCAGCTGACCCAGCCGCTCTTTCTCGGCGGCACGACCGTGGCCAACACCAAGCAGGCGCAGGCCAACATCCAGGCCCAGCGCGCGGCACTCGCCAATACCGAACAGACCGTGCTTCTGGCGGCGGTGACCTCATACGCGGATCTGATCAGGGACATCGCCACGACCGATGCCCGGCGAAACAACGTCAATGTTCTGACGCAGCAGCTCGATGCGACGCGCGAGCGCTTTCGCGTCGGCGAATTGACGATCACCGACGTCTCGCAGGCCGAAGCGCGGCTGGAATTCGCCAAGGCCGAACTGGTCCAATCCGACACCCAGGTCCGGATCTCGGAGGCGGCGTTCCAACGCACGATCGGGATGAAGCCCGGCAAGCTGGGCGAGATTCCCCTCGTTGGCGGACTGCCGGCCAGCGAAGAAGAGGCCGTGGCGCTCGCCATGGACGGCAACCCCAATTCGACCAACGCACAATACCTCATCACGGCGGCGGCGTACGGCGTGAACAGCGCGATCGGCGTGCTGCTGCCCCAGGTCAATCTCGTGGGCACGCTCCAGCAGCAATTCGACGTCCAGGTCCCTGGCGACAGGTACTACAACTACATCCTGGGCATAACGGCCACGATCCCGATCTATCAGGGCGGCGGCGAGTGGTCGAAGATCAGGCAGGCGAAGGAACTCGTCGGGCAGCGGCGCAATGCGCTCGACAGCGCGCGCCGGCAGGCGGCGGAAAACACCATCCGCGCCTGGCGACAGCTCGATTCTTCGCGCTCGCGCGTCACCTCGTTCGAGGCCCAGGTGCGGGCCAACGAAGTGGCCCTGAACGGCGTCCGCCAGGAAGCCCTGGTCGGCTCGCGCACCACCCTCGACGTGTTGAACGCGGAGCAGGAGCTGCTCAACGCCCAGGTCAATCTCATCCAGGCGCGGCACGACGTTCAGGTGTTCTACTACGGCGTTCTCAGCAGCATCGGGCGGTTGACGGCACGGACCCTCACTCTGCCGGTCGAGTACTACGACGAGGAGCGGTACTACAACGACGTCGGCTCGCGCTGGATCGGCTGGGGCAACAGCGATTCCGGCGGCGGCGTCAACGGCGGCAACACGGGCGGCTCAGGAACCAGCGGCAAATGAGCGACGCGCGGGGCGCAAACAACGACCCTTCGATGGACGATATCCTCGCATCCATCCGCAAAATCATTTCCGACGACGAGGCGCGCGCCCAGGTCGGCCGCCAGCAAGCGTCGAATCAGTCCGTCCGCCCGACCGTCGTCGCTGCATCCGAGCCTCAGTCGGCCACGGCGCCCGCCGACGCAGGTCATGATGACGTCCTGCTGCTGACCGACCTCATTGAGGAACCTGAGTCCGGCGCTGCCGACACGAAGTCAGTGCCGATCCCGCTGCCCCGGATCGATCCGGCCCGGGCGGCCGAGATGCCGCAGCCTTCCGTCGAGCCGCAGCCAGGCGAGGCACTCGTCGGCTCGGCATTCGCCCGGCTCAACCAGGCAGTCCAGGAAAGCGTGCCGCAGCCCGCCGCCCATGAACCCGGCCCGAGCGTCGACGGCAACGGCAAGACCATCGAGGATCTGGTCAAGGAGATGCTGCGGCCGATGCTGAAGGAATGGCTGGACCGCAACCTGCCGCCTATGGTCGAACGGTTCGTCGAACGCGAGATCGTCCGGCTGACACGCCGCTGACCTAGAGGCGCCCCGGAATAGAACGCCACGGCGCCCGCCGTGGCTTTTTCGTTGAGGGGGCGTTTTCGTTTATAAGGCAACAAATGCTCGACAAGACCTACGACCCCAAGGAAATCGAAGCCCGCCGCTACCCCGAGTGGGAGCAGGCCGGGGCTTTCCGTGCCCATCCCGAGTCGGCCAAACCGCCGTATTGCATCGTCATTCCGCCGCCCAACGTCACGGGCAGCCTGCACATGGGCCACGCCCTCGACAACACGCTGCAGGACGTGCTGATCCGCTGGCGCCGCATGAAGGGCGACGACGTGCTGTGGCAACCCGGCACCGACCATGCCGGCATCGCGACGCAAATGGTCGTGGTGCGCAACCTCGAGCAGGAGGGGGTTGGCCTCGCGGTCGAGGGCGCGGCCAGGAACGATGCCAACAAGAAGCTGCTGAGCCGCGAGGAGTTCCTCGCCAAGGTCTGGGAGTGGAAGGCGTTTTCGGGTGGCACCATCACGGGGCAGCTCCGCCGCCTCGGCGCGTCGTGCGACTGGAGCCGCGAGCGCTTCACCATGGACGAGGGGCTTTCGCGCGCCGTCCTGAAAGTGTTCGTCGATCTTTACAAGGCTGGCCTGATCTACAAAGACCTCAGGCTGGTCAACTGGGACCCCAAGATGCTGACGGCGATCTCCGACCTGGAAGTCGAGTCGCGCGAGGTCAGGGGCAGCCTCTGGTACTTCAAGTATCCGATCGAGGGCAGCACCGACGAATTCATCGTCGTGGCGACGACGCGACCGGAGACGATGCTGGGCGATACCGGCATTGCCGTGCATCCCGATGATCCCAAGTGGAAGCACCTGATCGGCAAGCACGCCGTGCTGCCGTTGGTTGGCCGCAAGATCCGCATCGTCGCCGACGAATACTCCGATCCGGAGAAGGGCTCCGGCGCGGTCAAGATCACGCCGGCGCACGACTTCAACGATTTCGAAGTCGGCCGACGCCACGATCTCGAAGCGATCAACATCTTCGACAAGTTCGCGCGCGTAAACGAGAACGCGCCGGAAAAGTATCGCGGCCTCGACCGCTTCGACGCCCGCAAGAAGATCGTGGCGGAGATGGAGGAGCTCGGCCTGGTCGAGAAGATCGAGCCGCACACCCATGCCGTGCCCTATGGCGATCGCGGCGGGGTGCCGGTCGAGCCTTATCTCACCGAGCAATGGTACGCCGACGCCAAGAAACTGGCGCAGGAGCCGATCGCGGCAGCGCGCGACGGGCGGGTGAAGTTCGTGCCCGAGCGCGGCCGTGACGAGTTCTTCCGCTGGATGGAGAACATCCAGCCGTGGTGCGTCTCGCGCCAGCTCTGGTGGGGCCATCAGATTCCAGCGTGGTATGGACCGGACAAGAAAGTGTTCGTCGAGCTGACGGAGGAAGAAGCCAAGGCGGCGGCGCTGAAGCACTACGGCAAGGAGGTCGCGCTGGAGCGCGATCCCGACGTGCTCGACACCTGGTTCAGCTCGGCCCTGTGGCCGTTCTCGACCCTGGGCTGGCCGGACAAGACGCCTGAGCTTGCCAAGTACTACCCGACCAATGTGCTGGTCACCGGCTGGGACATCCTGTTCTTCTGGGTCGCCCGCATGATGATGATGGGCATGCACTTCGTGAAGGAGGTGCCGTTCCGCACCGTCTACCTGCATGGGCTGGTGACGGACGAGAAGGGCCAGAAGATGTCGAAGTCGAAGGGGAACGTGATCGACCCCCTGGAACTGATCGACAAGTACGGCGCCGATGCGCTGCGCTTCACGGTGATGTCCCTGGCGGCCTCGCAGGCCGGCCGCCTCCGCCTGGCACCGGCCCGCGTCGAGGGCTCGCGCAACTTCGCGACCAAGCTGTGGAATGCCACGCGCTATGCCGAAATGAACGGCGCGGCGCTGCCTAAAGGGTTCGATCCGGCCACGGCGAAGCTCACCGTCAACAAGTGGATGCTGGGTGAACTCGCGCGCGCCAACACGACGATCGACACGGCGCTGGCGGAATTCCGGCTCAACGATGCGGCGACCGCGCTTTATGAATTCATCTGGGGCGTGGTCTGCGACTGGTATGTCGAGCTCACGAAACCGATCCTGCAGGGTGACGCCAATAGTTCAGAGGGGGGGCCCGAGAAGGACGAGACCCGCGCTGTCACGGCTTATGTGCTGCGCGAGACCGTCAAGCTCCTGCACCCGGTGATGCCGTTCATCACCGAGGAGCTGTGGGACAAGCTTGGCCACCGTGCCGAACATGGCGCGTTGATCGGCCAGCCCTGGCCGGTTGCGCCGGCGCTCGAACCCGATGCCGATGCCGAAATGGGTTGGCTCGTAAAATTGATTTCCGACATCCGCTCGGCGCGCGCTGAACTGAACGTGCCGGCGGCAGCAAAGCTCAGGATGCTGGTGGTGGGCGGCGACGGTACTACCGCGAAGCGGCTGGAGACACATCGTGCCGCGATCGAGCGGCTGGCCCGCATCGAGGGGATCGAGGCAGCTTCCACGGCCCCCAAGGGCGCGTTGCAGATCGTGGTGGGCGAGGCGACCTATGCCCTGCCGGTGACCGACGTGATCGACCTCAAAGCCGAAGGCGCGCGGCTGCAGAAGGAAATCAAGAAGCTGGCCGACGAGGTCGCCAAGATCGACGCCAAGCTCGGCAATGCGGCCTTCGTGTCGCGCGCGCCGGAAGAGGTCGTCGAGGAGCAGCGCGAGCGCCGCAGCCAGGCCGAGCAGACGCGGGAACGGCTCAGCACGGCCCTGGAGAGGTTGGGGTCGTAGCGTCCTCACGCGGCGGTGGAAAAATGGGAGATCGCGGCTTGACCCGGCCCTTGGGGCAGCCCCGATAAGGAAAGCGGTCAGCAAGCAACGAGGTGATTCGTGAGCTCTTCCGCCCAATTCCTGAACTCTTCGGAAGCCGCCCGACGACTCGGCGTCTCCGCCAAAGCCCTTCGACTTTACGAACAGCGCGGTCTGCTCACGCCGATCCGTAGCGCGGCGGGCTGGCGGGCCTATGGTCCTGCCGAGATGGCCCGTGCGCTTGAGATCGTGGCCCTGCGCGGGCTCGGTCTCAGTCTCGCCCAGGTGGCGCGGGTGCTGCGGGGCGACCCCGAGGATCTGGAGCCCGCCCTGGCAACGCATCAGGCGACGCTTGAGGGCCGGGTCCGCGAACTCGCCGCCGCCGTGGAGAAAATCCGCGGACTGCGGACCGATCTTGCCCAGGGCCAGCTGCCGACGGCGGCGGAGCTGACGCGCCTGCTGGGACCGCCCGCCGACCTCAGCATCGCCTTCGACCTTCCTTGGCCGTGGGGTGGCGAACGGTTCGAACTGCGCGACATCAGGGCGTTGAACTACATCATCGGCCCGCTGGGCAGCGGCAAGACCCGGCTGGCCCAACGGCTGGCCGAGACTTTGCCCGATGCTGCCTTCCTGGGCCTGGACCGGTTGGCGGATGGCGGTGCTGCAGCACGGGCGCGGTTGGACAGCGACCCGGCCCTCAAGGCACGGGTCGATGAGAGCCTGGCCTGGCTCGTCGAGGACGGCGCCGTGGTGTCGAAGCCCCTGGTCACGCTGCTCGTCGGACTGGAATCCCAAGGCCCTGCCGTGCTGGTCGTCGACATGGTGGAGCAGGGGCTGGATCAGGCCGCGCAGGAAGCGCTGATCGCCCATCTGCGCCGCCGCGGGCCCGGCGGTCGCCCGCTCTTCCTGCTCACGCGCTCCAGCGCGATCCTCGACCTGGTCGCCGTCGGGCCCGACGAGTCGATCACATTCTGCCCGGCCAACCACAGCCCGCCGACCCGCGTCGCCCCTTATCCCGGCGCGCCCGGCTATGAGGCCGTCGCTACCTGCCTGGCTTCGCCCGAGGTGCGGGCGCGGACCGAAGGTGTCATCGCGTGGCGCCCCCAGGTGGCATAGGGATCTGCGCCGGGGGCGATCTGCGCCCGGGCACCTTAACGCAGCGGCTTCGTCCACCAGTTCGATGCGATGGTCAGGTCGGATCGGCGGAGCATCTCGGCCTTGGCGAGGTCGCGATCGGCGCCGACCACCACGATCTGGGCCGCGCCGGCCTCGTGGATCAAGGTGGACGCGTGCGAGAGCAGCGCCTCGCCGACCGATAGCCAGTGATGCGGTTCGAGGACACTGAAATCGTCGACCAGGTAGGTGTCACCGCCCGGCGCAAACACGGGCGGTGCGGGAAACCTTCGGGCGATCAGAAAGCCCAGCACCTGAACGCCCTCGATCGCGACCAGGAAAAATGTCTCCTGCTCCGACAGGAGCTTTGTGAAGAAGCTTCGCGTTGTTTCGGCCGAATTGGCGGCCTTGTGCCAGAATGTCGGCTGATATTTCTGAAGCTGGCGGCGATGGTGTTCGACGAGGACGACGATCGCCTCGAGATCTGACGCGGTGGCCTTCCGGATCTCCATCGCCTGAAGCCGACCTACGACGCCTTACGCAGGTCCGGCACGTAAGGCTTGCTGGCGAAGTGCTCCTGATCGCCCGTGGCGAAGCGCAGACCGGCCCGGCGGATCGCCTCGTCGTCGACCGGCTCCAGCGGCACGTAGAAGCGGTCGTCGACCCTGGTGAAGGTGTCGTTGTCGACGCGGTTATAACAGATCAGCAGGGTCCAGCGCCGGTTGGCCGAGCGGTTGGCGTCGGAGCGGTGGATGGCGTTGCAGTGGAAGACCAGCGCGTCGCCTGCCTCGAGCTCGCAATACTCGATCGGGCATTTCTCCAGGATATGCGGCATGCGCTTGGGATCGACCTCGTTCTGGGTCGGCGACAGCGGCGTGTGATCGATGCGGCCAAGCTTGTGCGAGCCGCTCGCGATCTGCAGGCAGCCGTTGTTCCGGTCGGTCTTGTCGAGCGCGATCATGACCGACAGCAGGTCGGGCCGGAGACAGCCGTTGTAATACCAGTAGCCGTAATCCTGATGCCATTCCCAGGCCCCGCCGACCTCCGGCTCCTTGGCCGTAAGCTTCGACTGGTAGTGATAGACCGGCCCGCCCAGCAGGGCGGCCGACGTGTCGACCATGCGCCTGACGCGGGCGGCCAGGCCATAGACGCTGTCGCCGGCCCGGTTCCAGAGCGCGATGCGCGTCGAGCGGCCCTCGCCGTCGCGGCGGTCGAGAATGCTGTCGCGCACGGCGGGATCTTCTTCCATCGCGCGCGTGAGCAGCTTCACCTCGTCGGGCGCGAACAGGCCGCGCGCGTAGGTAAAACCCTTCTCGTTGAATTCGGCAGTCTGGGCCGCGTTCAGGATGTTGGGCATGATTTCCTCAATGGCTGCCTCAACCTTGATCCCACCCGCCCGCGGCGTAAAGCGCCGATCAAGAGATCCCAAGCATACTTGATGGACAGCGCCAGTGACTCCAAAATGGAGGAATTATGGGGGACGTATGGCGATCCTCAATGTCAAGAATCTGCCCGACGGTCTGTATCGCAAGCTGAAGGTGCGCGCCAAGCGCGAGCGCCGCTCCGTCGCTCAGGCAGTCGTGGTCCTGCTCGAGCAAGCGCTCGAGCCGCCGCCGGCCGTTTTGATCCTGGAGTTGCGCGGTCTGGGCAAAGAACTATGGCGCGACATCGATGCCGGATCGCATGTGGCGAAAGAGCGGGCAGGGTGGCGCTGATCGACGATCTCGGCCCCGGTCCGGTCGGTGTCGACACGGCAATCTTCATCTATTTCATCGAGGAAGATGAACGTTACTTGCAGTCGATCATGCCGCTGTTCGGTGCGGCAGACGCCGGCGAGCTTGAACTTGTGACCTCGGCATTGATGCTGTTGGAGGTTCTCATTGTCCCCTACCGCGCCGGCAGCATGTTATTGGCTCAACGTCATGAGGCCGCACTGACGCGAGGCCGCGGCGTCCGGATGGCCGATCTCAGCCGCGATCATCTGCGGTTGGCGACCCAAATTCGGGCGACGACTGGCGCAGCGACGCCTGATGCGGTGCAACTGGCGGCAGCTCTTGCCGCGGGGTGTTCGGTATTTCTCACCAACGACCGCCGCCTGCCGGCCGTGCCGGGATTGAAGATCGTCCAACTAGACGGCTGACGTCGGGAAGTGCGCCGTCAGACCAAGGGGCGGAAGACGTTGCGACCGCCCTCATCGGAGATCGACACCTTACGCCCCAACTGCTCGCGCGTCAGCATGTCGGCCAGGATCGCCGGCTCCTGGGGCGTCATGGCGACGAAGCGGTCGCCCGTGGCATCGAGCCGCCCCAGGATGTAGCCGCGTTCCGGGGCATCCTTGCCATAAGTGACGCAGTAGGTCTCGATCGTGCCGATGCCGGACGGCTTGGTCTCGACCTTCCGTTTCGTCCGGGCATCGAGCTCGGCCTGGAACTTCTTGGGATCCTCACGCTTCCACGGCCCTTTGGTCGGCTCGCTCGAATAAAGGCCGGCCGAGTGCTTGGTGAGGTAGTTGCCGTTGGCCGTCACCATGCCGAACGAGCCGGGCTTCTTGCGCACGACGTTCATCATCTCGGCGATCGAATGGGTGACGTAGTTGTTGCCGGGGCCGCCGAAGAACGGCAGGCCACCGGTGACGCTGATCGGCCGCGGATCGTCCTCGGCGATGCCGATCTCCCGCATCGCCACCTCGACCGCGGACGGGAAACAGCTGTAGAGATCGAAGGCCGCGACGTCGGCCACCTTCTTGCCGGCCATGTCGAGGGCGATGCGCGCGCAGCCGCGGATCGCGGGCGAGGCATCGAGCTTCTCGCGCTCGGAGACCACCCAGGTATCCGTGCCGTCGGCGCAACCGTGCAGGAACACCCAGCGGTCCTGCGGGATACCCCATTCCTGCGCCTTGCCCACCGACGTGACGAGCACCGCTGCCGATTGATCGATGATGGCATTGGCGTTCATCAGCCGCGGGTAAGGGAAGCAGATCCAGCGGTTGTCGTCGGAGATCGTCGACAGGGCTTCGGCGCTGTAGCCTTCGCGCCGCGTTGCCAGCGGATTGTCCTTGGCAACGGCGGCGAGACGCTCGAACAGCCGGCCCATAGCCTTCATGTGGCTGTCGACATCGCGCCCGAGGCCGCCGCGGATGGCGTTCTCCAGCAGCGGATAGAAATGGATGGCGGCACGCAGGTCGTGGCGGGCTTCCTCCTCGCTGAAGCCGAAGCGCGGATCGCCGATGCGGGCGGGGGCGTCGCCACCGGGATCCTCGTTCCAGTCGATCTTGAGATTGGCTCGGCGCGCGTTCTGGGTGCTGCGCAGCAATTCGGCGCCGCAGATCAGGGCGAGCTGGGTCTCGCCGCGCGCGATCTCCTCGGCGAAGCGGTTGACCAGGTATTGGGGCATGTTGCCGCCAGAATGGCTGTAGAGCAGCTGTCGCGGCTGAGCATGCAATCGGTTCGCCACGCTTTGGGGCGGATTGCTGGAGCGGCCGTAGGGCGAGGCGAAGCGCGGGCTGATGTCGCTGAAAAACTCCATCACGGCCAGCGCGTCGATCTCGTGGCCGAGCGCATGGCCGCCGATCGCGGCCTGGGTGTCCGCGAGTGCCAGGTTGGCCGCCTCGGCGCAGAACGCCACGCGCGAACGCTCGCTCGATGGCTCGCCAGCCCTGTCCGTGATCTGGCCACAGCCGACGAGGATGGGCGTGCGTGGGTCGATCATTTCAGCAACGCCTCGATTTCACCCGGCGCCAGGCCGGCGTCGGCCAGGACGCTTTTCGTGTGTTCACCAAGGCTTGCGACCTTGGGACCGCTTTGCAGGGCTGAGCCGGAGAAGCGGAAGGGCGGCGCGGGCGACTTGAAGGCGCCGGCGCTGTCCTCGATGGTGCAGAGCGAGCCGCGATGCTCGACCTGCGGATCCTTCAGGGCTTCAGTGACGGTGAGATAGGGCGAACAGGGGACGCCGTGCTTTTCGAGCGCGGCGACGCATTCCTTGACGGTCATGGTCTTGGACCAGGCCTCGAACTCGTCGACGAACTGACCCCAGTTCATGCGCCGGTCGGCGTATTTCTCGAAGCGCGGGTCGGTCAACCAGTCTCGCCGCCCCGCCGCTGTCGCCATGTCCTGGAAGGTGCGCTCGCTTGCCGTCGCCAGCATGACATAGCCGTCCTTGGCTTCGACCGGCCCATACATCGGCCGCGACGGCATCTCGAAGTCGAATTGCGCGCGGTTGACCTCGCCCAGCAGCATGCCGACCAGGCTCTCGAACATCGAGACGTCGACCATCTGGCCCTTGCCGGTGACGTTTCGCTGATGAAGCGCCGCCAGGATGGCGCCCATCGCATAGGCACCACTGGCGTAGTCAGCAACGAAGATGCCGCAATTGTCGGGCCGCTCGCGGCCCTGCTGGTAGAAGAGATGCGCCATGTCGTAGCCGGTCGAGGCATGGATGACCGGCGCATAGGCCGGCCGGCCGGCGGCAGGGCCGGTCTGGCCGTAGCCGGAGATGGCACCATAGATGATCTTGGGATTGATCTTCGCGAGCTCGGGATAATCCAGGCCCAGGCGCTTCATCACGCCCGGCCGATAGTTCTCCAACACGATATCGACCTCGGCGACCAGCTTCTTCACGGCGGCGATGGCTTCCGGCCGTTTAAGATCCAGCACAATCGATCGCTTGCCGGCGTTGAGCTGGCCGAACATCGTGCCGGCGCCGTTGCGTTGCACAGGGCGCGAGCGCATCAGGTCACCCTCCGGCGACTCGACCTTGATGACGTCGGCGCCCATGTCGGCCAGCAGGCGGGTGCAATGCGGTCCTGCGATGGTTGTCGAGAAGTCGAGGACGCGCAGGCCGTGGAGCGGCCTTGTCTGTTCAGTCATGAGATCACCGCGTTACGAGGATGAGAACGACGCCGCCGATCACGAGGATGCTGCCGATCCATTCGCCGAGGGACGGGCGCTCCTTGAGGACGAGGCGCGAGGAAATGAAGGTGAAGACCAGCTCGATCTGGCCGACGGCGCGCACGAGGGCAGCGTTCTCCAGCGTCATGGCGAGCGCCCAGCCGGCCGAGCCCAGCACGCTGAAGATGCCGACCCAGATCGAGGAGCGCCAATTGTGCCAGACCTTGCCGAGCTGCGGGCGGTCGCGGCGTGCGAGGTAGGCCGCCATCAGCACGACCTGGATGGTGTTCATGCAGGCGAGCACCGTGATGCCGCGGATTATGAAGTCGCCCTCGGGCAGCAGCTTCGAAGCCTCGCGGATCGTGCCGGCGGCGATGGCGAAGACCGCACCGGAGAGGATGCCGTAGACCGCACCCTTGTGCGTGAGGTCGGCGAGCAAGCCGCGTATGTCGGAGAGCTTGCCACGTACGCTCAGGACGGCAACTCCGCCCAGGCAGACGAAGATGCCCATCCACGAACCGAAGGCCAGCGGTTCGCCGGCGATGAAGGTCGCGAACAGCGCCACGAACACAGTCTCGGTCTTTGAGTAGACCGTGCCGACCGTGAAGTTGCGCAGCGAGAAGGAATGGATCATCAGCGAGGTGGCCACGATCTGCGCCACGCCCGCGATGGTGACCAGGAGCAGGAAGGTCCAGGAAATCGTGGGCACCGTGCGGCCGGTGCCCCAGACGAGGAAGGCGAGGGCGCCCAGCGCCAGCGGGGCGCCGTAGAGGTAGCGGACGAAATTGGCACCGTCGACGCTCAGAATGCCGCGAATCTTCTGCTGCATCGTCGTCCGGATGTTCTGGCACAGCGCGGCGGCGATGGTGATCGGTATCCAGAGCGGCACGGCATATTCTCCCTTGGGCGGAGTGTATGGCTTCCCTGGGGGCGCGTCTGCCGTCCAGATTTCCGCGATGCAGGCCTCATTCCGGCTGCAGCCGACCTATGCGCCGGGCAAAAGCGTGGCTAGAGTCTCGACCGGTTTCAGCGGAGATAAAGCGCCAGCAAAGAGAGCCACGTCTTCGCGGATATCTTGGGGAGGAAATCAATGTCGCGAAAAGCGATCGGTCGGCGAAGCATCGTTGGGGCGGCGCTTTCCGTGCCTTTGTTCGGCTCGGCGGGTAAAACGCAGGGCATCTGGCCGGCCAAGCCCATCCGGATCGTTGTGCCGTTCAACCCGGGTGGGGCAATCGATGCCCTGGTCCGCGTCATCGCCGACAGCCTCTCGGCACGCCTGGGCCAGCAGGTCCTGGTCGATCCCAAGCCGGGTGCCAACACGATCATCGGGGCAGACATCGTCGCCAAGGCCCCACCCGATGGCTACACCTTCCTGATCACGACGAATTCCACCCACACCAACAACCCAACGCTTTACGCCAAGCTGCCATTCGATCCCGACAAGGATCTGATCCCGGTGTCACTCGTGTCGCTGGGAACGATCCTCGTGGTGGTGAAGGCCGATGCACCGTTCAGCGATCTCCGCGGCATGGCCGCCTGGGTCAAAGGGCTGGGGCGGCCCGCAACCTACGGCAGTTGGGGGATCGGCTCGAGCGGCCATCTCTACGGGCTGATGTTCGAGAAGGCCCTCAGCGGTCCGAACGGGGGCGGGCTTTACAACCATGTGCCCTATCGCGGCGACGTGCCGGCCCTCCAGGATGTCGCGAACGGGACACTCGACATCACTTGGGCGAGCCCCACCAGCGCCAAGACGCAGATCGCCGCCGGCCGGGTGAAGCCGCTCGCCGTTGCCGGCGCCAAGCGCTCGGCGTCGATGCCCGAACTCGGCACCTTCGCCGAACAGCTGGTAGCCGGCTTCGACCTCAGCCTGTTCGTCGCGGCCTATGCACCGGCCGGAACACCGTCCGACATCGTCAATCGCCTGCAGCGCGAGATCGCGGCGGTGATCCGCCAGCCCGACATTGCCGAGAAACTGATCGCCCAGGGACAGACGCCAGTGGGTTCCACACCCGCCGAACTTGCCGCGGTTCTCGCGCGCGAGACGCCGATCTGGGCCGACCTCATCAAGCAGTCTGGCGCCAAGGTAGAGTAGGGAGTTCGGCATGACCGCAACAGCGAATGTTCGCTCCGCGTACGATCTGAAGGCGCCTACCTACAATGCGCGGCTCACAGAAGTCGGGCGCGGGACGCCGATGGGTGAGTTGCTGCGGCGCTACTGGCATCCCGTCGGCATGGCAGCGGACGCCGGCGCGACGCCGCGACCGGTCAGGATTCTCGGCGAGGAGTTGATCCTGTTCCGCGATGGGCGAGGGCAGGCAGGCCTGGTCTACCCGCGCTGCTGCCATCGCGGCACGACACTGTACTACGGCAAGGTCGAGGAGCGCGGCATCCGCTGCTGCTACCATGGCTGGCTGTTCGACGTCGAAGGCCACTGCCTCGAGATGCCGTGCGAACCCAATCCGACCGGCGCGCAGTGCCAGCGCGTGCGCCAGCCGTGGTATCCGGTCGAGGAGCGCTACGGGCTGGTCTTCGCCTATCTCGGGCCACCGGCGAAGAAGCCACTGCTGCCGCGCTACGAGTGCCTGGAGGTGCTACAGCCCGGCGAATTCATCGAGGCTGACGATTCCAGCATCGGCAGCGGCGGTATCGCGATCGCCCCCTGCAACTGGCTGCAGCATTTCGAGAACGTGGTCGATCCCTATCACGTGCCCATCCTGCATGGTTCGTTCAGCGGGCCGCAGTTCGTCGAGGCGATGAATGCCTTTCCAAAAGTGAAGTTCGAGTACGGACGTCAGGGCGTGAAGTCGACCTCCATTCGCCCCGGACCGGAGGGAAAGCGCTTTCGTCGAGTCACCGAGGCCGTGGTGCCGACCTTGCGGGTCGTGGCCAATCCGCGGGTCGCGCAGTACGGCATGGTCGAATCGATCGGCTGGACGCTGCCGATCGACGACACGCACTACCGCATCTATGTCGCCGGCCGGGTGCGCGAGAAGGGCGAACTCACCAAGTTCAAATCGCGCTACAATGGCAAGGCCTGGGCCGAGCTGACGCCTGAGGAACACCAAAAATTTCCCGGCGACACCGAGGCTCAGGTCGGGCAGGGCGCGATCACCTTCCATTCGGAGGAGCACCTGATGTCGTCCGATCAGGGCGTGTCGATGCTGCGCGTCCTGCTGCAGAAGCAGATCGATATCGTGGCGTCAGGGGGGGACCCGGTGGGCGCGGCCTTCGACGCAGAGAGTGCCTACGTCAAATTCGACGCCGGCCAATACCTCGACGAACCATCAGCGTAGGTCGGCGCCGATCGCGTCGGTCACCGCGGTGAAGCCGTCGCGGGCGAGCAGAGCCGCCAGCTCGTCCTTGATGCGGCGGATCAGCGGCGGGCCCTCATACACCATGGCCGAATAGAGCTGCACGAGGGTCGCACCGGCGCGGACCTTGGCATAGGCATCGGCGCCCGAACCGATGCCGCCGCAGCCGATCAGAGGGAACTGACCTTCGACGCGTTGCGCCGTTCGGCGCAGGACATCGGTCGACAATGTCGTGAGGGGCGCGCCTGAAAGACCGCCGGTCTCTTCCCGCCGCGCCGACCGCAGAGAGGGCGGACGCGACAGCGTCGTGTTGCCGACGATGATGCCGTCCATGCGGAGATCACGGCAAACCGAGACGATGTCGTCGAGATCGTCGTCGCTGGCGTCGGGCGCGATCTTGACCGAGAGTGGCACAGGCTTGGCCGCGATCGCGTCCTGGACACGCTTGAGCAAGTCCGAGAGCTGGGCCCGACCCTGGAGATTGCGGAGGCCCGGCGTGTTAGGCGACGAGACGTTGCACACGAGGTAGTCGGCATAGGGCGCCAAGGCCACGCTGCAGGCCACATAATCCGCAGCCCGATCGGTACTGTCCTTGTTCGCCCCGACATTGACGCCGACGAAGCCGCGCCGGGGGCGGGTCGCCAGCCTCGACCGCGCGGCCTCCAGGCCCTCGCCGGGGAAGCCCATGCGGTTGATCACGCCGCGATCGTCAGGCAGCCGGAAGAGGCGGGGTCGCGGGTTCCCCTCCTGTGGCCGGGGCGTGACGCTGCCGATCTCGACCAGACCGAAGCCGAGGCCGAGCATGGCGTCCGGCACCTCGGCATTCTTGTCGAAGCCGGCGGCGAGGCCGATGGGGTTGGGCAGACGACGACCCCAGACGGAAACCGAAAGGGACGGTGGGTCGTCACGGCGGTCGCCCGGCATCAATCCGCTTTTCAGGACGCGAAGCGCTAGTCCGTGTGCCGTCTCCGCATCGAAGCGGGACAGAACCATGTCAGCGATGGAATACCAGACGGCCATGCCCGTCTGGTTAGCAGAGAGTCCCTGTGGAGCGCTTCGGTCCTTAGCGGCGATCGGAGCCACTCTGCGGCCGCAGGAATATCGCGTCGCTGAACACGACCATGAACAGCTCCCGGAAGAGCTGCTGGATGCGCGGATCGTCGGGACCGGTTGCGGGCGTCCATGCCGTCGTCGTCGACATCGTCATGTCGTTGCGGCAGTAGATGGCAAAGACCTTGAAGACGCCTGGCTTCGCAGGGCCGGTGCGGTAATTGCCTTGGCAGACCGCATCGGAGCCAAGGTCGTTGGCATAGTCGAACACCAGCATCAGCCGGTAGTAGGGACGCGGATCCTCGGACGGCTTCGAATAAGTGAAGGTCAAGTTGGGCCGAGGCTTAGCCGCCTGCATGGCCGGCAGCAGCGCCTGCGCAACTTCGTCGAACGGCACGTTGGAAAAGGGGTTGCCATGGATGATGACCTGGAACGGCTTGTTGTCCGTGGCGGCCCAGAAATCCATGTAGTCGTACTGGGGGGCGTACCAGACGCCACCGATGGTGGCGGCACAGGCGATGGCCGGCAGGATGATGAGCGCGGCGACTGCCGCGGCAATTCTCTTGGCATAACGCATGTGGACGTTCTCCTCAGCGCCTTTTCCGCCCATGCACGATACGGCGCGAGTGCAGCCGCATCACATCACATTGTCGCGCACCTGCCGTCAGGCCGCCGTAAGCTGGATCAGACGTCCAAGTCGCGCGCGAACTTGGCGTTTTCCTGGATGAAGGCGTAGCGCTTCTCCGGTTTCCGGCCCATCAGGTCTTCCACCAGCGTGCGGGTTCTCATTTCTTCAAGACGGTCGTCGGCGCTGAGGCTGGTTGGCACATCGACCTTGAGCAGGATGCGCTTGGTCGGGTCCATCGTTGTCTCGCGGAGATGCACCGACTGCATTTCGCCCAGACCCTTGAAGCGCGTCATCTCGGCCTTGCCACCGAACACGGTGCGCAGGAGCTCGTCCTTCTGCTGCTCGTCGTGGGCATATTCGGTCCGGCCGCCCTTGGTCATGCGGAACAGCGGTGGCTGGGCGAGGAAGAGATGGCCGTTCTCGATCAGCTTCGGCATTTCGCGATAGAAGAAGGTCATCAGCAGCGAGGCGATGTGGGCGCCGTCGACGTCGGCGTCGGTCATAATGATGACCCGCTCGTAGCGTAGCCGCTCGTCGCTGTAGTGCGCGCCGGTGCCGCAGCCCAGCGCCTGGATGAGATCCTGGATCTCCTGGTTCTCGCGCAGCTTGTCGGCGCTGGCGCTGGCCACGTTCAGGATCTTTCCACGGAGTGGCAAAATGGCCTGGGTTTCGCGGTTGCGCGCCGCCTTGGCCGAGCCGCCGGCCGAATCGCCCTCGACCAGGAAAATCTCGGTGCCGATCGACCCTGTGCTGCTGCAGTCGGCGAGCTTGCCGGGCAGGCGCAGCTTGCGGGTCGCGGTCTTGCGCTGCTGCTCGCGGTCCTGCTTGCGGCGAAGCCGCTCCTCGGCCTTGGCGACGACGTGTTCGAGCAGGACGTTGCCCACCTCTTTGTCGCCGGTCAGCCAATGCTCGAAATTATCGCCGACGATGGTCTCGACCAGCTTGGTCGCCTCGACGCTGACCAACTTCTCTTTCGTCTGCCCCTGGAATTGCGGCTGCTCGATGAACACCGAG
Source organism: Alphaproteobacteria bacterium (assembly GCA_947474005.1). Taxonomy (GTDB): domain Bacteria; phylum Pseudomonadota; class Alphaproteobacteria; order Reyranellales; family Reyranellaceae; genus Reyranella. The sequence continues at coordinate 14,055 of CANJHI010000015.1, read as the reverse complement.
ACCAGTCCGGCAGCGCCTTCGATCACATCCTCGGCCGTAATGACCGAGCCCTTGCGGTTGCCCGTGAGCTCGGCATAGCGCTTGAGGCCGCGCAGCAGCGCGCTGCGAAAGCCTGACTCGTGTGTGCCGCCTTCGGCTGTCGGCACGGTATTGCAGTAGGAGCGGACGAAGCCTTCCTCATCGTTCGGCCACCACACCGCCCATTCGACCTTGCCGCCGGCAGTGCCGTTGCTTTCGCTCTTGGCCTCGCCGGCGAAGGGCTGCGGCACGACGGTCGGCCGCTGGCCGATCTCCGACGTCAGGTAATCTTTCAGGCCGCCGGCGAAGTGGAACGACTCCTCGGCCGGGATCGTGCTGCCTTTGGGCAGCAGCGACGGATCGCATTTCCAGCGGATCTCGACGCCGCGGAACAGGTAGGACTTGGATCGCGCCATGCGGTAGAGCCGCTCGGCGGCGAAGGCATGTTTGCCGAAGATCTCTGGATCGGGATGGAAAGTGACTGTCGTGCCGCGGCGGTTCGGCGCCGGGCCGGCCGACTTGAGCTTGGAAGTGGGCTTGCCGCGCGAGAAGGTCTGGACCCAGGCCTGCCGATCGCGCGCGACCTCGACGATCAACTCGTCCGACAGCGCGTTGACCACCGAGACGCCGACGCCGTGCAGGCCACCCGAGGTCGCGTAGACCTTGCTGTTGAACTTGCCGCCCGAATGCAGCTTCGTGAGGATGACTTCGAGGGCCGACATGTTCTTGTACTTGGGATGCGGATCGACCGGCATGCCGCGGCCGTTGTCGCGCACAAGGATGCGGTTGCCGGTCAGCATCTCGACCCAGATCGTGTCGGCGTGGCCCGCGACAGCTTCGTCCATCGAATTGTCCAGCACCTCCGCCACGAGGTGGTGCATCGCCCGTTCGTCGGTGCCGCCGATATACATGCCAGGGCGCTTGCGGACGGGTTCCAGCCCTTCCAGAACCTCGATGTCACTGGCGGTGTAGGAGGTGTCCTTGGTCGCCGCGGCGCGCTTGCCGCCACCCGACTGACCGAAGAGATCGCCGTTCTTGGCCATGTTTGCTTCTTTTGTTACCGGCCGCGCGAGGGGATCACTTGATGGCCGGTGGAGCATGGGTATGGTAGCAAAATCGCCCGAAATCAACCATATCCGGTGGGGAATCGATGTCTGAAAGTCGCCGCGATCCCATCGTAAGAACCGTGCCGCAGCCCGCCGATATGAACGGGAATGGCGACATTTTCGGCGGCTGGGTGCTCTCCCAGATGGACATCGCGGGCGGCTCGCTGGCTGCACGGGTGGCCAAGGGCCGGGTGGCGACCGTGGCGATCACGGCCATGACCTTCGTCCAGCCGATCAAGGTGGGAGACATGGTGTCGATCTATGGAGAAGTCGTGAAGGTTGGCCGGACCTCGATCACCATCGCGCTCGAGACCATGGTGCAGCGCCGCCACGAACAGGTCGACATTCGCGTGACCCACGGCACCTATGTTTTCGTGGCGATCGACGATCACGGCAAGCCTCGGCCCGTGCCGCCGCAGGAGACTACGGCATGAAGGCGGCTTTCGGAGTGTTCCTGGCGATCGCCGGAACTTTGATTTCCACCGCGGCATTTGCTCATCCGCACATCTGGATCCAGGAAGTGGTCCGCGTCGTGGTCAAGGACGGCAAGTACACCCACGTCGAGATCGAATGGCGGTTCGATCCGTTTTCGAGCGAGATCGAGATTCCCCTGATCGACGAGAACAAGGATGGCAAATTCTCGGCAAAGGAGACGAAGGTGCTGGCTGACGAGATGATGCCCGAACTCAAAAAATACGGCTATCTCACCTGGCTGAACACCGGCGCCAAGGATTTCCGCCCGTCCCAGCATCCGGCATTCTCGGCGCGCATCGACGATCCCGCGAGTTTCATCCCGCCGGAATGGGACCGCGCGGCGGGTGACAACGCCGGCATGCCGATGCCGGCCAACAAGAGGGCCGCGCAGCCGGACGCACCGCGGAAGCAGGGGCCGCGCAACCTGGTGTACGTCATGCGCTTCACGCTGCCCGAACCGGCCAAGATGTTTTCGGTCGTGACCTACGATCCGGAGGACTTCATGCGGCTCGAGGTCGACAAGGCATCGGTACCGGCGGGCTGCTCGCTGTCGAAGAACCCTGCGCACAAGACCGAGTTCGTGCGCGGCTATCCCGTCTTTGCGGACATCGTGACGTGTCGACTTCCGTGAAGTCGACCGTCCTACGCTCGCCGTTCCTCTGGGTCGGCGTGCTGTTGCTGCTGACGCTGATCGGCGCGCTGGTCTTCAGCGACGGTGTGGCCGAGCTCGCGCGCTACAGCGCCGACTACCAGCGGCAGATCCAGCAATCGCTATCGACGGCGCTGCGCGACATCCAGTCCGGATCGGGATCGGTGGCGCTGTGGACGCTCATGGCCGTGTGCTTCGGCTATGGCGTGGTGCATACGCTGGGCCCGGGCCACGGCAAGGCAGTCGTGGTTGCCTATTTCCTCGACAGCACCAAGCCCAGGGCCTGGATCGAGGGCATCTTCGCCGGCGCCTGGATTGCCTTCACCCACACGCTGGCGGCGCTGCTGCTCGCCGGGGCCTTGAAGATGTTTTACGCCGTCGGCCTGCTCGGCGCCCTGCGCGAAGTGCGCAACGTAGAGATCGTCTCCTATGTCCTCATCCTGCTGGTCGGCTTCTGGCGGCTGTGGGCGGGACTCACCGGCCGGTTGCACGAGCACGCGCACGGGGTAGAGCACGATCATGACCATCACCACGGTCATGATCACGAGCATGCCGCGCCGCGGCGGACCATAGCCGGCTGGCTGCTGCTGACGGCGGCGGGTATCGCGCCCTGCGCCGGCGCCCTGGTGGTGATCCTGCTGTCGGTGGCACTGGGCGTGCTGTGGGCCGGGGTCATTGGCGTCATTGCCATCGCCTTGGGCATGGCCATCACGCTGGCGGCGATCGGCATGGCCTCGATGGTCGCCCATCGCCTGATCATCGGCGACGGGCGCTCCCAGGAAATCGGCCGCTTCACTTCCATTGCCGCGTCCCTGATCGTGATCGCGACGGCCGGAACGCTGCTGCTGGGCGCACTCGAACGCTTCATCCGCTGAGACCTGCGATGGCCGAAACGAGGGCGCCCAGCCGAACGTCGCGGCCGCTGCTTGGCGTACTCTTCATGTGCACGGCCTGCGCGCTGTTTCCCATCATGAACGGGATCGTGAAGCTCCTGGCCGCAAGCTACGAGCCACAGCAGATCGTCTGGTTCCGCATCGTCTCGCATCTCGTCCTGGTTGCCGCCGTTTTCATGCCGCGCATGGGGCTCGGGCTGCTGCGTACGCGGCGAATCGGCACGCAGTTCGTGAGCTCGGTGATGATGCTGCTGTCGACGCTGTTCTTCTTCTCCGCGGTGAAGTCGATCCCGGTGGCAGAGGCAATTTCGGTCGCCTTCGTGGCGCCGCTCGCGGTGGTGCTGCTCGCATGGCCGCTGCTCGGCGAGCGCATCACGTTCTTCCGGTTGGCCGCCGTAGTCGTGGGATTCGCAGGCGTGCTGATCGTGATTCGGCCGGGCAGCGCGGTGTTCCAGTGGGCATCGCTGCTGCTGCTCGGCAGCGCGATCTGCTACGCGGTCTACCAGATCCTGATCCGCCGCCTCGCCGGCGTCGACGCGCCGGCGACCTCGATTTTCTACAGCGTGCTGTTGGGCGCGATCATCATGTCGATCTGGCTGCCCTTCGTGTGGAAAATGCCGACGGCCTGGACCGACTGGGCGTTGCTCTGCTCGCTGGGCGTCTTCGGCGCACTCGGCCACTACTGCGTCGCCAAGGCCATGACCTACGCCTCGGCCAATTTCGTGGCGCCGTTCAACTATACGCAGATGATCGGCTCGGTCATCGTGGGCTATCTGATGTTTGCCGAGGTGCCGGACTTCTATACTTGGCTTGGCACCGCGGTTGTCGTCGGTGCGGGCCTGATGGTCGGCTGACAGGGTCGCCGGCCTCAAAAGACTTAGGGAGAGGGAACATGCCTTATCTCGTTGCCGCCGATTTGCCGACCGATGCGGCCGGCATCCGCTTCCACGCGCTGCTCGAGCGGCCGCAGATCCTGCGCATGCCTGGCACGCAGAACGGCTTGGCCGCCCTGCAGGCCACGCGGGCGGGCTTCGAGGCGCTCTACCTCTCCGGCGCCGCCATGTCGTCGTCGATGGGACTGCCCGATCTCGGTGTCATCACGGTCGACGAGGTCTGCTTCTTCATACGCCAGGTGGCGCGGGCGTCCGGCCTGCCGGTGCTGGTCGACGGAGACACCGGCTATGGCGAGGCGCTGAACGTCATGCACATGGTCCGCGCCTTCGAGGAAGCGGGCGCCGGCGCCGTGCATATCGAGGACCAGATCCTGCCCAAGAAGTGCGGCCACCTGAACAACAAGAAGCTGGCGGAACCGCACGACATGGCAGCCAAGGTGGCCGCCGCCGCCAAGGCGCGTCGCAACCTTGTCATCATTGCGCGCACCGACGCGGCGGCCAGCGAGGGCATCGAAGGCGCAGTGGCACGGGCCAGGCTCTACCTCGAGGCGGGCGCCGACGCGATCTTCCCCGAGGCCTTGACCAACGCCGAGATGTTCCGCGCCTTCGCCAAGGCGCTGCCGGGCGTGAAATTGCTCGCCAACATGACCGAGTTCGGCCGCACGCCGTTCTTCACGGCGAGCGAGTTCGAGGCCATGGGCTATCGCATGGTAATTTGGCCGGTGTCTGCACTACGTGCGGCGAACAAGGCGCAGGAGAAGGTGTTCGCGGCCATCAAGCGAGACGGCGGCACGCAGAACGTGCTCGACCAGATGCAGACGCGCCAGGAACTCTACGACACGATCCGCTATCACGAGTACGAGGCGCTGGACGCCTCGCTGGTGAAGACGGTCGTGCCGCAGGGCATGCCCCAACGAGACTGACTGCTCGAGACTGGCGACTAAAGCCCCAGCGCGGAGAGATCGGGCGCGCGACGGTGGAAATCCGTCGCGTCCTGGAAAGCCTTGCCGAGGCGCAGCACGTCGCCTTCGGCGAACGGCTTGCCGACGATCTGGATGCCGAGCGGCAGGCCATCCGACTGGCCGGACGGCATGGCGAGGCTGCAGAGGCCGAGGTAGTTGGCTGGCCTCGTCAAGAATCCCGGAATGGGCGAGGTCTCATCGACTTCGGAGAGCGGGATCGCCGGCACCGCCATGGTCGGCATCACGATGGCGTCGTAGGGCCGGAACCAGTCGGCGAAAATCCGCCGGCGCTCGCCCATCATGCGAATCTCCTCGGCGTAGGCGCCGGGTAGCAGCATCTTGGCAGCCTGGGCGCGGGCGCGCACGCCGGGACCGATCGCCTTGCTCATGTCCTCGATATAATCGCGGTGGAGCGAATAGGCCTCCGACGAGATCATCGTTCCGGCCGGCCGCGAGAGATCGAAATACCAGTCCGGCAGACGCACCGCTTCCACCACAGCGCCAAGGCTTTCGAATGTCCGGGCCGCGGTCTGCCAGGCCTTGATCACATCGGGATGCGTGAAGTTCGGCATCTGCTTCGTGTCCGGCACGGCGATCCGCATGCCCTCGATCGACCCCGGCCGCGTGGCGAGGGTAAAATCCTCCAGCGGCTGGCCTAGGGTCGTCGGGTCGCGTGCATCCGGCGCGGCAAGCGCGTTCAGCATCAGCGCGCAGTCCTCGACCGAGCGGGCCATCGGTCCGATCGAATCAAGACTCCAGCTCAACATGATTGTGCCGGAGAGGCCGATGCGTCCGAACGTGACTTTGAGTCCGACCAGCCCGTTGAAGGCCGCGGGTATACGCACCGAACCGCCCGTGTCGCTGCCGATGCCGGCCGGCGTCAGCCGCGCCGCGACGGCGACGCCGGTGCCGCTCGAGGAGCCGCCGGGCACGCGATGGGTCGCGAGGTCCCAAGGATTCCACGGCGCACCCATCAGGGGATTGGTGCCCCAGCCGCCGAAGGCGAACTCGACCATGTGCAGCTTGCCGAGCGGGATCATGCCGGCGGCGGTGAGGCGCTCGACGGTGTTGGAAGTCTCGGTGGCGATCCGCGCCTCGAACATCTTCGAGCCGCCGGTGCCGACCTTGCCGGCGATGTCACAGAGATCCTTGTAGGCGACCGGCAGGCCGTGCAGGGCCGGCAGCGGGAAGCCCGCCATGCGGGCCCGGTCGGCGCCGTCCGCCATGGCCTTCGCGGCATCGGCGTAGACCTCGGTGAAGGCATGGAGCTTGCCGTTGGCCTTGGCGATCCGGCCGAGCAGGGCATCGACGATCTCGCGCGATGAGAATTTCTTGGCGGCGAGGCCAGCAGAGAGTTCGGTCAGCGTCAGCGTATGGAGGGTCATGTCAGCAACTCGCCTTTAGTAGGTTGCGCGTCCGCCGGAGAGATCGAAGGTGGCACCGGTCGCGAAGGTGCAGTGGCTCGACGCCAGCCACGCGACCATCTCGGCCACTTCGTCGACTTCTCCAAAGCGGTTCATCGGGATCTTCGACAGCATGTAGTTGATGTGTTGCTCGGTCATCTGACTGAACAGCTCCGTCTTCACCACCGCCGGCGCGACGCAGTTCACCAGCACGCCCGTCGTAGCAAGTTCCTTGCCGAGCGACTTGGTGAGGCCGATGACGCCGGCCTTCGAGGCGGAGTAGGCGGAGGCATTGGGATTGCCTTCCTTGCCGGCCACCGAGGCGATGTTGACGATGCGTCCCCATCCGCGCTTGGCCATGCCGTCGGCCACGGCACGGTTGCACAGGAACACACCGGTCAGGTTGATGTCGATCACCTGCCGCCAGGCGTCGACGGGGTAGGTGGCGACCGTCGTATTCGGTCCGGTGATGCCGGCACTTGCAACCAAGATATCGGAAGGCGCCAGCCGCTTCTCGGTGGCGGCGAGCGCCGCGGCGACGGACGTTTCGCTGGTCACGTCGACCTCGATCGCAATGGCGCCCTTCAGCGCGGCCGCCGACTGTTCGGCACGTGCGAGGTCGCGATCCCACAATGCGACACGCCCGCCGCCGGCCGTGATTTTCGCCGCACAGGCGAGGCCGATGCCGCGCGCGCCGCCGGTCACGATCGCCGTCCGGCCCTTGAACAGTTCTGCCTCCATGTCCGCCTCCCAAGCGCTTGATCTCTCCAGAGATTCCCACCATATCGGCGGCCCGCGCCATCCGCTACACTGAGGCTTGCGCGTTCCTTCAGCGTTTTCCCTTAAGTGTTTCCCGGGAGTTGCATGTCCTCCGCCACGCCGGCCTCCATCGACGCCACCGTCGAGCTTCTGAAGAGCGGCGACTACATCGCCGATCGTAGCCTCGCCACCGTCCTTTACCTTGCCCTCAAGCTCGGCCGTCCGCTGTTCTGCGAAGGCGAGGCGGGCGTGGGCAAGACGGAGATCGCCAAGGTGTTGGCGGCGACCCTGAAGCGTCCACTGATTCGCCTCCAGTGCTACGAGGGCCTCGACGTTTCCTCGGCGGTGTACGAATGGAACTACGCCCGGCAGATGATCGAGATCAGGCTTGCCGAGGCGCAAGGCGTGCACGATCGCGGCCAGTTGGCGGCCGACATTTTCGACGAGCGATTCCTGATCCGTCGTCCGTTGCTCGAAGCCCTCAGCCCGCACACCGAAGGCGCCCCGATCCTGCTGATCGATGAATTGGACCGGACCGACGAGCCGTTCGAAGCCTACCTGCTCGAATTGCTGTCAGACTTTCAGGTGACGATCCCCGAGCTCGGCACGGTGAAGGCGGCGGAGATCCCGATCGTGATCGTAACGTCCAATCGCACCCGTGAAATCCACGACGCGCTCAAGCGCCGCTGCTTCTATCACTGGGTCGACTATCCCGACCTGAAGCGCGAACTGGAGATTCTCAAGGTGAAGGCGCCGGGATCGAGCGACCGGCTGTCGCGCCAGGTCGTGGGCTTCGTTCAGGAACTGCGCAAGCTCGACCTCTTCAAGGCGCCGGGCGTGGCCGAGTCGATCGACTGGGCCACAGCGCTGTCGGAGCTCAACGCGCTCGACCTCGACCCCAGGACCATCAACGATACGCTGGGTGTGCTGCTGAAATACCAGGACGATATCCAGCGCCTGCAAGGTTCCGAAGCGGCGGAGATCCTGCGAAAAGTGAAGTCCGACATCGCCGCTGAGCCGCTGGGCTGAGGTCACGATAATGGACGCGCCGCCCGACACATCGGCCGCGCCTGATCCGGGCGGCGGCAAGCTCGCCACCAATATCGTGCACTTTGCCCGCACGTTGCGCACCGCCGGGCTGCGCGTCGGTCCGGGACAAATCCTGCGCGCCATCGAGGCAGTCGAAGCAGCGGGCCTGAAGAAGCGCGACGACTTCTACTGGACCCTGCATTCGGTCTTCGTGAACCGACGCGACCAGCGCGAGATCTTCGACCAGGCGTTCCACGTCTACTGGCGCAACCCGCGTCTCCTGGAAAAGATGATGGAGATGCTGCTGCCCCAGGTCGGCGTGCCGGCAGACCAGGATGAGCGCAAGCAGCTCAGCCGCCGCCTGCAGGAGGCGCTACAGCCCGGCCGCGGCGAGGCGCCGACCGGCGAGGACGAACCACCGGAAGTAGAGGTCGAGGCCACCTTCACCGTCTCCGACCGCGAGATCCTGCAGCACAAGGACTTCGAGCAGATGTCGCAGGCCGAGATCGACGACGCGCTCCGCGCCATCGCCCGGATGCGCCTGCCGGTGCCGGAGCGGCGCACCCGCCGCTTCCGTCCGGCGCGGCGCGGGCCGCGGGTGGATTTTCGCGCCTCCCTGCGCCGGGCGCTGCGCCCGGAAGGCCTGACCGAACTGCGCCGCCGCGAGCCTCGCCGCCGGCCGCCGCCGCTCGTCATCCTGTGCGATATCTCAGGCTCGATGTCGCGCTACACCCGCATGTTCCTGCACTTCATGCATACCATTACCAATGACCGGGACCGCGTCTATTGCTTCACTTTCGGCACCCGGTTGACCAACGTGACCCGAGCCTTGCGTTATAGGGATGTGGATATAGCGCTAGTCAAAGCCTCGGCGCAGGTCGAAGATTGGTCGGGTGGCACGCGGATCGGACAGACACTTCATGAATTCAACAACAAATGGTCGCGCCGGGTACTGGGGCAGGGCGCGGTCGTCGTGCTGATCACCGACGGGCTGGATCGCGAAGGCGGCGGCGGGCTGGCCGAGGAGATGGACCGACTGCACAAGTCCTGCGCCCGGCTGGTTTGGTTGAACCCGCTCTTGCGCTACGGTGCCTATGAACCCAAATCTCAAGGCAACAAGGCGATGTTGCCCCATGTCGATGAATTCCGTCCCGTCCACAACCTCGAAAGCCTGACCGGGCTGATCGCGGCGCTGGGGACGGTGACGCCGGGCGCCGACAGACGGCTCGCCACATGGCAGACGGAACTGCGCAAGGAGTAGAAATCATGAGTGACGCTCTCGATGTGCTGGATCAGGTCGGCAAATGGAAGAACTCGGGCAAGGGCGTCGCCTTGGCTACGGTGATCACCACCTGGGGGTCCTCGCCACGCCCGGTCGGCAGCCAACTCGGCGTCGATGACTCAGGCGCCATGGTCGGTTCGGTGTCGGGCGGCTGCATTGAGGGCGCCGTCGTCAAGGAGGCGCTGGCCGCGATCGCCGACGGCAAGCCGCGGCTGCTCGATTTCGGCGTCACCGACGAGCAGGCCTGGGATGTCGGCCTCGCCTGCGGCGGCAAGGTCCAGGTGTTCGTCGAGAAGGTGAGCTGATCCGATGAAGACCGAGACCCTTGCGGCCCTCCAGCAGGCCCGCACCGAGCGCACCGCCGTTACCTTGGTGACGCGCCTCAGCGATGCCGCCGAAACCTTGATCTATCTCGACAGGGCCGACGGTGCGATGGCGGGCGACGCCACGCTCGTGTCCGCAGCCCGCCGCGCCATGGCGATCGGCCGCAGCGAGACGATCGATTTCGACGGCCAGAAGATCTTTCTCAATGTCTACGTGCCGCCACCGCGCCTGATCATCGTGGGCGCGGTCCATATCGCGCAGACCCTGGCGCCGATGGCGACCATGCTCGACTTCGACGTCACCGTCGTCGATCCGCGCGGCGCTTGGGCCACCAGCGCGCGCTTTCCCGACGTGAAGGTGATCCAGGACTGGGCCGACGAGGCGTTCCAGGCGATGGGGCTCGACGTCTCCACTGCCGTCGTCACCTTGACACACGATCCCAAGCTCGATGATCCGGCGCTCGAAGCGGCGCTGAAGTCCGATGTCTTCTATATCGGCGCGCTCGGCAGCCGGAAGACCCATGCCAAGCGCAAGGAGCGGCTGGGCGAAGTCGGGATCACCGACGAGATGTTCGCGCGCGTCTACGGTCCGGTCGGCCTGAACATCGGCGCCAAGTCGCCAGCTGAGATCGCGGTGTCGATCCTGGGCCAGATCGTCGAAGTGCGTGCGCGCCGCCTGGAAGCGCTCGCCGGGCCGAAGGTGGTTGCGGCGTGAGATTTGGCGACACTCCCATCGACGAGGCCACGGGCGCCATCCTGGGCCATAGCTGGCGCTCGGGTGGAATCAATTTCTCCAAGGGCCGAACCTTGTCGGTGGGGGATGTCGCCAAGCTCAAAGCCGCCGGTGTGTCGACGGTGGTGGCAGCGCGCCTCGATCCCGATGACGTGCACGAAGACGAAGCGGCCGCGACGGTCGCCCAGGCGCTGGCGGGCGAGGGGATCGAGGTCACAGCGCCTTTCACAGGACGCTGCAATCATTTCTCCAAGGGCTCGGGGCTGGCCGTCGTCGATCACGAACGCATCGACGCGCTGAACGAACTGGACGAGTCGGTCACCGTGGCGACGCTGCCACCCTTCGCACGTGTGGAGCCACGGCAGATGGTGGCCACCGTGAAGATCATTCCCTACGGCGCTCCGAGGACAGCCGTGAACCGTGCCATCGGGGTCGCCCACTCGGCCAACCAGCCCTTGATCTCGGTGGCCCCATTCAAGGCAATGCGCACCGGGCTTATCCAGACCAGGCTGCCGGGCACCCGCGACAAGGTGCTCGACAAGGCGGTCGGCACGACGACCAAGCGCCTGACATCTCTCGGCAGCACGTTGAACTGCGAGCGCCGCGTCGCGCACGACGCCAAGGCTATTGCCGGGGCGTTGAAGGAACTGAAGGCGGAAGGCTGTGATCTTTTCCTCATCGCCGGAGCGTCGGCGATCGTGGATCGCCACGATGTGGTGCCGCTGGGCATCGCCGAGGCGGGCGGCAAGGTCCACCACTTCGGCATGCCGGTCGATCCCGGCAATCTGCTGCTGACCGCCGAGCTCGACGGCAAGCCGGTCCTTGGTCTACCGGGATGCGCGAAATCACCCAAGTACAATGGCTTCGACATGGTGCTGGAGCGGCTGGCGGCCGGTTTGCCCGTCGGCCGGGCAGAGATTGTTCGCATGGGCGCGGGCGGCCTGCTGGCAGAGATCGCGAGCCGGCCGCAGCCACGCGACGATGAGCCGTCGGAAGATGAAGGACCACAGCAGGCACCACGGGTCGCGGTCCTCGTGCTCGCGGCCGGACGGTCGACGCGCATGGGTGGCCCCAACAAGATGCTGGCCGATGCCAATGGCGAGCCCTTGGTCGTGCATGCCGTGAAGGCTGCACTCGAGTCCCAGGCCGTCGAGATCGTCGTCGTGCTCGGGCACATGGCCGAGCAGGTGCGGGCCGCCATCGAAGCAGCCATCCCCGGCCGGTCGCGCCTGCGCTTCGTCACCAATCCAGATTTTGCCGAGGGGCTCAGCACGTCGGTACGGACCGGCATCGGCGCACTCAGTTCCAACGCCGATGCGGCGGTCGTTCAACTGGGTGACATGCCCGGGGTCGGTGCGGGCCTGCTCAACCGCCTGATCGCGGCCTTCAGTCCCGTCGAAGGCCGCGCTATCTGCGTGCCGACGGTCGGTGGCAAGCGCGGCAATCCGGTCCTCTGGGCGCGTCGCTTCTTTCCGGAAATGGTGCTGCTGTCCGGCGACAGCGGCGCCAAGCACCTGATCGGCGAGCATGCCGATCTCGTCTGCGAGGTCGAGATGGCGGGCGAGGCGGCGATCACGGACATCGACACGCCCGAGGCGCTGGCCGCCTGGCGGGAGCGGAGTCCTGCATGAGTGTCCCGGGCATGAGTTTCGACGTCGCCGCAGTGCGTGGCCAGTTCCCGATTCTGTCCCAGATCATCGACGGCCGGCCGGTCCACTATCTCGACAATGGCGCGTCGGCGCAGACGCCTAATGCGGTGCTCGATGCCGTGCGGACCTACGAGACCACGGGCCGCGCCAATGTGCTGCGCGGCGTCCATCGCCTCGCCGAACGGGCGACGGATGCCTACGAGAACGCCCGCGCCGACGTCGCACGGTTTCTCGGCGTCCAGCCGATGGAGATCGTGTTCACTGGCGGATGTACCGCGGCGATCAATCTGGTCGCCTATTCCTACGGCTCCCTGCTGAAGCCGGGCGATCGCATCCTGCTGTCGGAGCTGGAACACCATTCCAACATCGTGCCGTGGCAGCTCCTGCGTGCGCGCTCCGGCATCGAGATCGACATGATCCCGGTGACGACCGACGGCCGCATCGATCTCGAGAAACTGCCGGGCCTGCTCACGCCCAAGACCAAGCTGATTTCGCTCGCGCATGTCTCCAACGTAACCGGCGCGGTCGTCGATGTCGGCGCAGTGGTTGCCGCCGCGAAGTCCATCGGCGCCAAGGTCATGCTCGATGGCGCACAGCGCGCGCCGCACGGGCCCATCGATCTGCCATCGCTCGGTGTCGATTTCTACGTCTTCGCCGGCCACAAGGCCTACGGGCCGAACGGCATCGGCGTGCTGTGGGCAAAGGCCGAACTGCTCGACGTCATGCCGCCCTTCATGGGCGGCGGCTCGATGATCGGCCGCGTGACATTCGCCGAGACGACCTGGGCGCCGGCGCCGCGCCGCTTCGAAGCAGGCACGCCGCCCATCGGGCCGGCGATCGGGCTCGGCGCCGCCTGCAAGTGGATGCAAGCACTCGACTGGACCGGTGCCCATGCCCACGAGATGACGATGGTCCAGCACCTGATGGATGGCCTGCAGAAGATCGACGGCGCCCGAATATTCGGGCCGGCGGGCCTGCAGAACCGTTATCCCGTCGTGTCGTTCACGCTGGACGGCGTGCATCCGCACGATGTCGCCCAGACCCTCGACTCTTTCGGTGTTGCCGTCCGCGCCGGCCATCATTGCGCGCAGCCGCTCATGGACCGCTTCGATCTCGACGGCACGACCCGCGTTTCGATGGCGCCGTACAACGACGGCAGCGACATCGACGCCCTGCTGACCGGCGTCCGGCACGCGGCCAAGACGCTTCGATGAGTGGTGCGATGAGCGATCAGCTCTACCAGGACCGGATCGTGGCCCTTGCCAAGGCCAAGACCGGAGCGGGCAAGCTCGCAGACCCGACGAAGTCGGCCCGCCGCGATAACCCGCTGTGCGGCGACCGGGTGACGATCGATGTCCGGCTGGACGGGCAGGGGCGGATCGCCGAGATCGCCCACCAGGTGCGCGGCTGCCTTCTCTGCCAGGCCTCCGCCTCGGCCCTGTCTTCGGTCGCGGTGGGCCTAGATGCGGCTGGCATTGCCGCGGTGCGCCACGATGCCGAACGCGCCATCGGGCGGGAGCAAGGCGAGGCTGCTGAACCTTTCGACATCTTCGCGCCGGTTGCCGCGCACAAATCGCGCCAGGAGTGCGTAATGCTGCCGTTCGAGGCCTTGAAGGATGCCCTCTCCTAGTTTCGTCGCGCCAACGCCCCGGTTGCGACATAGTCGGCCGTCACGGTGTGTGCTGCATCGCCGGGGAGGCTTTATGCGACACTTTCTCACCAGTCTGGCTCTTCTAGCAGCCTGTCGGACTGAGTTCTCCAAGCGAGACCTGCACGTTTTTTCATCGGTTTCGAGGCGCGGCAAGCACCGGAGCGGGTTTCAGGGGCCAGGATAGGTTTATAGTGCTCGGTGCACGCCTGGCTCGGCCCCCGACATGCGTGT
>CANJHI010000014.1 GCA_947474005.1 Alphaproteobacteria bacterium | reverse complement strand
TCGGCGGGACGCACCGTGGCCAACGTGCTCGTGCGCGAAGCAACCAAAGCGATCACGAAGAACGGTGGCTCGATCCTGCGCGGGATCCTGGGATCGCTGGTGAAGTAGCCGCCCCGTCAGCCCTCGACGACCAGAGTACCGTCCATGTCCTCGTGGCCGTCGCCGCAAAAGATATCGCAGAAGAACGTGAAGCTGCCTTCCTTGTCCGGCGTCAACGTCACGCGCGTCTCCTGGCCTGGCACGATATCGGTCCGGAGCGCGAAGTCCGTCATCTTGAAGCCGTGGATACGGTCCTCGGAGGTCAGCACGAGCGTCACCGGTTGGCCGCGCTTGGCCGTGACCTTGTTCGGGTGAAACTCGAACTTCTTGGCGCTGATCCGGATTTCCGTCGGCGATTGTGCGGCAAGGCGCACGGCACCGGTCGCCACGCTGCCCGTCAGCAGCGCGACGAAAAGTCTGCGGTTCATGGTCTCAACCCTTGCTGACCGGCAGTTCGACGAAAGTGGCCTTTGCACCCATCGTCACGTCGCGCGTGCCGAGCCCGGACATGGCGGGGTCGTAGGGCAGCGGCGCCCGCTTGGGCTGTGAACCCGGTGCGACGAGCGGGAAGATCAGCGACTTGGCGGCATGATGGGCGATGTGGCCCGTCGTGTGGTGGTTCTCCTGATGGATATGGCCGTAGAACACCACGACGTTGGTGTAGGGCATCAAGAGATCGATCGCCTTGGCGCCGTCCGCGGTCGTCCAGTCCCAGTCAGGCTTCAGGTCGAACAGCGGCCGATGGGTCAGCACCACGATGCGATCGTCGGTCTTGCGCTGCTTGAGGTCGGCGGCCAGCCAGGCGAGCTGCTCGTCACCCAGCCTGGCTGCCGGATCCGTCACATTGTCGAGCACGATGAAATGTACGCCCTTGTGATCGAAGGTGTAGTTCACCGCACCGAAGAACTCCTTGTAGGCCTCGCCCTTGTCGAGCGAGGCATCGTGCTCGCCCGGCATGAAGCGCACGTCCTTGACGCGCAATGCCGAGACGATCTCCTTGAAGCGCTGCATGCGGGCGCGCCGCTCCTTGGGATCGTCGGTCGTATGGGTGAGGTCGCCGGTGAAGACGATGAAGTCGGGTGGATTGGCGAGACCGTTCACGGTCGCCACGGCCTTCGCCAGGGTATTCTCGGCGTCGGGGTTGGCCGCGCCCTTGTATCCCCAGTGCGTGTCAGAGAATTGTACGAAATGGAAGTCGCTGCTGGCCTGGGCCGAGGCTTGCCGGTCCGCGAACAGCCCGGCCGTAAAGGTGACTCCCGCCATCCCGGCGAGCTTGAGAAAATCGCGACGATCCTGTTTCAGCATCATGTCCTCCCGAAGTTCCGGAGCTGGAACTACGGGGGAGTACTGGGAGCCAGTGGCTCCTATTCCCAGGAATCGGGCATGGAATAAAATCGACCCCTGGCCGGTATTATTGTCCTATGGGCCTCATGTCCGACGCGCCGGAGCCCGATGGCAGGACGCCCGATAACAGGACGGTCGAGCGCTTTCGCATCGTCGTGCTGCCGCATCTCGACTCGGCCTACGGCTTTGCCCGCTGGCTGGCGCGCGATCCCGTGGCGGCGCAGGACCTGGCGCAGGAATCGCTCCTGCGGGCGTTGCGCTACTTCCACGCGTTCCGCGGCGAGGAGGCGCGGCCGTGGCTGCTGCGGATCGTGCGCAACACCTGGACCGACATGCGCACGCGGTACGCCGCCGAATCGGAGTCGCTCGAGACCGTCGAAAACCAGGTCGCCGCCGGCCCTGATCCCGAGCAGAGCGCGGAGGCCGGCGAGCGTCGCCGGCATGTGGCGGCGGCGCTGGCGGCGTTGCCGGCGGAGGTGCGCGAGGTCCTCGTCCTGCGCGAGATCGAGGACCTTTCCTACAAGCAGATCGCGGGCGTGCTCGATCTGCCGATCGGCACCGTCATGTCGCGCCTGGCGCGGGCGCGGGAGAAGTTGGCCGCCGAGCTGCGCGGCCGCCTGGGAAGGAGGGATCATGGACTGTCCGACCTGTGAGGCGATGGTCGACGCCTATGTCGATGGCGAGCTGTCGGCGCGCGACAGCGTCGAATTCGAAGCGGCGCTCGCGATTTGTACCGATTGCCGCCAGCGGCTGGAGGCAGCGCGGACAATGAGCGGCCTGTTGCGCGGCCTGCCGGCCGATCCGGCGCCCGACCTGCTGCGCGCGCGTATCGAGCGCGAGCTGCGGGCGATCGCCGGGCGCCCCCATGAGCGAGCCCGCGAACGGATGCGCTGGGCAGCAGTTGCCGCGAGCCTGATCGTGGCCGTCGGTCTCGGCTGGTTGGGAGGGAATCTCACCGGGCAGGGCGGGCGGCAGTCGGACGAGATGATTGCCGGCTATCTGCGGGTGGCGATGGCCGAGACGCCGGTCGATGTCGCCTCGTCGGATCGCCATACGGTGAAGCCGTGGTTTGTCGGCCGTATCGACTATGCGCCGCCGGTTCATGACCTCACCGCGCAAGGCTTCCCGCTGCTGGGGGGCCGTCTCGATGTCGTCGATGGCCGCAAGGTGGCGGTGCTCGTCTACCGCCGTAACCAGCACCGGCTGGCACTCACCGTCTGGCCGGCGGCGACGGCCGGCAACACCTCGCCCGACATCACCGTGCGCGACGGCTTTGCGCTCGCCCGCTGGCGCCACGCCGGGTTCGAGATGCGTGCCGTCTCCGATCTCGCGCCGGCCGAGATGGGCTCGTTCGCGACGGCCCTCGACAAGGCCGCCGACAGCGGAAGCTGATCAGACCAGCCGGTCCAGTTCCTTGACGATGGCGTCGCCCATTTCCTGGGTGCCGACCTTCTTGGTGCCGTCGGTATTGCCGACCAGCAGGTCGCCGGTGCGATAACCCGCCTTCAGCACGTTCTCGACCGCCAGCTCGACCATGTCGGCATCTTTGCCGAGGTCGAACGAGTAGCGCAGCATCATGGCGTAGCTCAGCGTCTGGGCGATCGGATTGGCGAGGCCCTTGCCCGCGATGTCGGGCGCGCTGCCGTGGATCGGCTCGTACAGCGCCTTGCGCCGGCCGGTCGCGTCGGGCGCACCGAGCGAGGCCGACGGCAACAGACCGAGCGAACCGGTCAGCATCGAGGCTTCGTCCGACAGGATGTCGCCGAACAGATTGTCGGTGACGATGACGTCGAATTCCTTGGGCGCGCGCAGGAGCTGCATGGCGAGCGCGTCGGCATACATATGCTCAAGCTTCACGTCGGAGTATTTCTCCTTGTGCAGCTTGGTCGCTTCCTCGCGCCACAGCACGCCGGTGTACATCACGTTGGCCTTCTCCGCGGAGAGGACCTTGTTCTTGCGCTTGCGCGCCAGCTCGAAGGCGACGGCGCAGACGCGGCGAATCTCGGGCGCCGTGTAGCGCTGGGTGTCGAAGGCCTCGACCTCGCCCTTGGCGTTGATGTGGCGGCCGCGCGGCTCGCCGAAATACACGCCGCTCGTCAGCTCGCGGATGATCATGATGTCGAGACCTTTTACGATCTCGGGCTTGAGCGAGCTGGCATCGACCAGCGCATCGAACACCTTGGCCGGGCGCAGGTTGGCGAACAGATCCATTTCCTTGCGCAGCCGCAGCAGGCCGCGCTCGGGCTTCTTGCTGAAGTCGGCGGTGTCCCACTTTGGGCCGCCGACCGAGCCGAACAGCACGGCGTCGGCCTCGAGTGCCGTCTTCATGGCGTCGTCGGAGAGCGGCACGCCGTGCTTGTCGAGGGCGGCGCCGCCGACCAGGTCTTCCTTGATGTCGAAACCGACCGCGCGCTTCTTGCCCATCCAGGCGATGATCTTGCGGACTTCGTTCATCACTTCGGGGCCGATGCCGTCGCCCGGCAGCACCAGCAGATTGCGGTTGGACGCCATGTTGTCAGGTCTTCCGTTGATTAGTTGGCTTGCAGATCAGAAACCGGTGTCATCCCGAGTCGCGCGGGGTAGCCCCCGCGCGACTCGGGATGACACTGTGCGGTATTTCAGTGCGGTAGCTCAGGTCGCGGTGTGGAGCCAGGGCTGGGAGTCCTTCTGGCGGTTCTCGAAGTCGTCGATCGACGATTTCTTCTCCAGCGTGAGGCCGATATCGTCGAGGCCTTCGATCAGGCACTTCTTGCGGAAGGCGTCGATCTCGAAATGGACCGTGCCGCCGTCCGGGCCCTTGATCTCCTGCTTCTCGAGGTCGATCTCGATGATGGCGTTCGAGCCGCGGCTCGCGTCGTCCATCAGCTTGGCGATGATCTCCTTGGAGACCTTGATCGGCAGGATGCCGTTCTTGAAGCAGTTGTTGTAGAAAATGTCGGCGAAGTCCTCGGAGATGATGCAGCGGATGCCGAAGTCGAGCAGTGCCCAAGGGGCATGCTCGCGGCTCGAGCCACAGCCGAAATTAGGGCCGGCAACGAGGATCTTGGCGTTCTGGTAGGCCGGCTGGTCGAGGATGAAATCCTTCTTCTGGCCGTCGGCCGTCCAGCGCATCTCGTAGAACAGCCCTTCCTTCAAGCCGGTGCGCTTGATGGTCTTCAGGAATTGCTTGGGAATGATCATGTCGGTGTCGACATTGACCATCGGCAGCGGCGCGGCGACGCCGCTCAGCGTCGTGAATTTTTCCATGGGAATCCCCTTGCGAAACGCCGGAATAAACGGGCTTTCGGGCCCCGGGTCAAGCTGGCCGTCGGGAAGCCCGATTCACCGGGTCTTGATCACCAGGGTGCCGGCGATCATGTCGTGCAGGCCGCGCTTGCGGTCGGTGAAGGCGATCATGATGAAGCCGATGCACAGGATCAGGGCCGAAATGATCTTGGCGAAGTAGCGGCCAGTGGCGTTCATGAAGCTGAGCCGCTCGCCCTTGTCGGTCACAACCCGGAGGCTCATCGCCATCTTTCCGACCGTGGCGCCCCGCTCCGAGCTCTCGAGCAGGGCGAAATAGAGCCAGGCGACCACGATGTAGAGGAAATTCCCCGACGGATTGTAGGTCTCGATGCTCGGATCGTAGAAATTGAGGCCTGCGATCCCGCCCACGATGCCCATGGCAATGCTGAGCAGGATGGCGTCGATGATGTAGGCGAGGAGGCGGATCCAGAAGCCGCCGTAGGCGACCTGGGCGGACCCCGCCGGATGGGCATCCCATACCGGCGGCGGCGGAGCGGCGGGACCTGAATTCGGAACGCTCATCGCGGACTCTCCTTAGCAGTAGGCCCGTCCAGCCTATCACAGGGCCTGTGCATTTTCCTGCCGGGAAAAGAAAACGGGCGGTGCATTGCTGCACCGCCCGCGATGTCTGGTCGAGGTGTCGACGTCTACTGGAAGTCGCGCACGTCCGCGAGCGTGCCGCGGATGGCGGCGGCCACGGCCATCGCCGGGCTCACCAGATGGGTGCGCCCGCCGCGGCCCTGGCGGCCTTCGAAGTTGCGGTTCGACGTCGAGGCGCAGCGCTGGCCGTCTTCGAGGCGATCAGCGTTCATGGCGAGGCACATCGAGCAGCCCTGCAGGCGCCACTCGAAACCGGCCTCGATGAAGATCTTGTCCAGACCTTCCCGCTCGGCCTCGGCCTTCACCAGGCCGGAGCCCGGCACGACCATGGCCGACACGGTCGAGGCGACCTTGCGGCCACGGGCGATTTCGGCGGCGGCGCGCAGATCTTCTATGCGGCCGTTGGTGCAGGAGCCGATGAACACCCGGTCGATTGGCACGTCGACCAGGCGGGTGCCCGGCGTCAGGCCCATATAGGCGAGCGAACGCGCCCAGGCCTCGCGACGGTTCTCATCGGGGGCATTGGCCGGGTCGGGAATCACGTCGGTGATCGGCAGCGCGTCCTGCGGGCTGGTGCCCCAGGTCACCATCGGCGGGATGTCCGAGGCGAGCAGGTCGAGCTGCGAGTCGAACACCGCAGTCTTGTCGGAGGGCAGGCGACGCCACTGACCCAGCGCCAGGTCCCAGGCACCGCCCTTGGGGGCGTACGGCCGGCCGTAGAGGTACTTGAAGGTGGTCTCGTCCGGCGCGATCAGGCCGGCGCGGGCGCCCGCCTCGATCGACATGTTGCAGACCGTCATGCGGCCTTCCATCGTCATCTCGCGGATGGCGCGGCCGGCATACTCGACCACATAGCCGGTGCCGCCGGCGGTGCCGAGGCGGCCGATGATGGCGAGGATCACGTCCTTTGCCGTGACGCCGATCGGCAGGCTGCCCTCGACGGCGACGCGCATGTTCTTGGCAGGCTTCTGGATCAGCGTTTGCGTCGCCAGCACATGCTCGACCTCCGAGGTGCCGATGCCGAAGGCCAGCGCGCCAAAGGCGCCATGGGTCGAGGTGTGGCTGTCGCCGCACACGATGGTCATGCCCGGCAGGGTCAGGCCCTGTTCGGGGCCGATCACGTGCACGATGCCGCGCCGGGGATCGTTCATGTCGAAATACGGCACGCCGAATTCCGCGACGTTCGACTCGAGCGTCTCGACCTGGATGCGCGACTCGTCATCCATGGCGCCCGTCGTGGTGGGCGTATTGTGGTCGGCCACCGCGATGGTGGCGTCGGGGCGGTGCACCTTGCGACCGGCCATCCGCAGGCCCTCAAAGGCTTGCGGGCTGGTGACTTCGTGCACCAGGTGCCGGTCGACGTAGATCACGCAGGTGCCGTCGTCCTGGCGGTCGACGACATGGGCATCCCAGATCTTCTCGAACAGGGTGCGCGGCTGGGGCGGCTCAGGTGGCGGCGTGGCCGCCTTCTTGCGGAACGCCATGATGCACCTACTTCTTGCCGCCGCCCTTGGCGGCGCGGATGGAGCCTTCGGCCTTGGGCTTTTCCTTCTTGATGCGCTCGCGGCGCGGACGCTTGATCGCCTCCTCGGCCTGCACGGCGAGCAGCTCGCGCTGGGCCTCGGTGTCCTCGGCGATACGGCTCGCCTTGCCGCGGAGATCGCGCAGGTAATAGAGCTTGGCGCGGCGCACGACGCCCTTGCGGACGACCTCGATCTCCCAGATGCCCGGGCCGTAGAGCGGGAACACGCGCTCCACGCCTTCGCCGAAGCTGATCTTGCGCACCGTGAACGCCGAGTTCACGCCGGCGTTCTTGCGGCCGATGCAGAGGCCTTCATAGACCTGGATGCGCTCGCGGTTGCCTTCCTGCACCTTGACGTGCACGCGGAGCGTATCGCCCGGCTCGAAGCGCGGCACCGGCCGTTCGGCCTGCACCTTGTCCATCGTGGTCTGGCCGACCATGTCGAGAATATTCATCGCATCCATCCTTTCGTCACTTCTCTTCGGTTCCCGTCGCGGTCCGGCGCCGTGCCCACAGGTCGGGCCGCCGCCGCCGCGTAATCTCTTCTCGTCTCTTCATCCGCCATTCCGCGACCTTGCCGTGGTGACCCGAGACCAGGATCTCCGGCACCTGCCGGTCGATCCCATCGGATCCGGTCCACGAAGCGGGCCGGGTGTAGTGCGGATATTCCAGTAGTCCGTCCTCGAAACTCTCCTCGCTCGCCGATTCGGGCTCGCCCATCACGCCGGGCAGCAGCCGCACGCAGCAATCCAACACCGTCATGGCCGCGATCTCGCCACCCGAAAGCACGAAATCACCGACCGAAATCTCCTCCAGTGCATGGGCCTCGATGACGCGCTCGTCCACGCCCTCGAACCGTCCACACACCAGCAGCACGCCCGGACCCGCCGCCAACTGCCTCGCGCGCGCCTGACAAAAAGGCGTCCCACGCGGCGACAGCAGTACCTTCGGCACTCCCGGCACGGCGACCGCCTCGATCGCCGCCGACAGCACGTCGGGCTTCATCACCATGCCGGCGCCGCCCCCGAAGGGCGCGTCGTCGACCGTGCGATGGCGGTCCTTGGCAAACCGCCGGATATCGACGGCCGACAAGTCCCACACGCCGTCCCTCAACGCCTTGCCCGCCAGGCTTTCGCCCAGAGGGCCCGGAAACATCTCCGGGAACAGCGAGAGCGCCGTCGCTATCCACATGGCGCGCGCCACACGTTCCTCTACGCCTCCTTCGTTTCACCGCCCGGCAGCACGCCGGCCGGTGGATCGACAACGACCTTGCCGCCCTCGACGTCGACCTCGGGCACCGCTTCGGCGGTGAAGGGCAGCATCACCGAACCCTTCGATGCGCTGCCGCCCGAGACTTCCATCGTTCGCCCGGCTCCGAAATCGTGGAAGGCGATCACCTTCCCCCAATCCCGGCCGTCCCGGCCGATTGCGGCGAGACCTATGAGGTCCGCCTCGTACCACTCCCGCTCGTCCGTGGCCGGCAGTACGCTGCGCTCGACATAGAGCCGCAAACCCCGCAATGCCTCGGCCGCCGTCCGGTCGGTTACGCCCTCGATCCGGGCCAGCACCGCTTCCTTCACGGTGCTCAAGGCCTCGACCCGGTACTGCTTCCGTCCCGTCTCGTCCGACAGCGGGCCATAACTTGCCACCGCCATCGGGTCCTCCGTGTAGCTCCTGATGCGTACCAGACCGCGTACACCATGCGCCGCCGCAACGACGCCCAGCAAAACGCGGCCCTTGGTCATCGGGAGATGTTCCTTAGCTGGCCGCGGCCTCCTTGGCGGGCTCGGCCGGCGCCGCGGCTGCCGCTGCAGCCGCGGCTGCCTTCATGCGCTCCTGCGTCTTGGCGCGGGGCTGCGGCTTCTTGCTCTGCTCGCGGCGCTCGCGCGGCTTCATCAGCTCGGCGGTGGCGAGGAAACGCGCGACGCGGTCCGACGGCTGGGCGCCGACCTTGAGCCAATGCGCGATGCGCTCCTTGTCGAGCGTGATGCGCTGGGCGTGCTCGCGCGGCAGCAGCGGGTTGTAGGTCCCGAGCTTCTCGATGAAGCGTCCGTCGCGCGGGCTGCGCGCGTCGGCGACCACGATGTGGAAGAACGGCCGCTTCTTGGCGCCGTGCCGGGTCATACGAATGGCTAGCATACTTTCGATCCTCTCTTTCGATACGTCTGATTCACGAGTCTTCAATTACCTTCAGCGCGGAAAGCCGGGCGGCTGCATCATGCCCCCAAGCCCGCGCATGAATCCCTTTTCGCCGAGCTTGTTGACGCGCTTCATCATCTTCAGCATGTCGGCGTGCTGCTTGAGCAGCTTGTTGACGTCCTGCACCTGCACGCCCGATCCCTTGGCGATGCGCTTCTTGCGCGACGCGTGGATCAGGTCCGGGTTGCGCCGCTCCTTGGCCGTCATCGACAGAATGACCGCCTCCTGGCGCTTGAGCTGCCCCTCGTCGATCTTGGCCTTGGACATCGCGGCCTTGGCCTGCATGGCGCCCGGCAGCATGCCCATCAGCCCCTGCAGGCCGCCCATCTTGCGCAGCTGGCGCAGCTGGTTGAGCAGGTCGTCCATGTCGAACTGGCCCTTGCGGACCTTGGCGGCGAGCTTCTCGGCATCTTCCTTGTCGATCGTCTCGGCGGCGCGCTCGACCAGCGAGACGATGTCGCCCATGCCGAGGATGCGGCTGGCGATGCGGTCGGGATGGAACGGCTCGAGCGCGTCGAACTTCTCGCCGACGCCGATCAGCTTGACCGGCCGGCCGGTGACGGCGCGCATGGAGAGCGCCGCACCGCCGCGCGCATCGCCGTCGACGCGGGTCAGCACGATGCCGGTGACGGCCAGCCGTTCGTTGAAGGCCTTGGCCACGTTCACGGCGTCTTGGCCGGTCATGGCATCGGCGACGAGCAGCGTCTCCTTGGGCTTGGCGAGCGCGCTGATGTCGGCCACTTCCTTCATCAACTCTTCGTCGATGGAGAGGCGGCCGGCGGTGTCGAGGATCAGGACGTCGAAGCCTTCGCGGCGGGCCTGCTCGAGCGCACGGCGCGTGATCGCCAGCGGCATTTCCAGCGGCACGATTGGTAGTGTGGCGACGCCGGTCTGCTCGCCCAGGATTTTGAGCTGCTGCTGCGCGGCGGGGCGGCGGGTGTCGAGCGAGGCCATCATGACCTTGCGCTTGACCGAGAAGGAACCGCCGAATTCGGCCGCCATGCCCTGCGGGCCCTGGCTGAGGCGATAGCCAATCTTGGCGCTGGAAGTGGTCTTGCCGGAGCCCTGCAGGCCCACCATCAGGATCACGACCGGGGGAATGGCGTTGAGGTCGAGGTCGGAGACCGTGCCGCCCAGCATCTCGACCAGGTGATCGTTGACGATCTTGACGACCATCTGGCCCGGGGTGACCGAGCGGATGACGTCGGCGCCGATCGCCTTGGGGCGGACCGAATCGATGAAGTCGCGCACGACGGGCAGGGCCACGTCGGCTTCGAGCAGGGCGGTACGGACCTCACGCAGGGCCGCGTCGACATCGGCCTCGGAGAGCGCACCACGCCCCCGCAGCTTGTCGAATACGTCGCCCAGACGTTTACTGAGGCCTTCGAACATCCGTCCCTTTACTCCGCCAAGAAACCCGTTCGCCCAAACGAAAATCGCGCCGATGCGCGAACCTTCGCGGATCAGCGGAGCTCCCCCTCTCAGGCAACCAAGGGCGGGGGAACCGGTAGAAATCGGCAAGACCGATTGAGCGGCTGGGGTATAAGGCCTGCCGGCCATGGAGTCAAAAGACTTGCCGATCGATCATAACCCATTGATTTATAAAGAATCTAGGTCGATTGGCGGCCGCGAGATCATCCTCTTCCTGGTGGCCCTGCCTCTAATCGGGGTTCCGGTCATCTGGCTTTTAGCCAATCGCGACCTCCTGGCAATGCTCGGCCTGTTCTTCGGCGTCGGCCTGGTGGCGGTGGCGGCCTCGGTGGTGCCCCTTGGGGCTGCAGCCCTGCCGGCACTGGGTTTTCGGGCGGCCGGCTGGCGGATCGTGCTGCTGGGCACCCTGGGCACGGCGGCCGTGTCGATCGCCGTCAGCCAGATCGGGCTCGAACCCCAGGGCGTGAAGCAGGCAATGAAAATCGCCCGGGAGCCGGCGGCGCTCCTCCTCAGCCTGGCCTTGTTCGCGGGCTTGGCCCCGCTGGTGGAGGAACTCGTCTTCCGCGGCTTGCTCTACGGCTGGCTGGTGGGCCGCTGGGGCGGAGGCATCGCGGTCATTGGCAGTTCGCTCGCCTTCGCGGCGGCCCATGTCGAACTGGCGCACGTCATCCTCGTGCTGCCGCTCGGCCTGGTGTTCGGCTGGCTGCGCTGGCGCAGCGGCTCGCTATGGCCGTCGCTGGTGGCGCACATGGCCAACAACGGCCTGGCTGTTGCGGCGGCGGCGTTCCTGGATGTGTGACGCAATAAAATTTACAGGAAAATTTGCAGGTTCAGCAGATTCCGAGTATATTTTTTGATACGATGGGAGACGCCCGCGGAGAAATCCGGCGGGCGTTTTTTATGGCCCTCGAAATGGTCCATTCGGTCGTTCGCTGCGGCACACCGATGACGCCGAGAGGCCGGCCGTGGTGGCACAGTTCATCGCGGGGCGATTAGCCTCTGCCTTCAAGGACTTGGGGTCGATCCGTGGCACAGGCTGCGGGACACGTCGTGGCACAACGAGCTGTGCCACGAAATGGTTCTAGGACGAGAGCTTGCGGTCGACGAAATCGAGGCGGTCCTGGCCCCAGAAGATCTCGCCGTCGATGACGAACGAGGGCGCGCCGAAGACGTTCTGCGCGATCGCGTGCTTGGTGTAGGCCTCGCGCTTGTCGGCCATCTCTGGCGCCTCGCTCGCCTTGATCACCGCGTCGGCGTCGAGGCCGCAATCGGCCAGGATCTGCTTCAACGTCGCGGGATCGCTGGGGTTCTTCTCCTCGGCCCAGAGTGCCGCCAGCACCGCATGGGCGAATTTGATCGCCTCGGCCATACGGCCCTGCTCACGGAGCGCGATGACGCACTTGGCCGTGGGCAATTCGTTGGTGGGAAAGAACTTGGGTTCGAGGGTCAGCTTGACGCCCGTCTGGGCGCGCCAGCGCTTCAGCTCCATCATGCGATAGGCTTGGCGCTGCGGCGATCGCTTGGGCAGCGGCAGGCCGCCCGACACGGCGAACACCGACCCGAAGTCGACCGGCCAGATGGTGACGCTGGCGCCGTACTTCTTCGCCATGGCGTCGAAGCGTGCCGCGCCGAGATAGGTCCAGGGCGAGTTCAGCGAAACGTAATAATCGACGTGCTTGGGCATGGCATTTCCTCCGCCGGCCGACTGTGGCGGAAACGCAGGCGACAGCAAAGTCCCGATGCGCCATCCTGACCACGTGTCGGAACGAACCATCGCGATCACCGGCGGCGACGCCAACTATTTCGACCTGATGCGCGACTGCATCGGCTCGCTGCAGGCGACCGCGGAAGGCCAGGCTCTGTCGCTCGGCATCCTCGATTGCGGGCTGACGGACGAGCAGCGCGCCTGGTGCCGCGCGCGCGGCGCCACGCTCGTCGTGCCGGAATGGGATTTCGACTTTCCCGGCCGCGATAAGCTGAAGGACGGCTACAAGGCGCTAACGGCTCGGCCGTTCCTGCCGCGCTATTTTCCGGGCTTCGATCTCTATCTCTGGATCGATGGCGATTGCTGGGTGCAGCAGGGCGACGCGGTCGCGCTGTTCCTGGCGGCCGCGCGTACCGGAAAGCTCGCCGCCGCCCCGGAGATCCATCGCTCGATGCGGCACTATCGTCACGCCTGGAAGGAATTCTCGACGATCAATGGTGCTGCCTTCGAAGCCTGTTTCGACAGGGAGACGGCGGAGCGGCTGATACGCTATCCGCTGATCAATGCCGGCGTCTTCGCGCTCTCCGCCGATGCGCCGCACTGGCGGGGCTGGGCCGATCTGCTGGGCGAGGCGTTGCAGCGCTCCACCGACATGACCGACCAGATCGCGCTCAATGTGATGGTCTATGACAGGGGCTTCGAATGCGAGCCGCTGCCCAGCCGCTGCAACTGGCCGGTCCATCACGCCACGCCGGCCTGGGACGCCGGCTGCCGCCTGTTCGTCGAGCCCGCCATGCCCTACGAGGCGCTCGGCATCCTGCACCTCACGATCTACACCAAGCGCCTGGTCACTCTCGATGTCCGGGAGGTGGGTGGCGCCCATGCCGGGCAGGTCCGGCCGCGCTCGTTGCGCTGGCCCGGTCGAACGGCCATATAGCGCCGCATGAGCAGCACGCCGTTCTTGAAGATGCCATTCTTAAAGATGCATGGGCTGGGCAACGACTTCGTGGTCCTGGACGCGCGCGCCACGCCGCTCGACCTGTCGCTGGAGCGCCGGCGCGCCATCGCCGACCGGCGCCTGGGCGTGGGCTGCGACCAGTTGATCGTGCTCGAACCGCCGACTAACGGCGATGCCGACGTGTTCATGCGCATCTTCAATCCCGACGGCGGCGAGGCCGGCGCCTGCGGCAACGCCACGCGCTGCGTCGCGTCGGTCGTGATGGACGAGCGCAAGACCGACCAGGTGACGGTGCAGACGATCTCGGGCCTGCTCGAATCGCAGAAGACCGGCATGGGCGCCAACGGCCTGCCGGTGATCTCCGTCGACATGGGCCTGGCGCGTCTCGACTGGCGCGATATCCCGGTGCGCGAGGCCTGCGACACCAATCACATGCCGGTCGGCATGGGGCCGCTGCAGGATCCCGTCGGCACCAACATGGGCAACCCGCACGCCACCTTTTTCGTTGACGATCTGGCGGCCATCCCGCTCACCGAGCTCGGCCCCAAGCTCGAGCATCACCGGTTTTTTCCCGAGCGCGCCAACATCGGGGTCGTCCAGCCTCTTGGTGAAAGCCGGTTGCGGCTGCGGGTCTGGGAACGCGGCGCCGGTCTCACGCTCGCCTGCGGCTCGGGCGCCTGTGCGGCGGTGGTCGCCGCCAGCCGCCGCGGCCTCGTCGACCGCAAGGCCCAGGTCGTTGTCGACGGCGGCACGCTCACCATGGAATGGCTGCGCGACGGCCACGTGCTCATGACCGGCGGCATCGCGGTCGCCTTCAAGGGCGAGCTCGATGCCTCGCTGCTGGCCTGAGGACGGCCGGTGACCGAAGTCGTTGAAACGGAGAA
Organism: Alphaproteobacteria bacterium; assembly: GCA_947474005.1. Taxonomy (GTDB): domain Bacteria; phylum Pseudomonadota; class Alphaproteobacteria; order Reyranellales; family Reyranellaceae; genus Reyranella. Next base: position 40,865 of record CANJHI010000014.1, on the reverse strand, counting down.
GAAAGGCTGGCTGTCGCGCCTGCGCGACGGCCTCTCCAAGTCGACCAAGCGCGTCACCGAGAGCATCACCGGGCTCTTCACCAAGAAGAAGCTCGACCAGCAGACGCTGGACGATCTGGAGGACGCGCTGATCCAGGCCGATCTCGGCGTCAGCGTCGCGGCCCGGCTGATCGGCAAGCTGGGCAAGGAGCGCTTCGGCAAGGAAGTGACCGACGAGGAAGTGCGGGCGGCCTTCGCCGACGACATCGCGGAGATCCTGCGGCCGGTCGCGACGTCGCTTGTCATCGACCCGGCGCGCAAGCCGCATGTCGTGCTGGTGATCGGCGTCAACGGCAGTGGCAAGACCACGACCATCGCCAAGCTGGCGAACCTCTATAAGCGCGAGGGCCGCAAGGTGATGCTGGCCGCGGGCGATACGTTCCGCGCTGCCGCCGTCGAGCAGCTCAAGGTGTGGGGCGATCGCGCCGGTGTACCCGTAATCTCCCGGGACACCGGCGCCGATGCGGCGGGTCTCGCCTACGAGGCTTTGGAGCGTGCCAAGGCCGATGGCTGCGACGTGTTGCTGATCGACACCGCCGGCCGCCTGCACAACAAGACCAACCTGATGGACGAACTGGCCAAGATCGTGCGGGTGATCCGCAAGCTCGATGCCGAAGCGCCGCATTCCTGTCTGCTGGTTCTCGATGCCACCACCGGCCAGAACGCCCATGCCCAGGTCGAGACCTTTAAAACACTATCACCGGTCGATGCGCTGGTCGTGACCAAGCTCGACGGCAGCGCCAAGGGTGGCGTCCTGGTGGCGTTGGCCGAGAAATTCAAGCTACCCGTCGTCGCCATCGGCGTCGGCGAGGGGATCGACGATTTGAGACCGTTCGAGGCGCGGGCTTTCGCGCGCGGATTGATGGGGCTGCCGGCATGACCGAGAAGACGGAAGAGCAGGGCGGCATGCGGAAGCTTTACGCCACTGCGCTGGAACTCGGGCCGCTGGTGCTGTTCTTCGTCGCCAACGGCCGCTGGGGCATCTACTGGGGCACCGGCATCTTCATCGTGGCGACATCGATCGCACTGCCCTGCTACCGCATGCTGGAGAAGCGCTGGCCGATCATGCCGATGGTCGGCGGCTTCTTCGTGCTGGTGTTCGGCGGCCTCACGATCTGGCTGCAGGACGACACCTTCATCAAGCTGAAGCCCACCATCGTGAACTGCCTGTTTGGCACGATCCTGGGCGGCGGCCTGCTGCTGTTCCGACGGCCGCTGCTGAAGCCGCTATTCGGCACGGCGTTCCGACTCACCGACGAGGGCTGGCGCAAGCTCACGCTGCGCTGGACGCTGTTCTTCTTCGTGTTGGCGGCAGTCAACGAAGTGATGTGGCGCGGCTTTCCGACCGATACCTGGATCGCCAGCAAGATGTTCCTGAGTTTCCCGCTGACGCTCGTCTTCGCCTTCCTGCAGGTGCCGCTGCTCAAGCGCTACTGGGACGGGCCGAACAACCCGTTCGCCAAGGAAGGCTGACCTAAACCCCCGCCGGCTTCCGCGGTGGCCACATGCGAGCGAGATCGCCCGTCGGGTTGGAGTAGGTCGCGAAGTCGGCCTTGTCGCGCGACTCATGGAAGTGGGCGAGCGCCCAGACCACCGTCGGGAAAGCCAGCTGATCCCAGGGGATGTCAGCCCAATCGACTAGCGCCACTTCCTCGCTCTCCACGCCGGCTGCAATGTCGGCGTTGACGAGCCGGGCGCGATACATGATCTGCACCTGGCCGATGCGCGCCACGCTGTACATAGCGAGTAGCCGGTCGATCTCGATGGTGGCGCAGGCCTCTTCCTGGGCCTCGCGCTGGGCGGCCTGCTCGGTGGTCTCGCCCAGTTCCATGTAGCCCGCCGGCAGCGTCCAGAAACCTTTGCGCGGTTCGATGGCCCGCTTGGCCAGGAGGATCTTCTCGTCCCCCTTGGCATCCCGCCACGTGCAGACCGCACCGGCCACCACCTTGGGGTTCTGATAGTGGATGAATTCGCAGCGTCCGCAGACCAGGCGCTCGCGGTTGTCGCCGTCGGGGATGCGCTTTTCGAAATGCTCCGGAGGATCCCAGGGCAGGCGGGGACGGTCTGGTGGCGTGGTTGGGGCGTTCATGCCTCAAGTCTTAGGCCGCCCGGATCAGAGCCGCAACGCCGGGCAGGGTCTTGCCTTCCATCCATTCGAGGAAGGCGCCGCCGGCCGTCGAGACGTAGGAGAACTTCTCCTCGACACCTGCCGCCGCCAACGCTGCCACGGTGTCGCCGCCGCCTGCGACCGACAGCAGCTTGCCGGCAACGGTCAGCTGGGCGACCGATCGCGCCAGGGCCACGGTGCCTGTATCGAACGGCGGAATTTCAAAGGCGCCAAGCGGTCCGTTCCAGACGAGAGTGGCGCAGTCCGCCACTTCCCGTAGATAGAGTTCGATCGATTTCGGGCCGACGTCGAGGATCATCTGGTCGTCGGGGCAGGCATTGGCGTCGATGATCTTGCTGATGGCGCCGGCCTTGAACTCGCCCGCTACCACGACGTCGATCGGCAGCAGCACCGAGCATTTTGCGGCCTTGGCCTTTTCCAGGATTTCGAGCGCCGTCGGCGCCAGGTCTTTCTCGCACAATGACTTGCCGACCTTGATCCCTTGCGCGTGCATGAAAGTGTTGGCCATGCCGCCGCCGATGATGAGCTTGTCGACCTTGCCGACGAGGTTGCCCAACAGGTCGAGTTTGGTGGAAACCTTGGCGCCGCCGACGACGGCGCAGACGGGGCGCTTCGGATTGCCCAGGGCCTTGTCGAGCGCCTCGAGCTCCGCCTGCATCAGCCGGCCTGCCACCGCCGGCAAACGGTTGGCGATGCCCTCGGTCGAGGCGTGGGCGCGATGCGCGGTCGAGAAGGCGTCGTTCACATAGAGGTCACCCAGCACCGACAGCTTGTCGATGAAAGCGGCGTCATTCTTCTCCTCTTCCTTGTGGAAGCGGAGGTTCTCCAGCAGCAGCACCTCGCCGGATTTCATCGCGCGCACCGCGTCTTCAGCCAGCGGGCCGATGCAATCGTCGGCAAAGGCGACCGGCTTGCCAAGTGCCTGCGACAATGGCTCGACCAGTGCCTTCAGCGACATTTCCGGCACGCGCTTGCCGTCGGGGCGGCCGAAGTGGCTCAGCACGACGACGCGTGCGCCCTTGGCCGCGAGTTCCGCAATCGTCGGTGCGGCGCGCTCGATGCGCGTGGCGTCGGTGACCTTGCCGTTCTTCATCGGCACGTTGAGATCGACGCGCACCAGCACGCGCTTGCCGGAAACGTCGGCGGTGTCGATCGTCTTGAAGGTGACCTTGGGCATGAACTCTCTCTGAGGCTTCGAGGGTCAGGTCCCTAGCGTTTCCGGATCACGAAGACCAGCGTCTCACCGTCGCGCGTGCTCGACACCAGTTCATGGCCCGTCTGGCGGCAGAAGGCGGGGAAGTCCTGCTCGGCAGCGGGATCGGTGGCGCGTACCGTGAGCAGCCCGCCGCTCGGCAGCTCGCGCAGCTTGCGGTTGGCCCGCAGCACCGGCAGCGGACAGAGAAGTCCCGTCGCGTCGTATTCGAGCGTATCAGTCACGGCGGCGATAATACTTCATGGCCTCGTTCACCCAGCCTCGGATGTCGTTCAGGCGCGTCGTGTCGGCGGGATGCGTGCTCAGCCACTCGGCCTGCCGGCGACTGCCGGCATTGGCCGCGCGCATGCGCTCCCACACGCCGATTGCCTCGTGCGGGTCGTAGCCGGCCAACGCCATCAGCACCAGCCCGATGCGGTCGGCTTCCGATTCCTGCGCCCGTGACATCGGCAGAATGAAGCCCACGGTGGCGCCAGCACCCACGGCGGCCATCATCGCCGGTAGGTACGTTCGGCTGCGGCCGCTGACGGTCGTCGCCAGCGCCGCCGCCGCTGCCGTCGCTGCCGTCGTACCGACCGAGGCCACCATCTGGTCGCTCATGCGTTCGGCGCCATGGCGGGCCAGCGCATGTGCCACCTCGTGGCCGATCACCGCCGCCAGACCCGCTTCGGTACGCGTGATGGGCAGGATGCCGGTATAGACGGCGACCTTGCCGCCGGGCAGGCAGAAGGCGTTGGGCTCGTTCTTGTCGATGGTGGAGAATTCCCACCGGAAGTGCGGCGCGCGCCACATCTCCGCCGGCGGTCGCTCGGCGGCTGCCGCGATCCGTTTGCCGACCTTCTCTACCAGCGCATTGGCCTGCGCATCGTGCGACAGCGGCTCTTTCGCCAGCACCTGCCGATAGGCTTGCAAGCCCATCTGGCGCTCCTCGTTTTCGCTCATCAGCATGATCTGCGAGCGGCCGGTGACCGGCGCTGTCTCGCAGGCCGCGAGAAGAACGGCTGCTCCGCACAGGATCAATGGCAATCGCAGGGCTGGACGCATGCGATGACTCTAAGGGCGGCGCAGGATCAGGTCGAGAGGAAGCCCGGTCCGCCGCGGCGCTTGAGTTCGAGGCCGGCGTCGCAGCCCATGGCCTCGGCGTCACTGGCCGCGCCACGACGTTCGGTGGCGAGTGCCTCCGAGCCATCCGGCTTCACGATCAGGCCACGCAGATGGAGCGCCCCGTCGGCCGTGAGAATCGCGTGACCGGCGATCGGCGTTCGACATGAGCCGTCGAGAACGGCGAGCATGGCGTGCTCGGCGGCGACGCAGGTTGCGGTCGGTGCGTGATCGATGGCGGCCAGCCAGCCGCGCGTTTGCGTATCGTCCTCGCGGCATTCGATGCAGACCGCGCCCTGGCCGACGGCCGGTAGCATTTCGTCTTCCGGCACTGGCGTGCCGACATGGGCCATGCCGAGCCGCTTGAGGCCGGCCAGCGCCAGCAGGGTGGCCTCGACGTCGCCCGCTGCGCGCTTGGCGAGGCGCGTTTCGACATTGCCGCGCAGGTTCACGATTTGCAGGTCGGGCCGGCGGTGCAGCAGTTGGGCGCGCCGCCTGAGTGCCGCGGTGCCGACGACGGCGCCCTGCTTCAAATCGGCGATGCGCCGCACGTCCCCTGCGATCAACACGTCGCGGGCATCCTCGCGCGGCAGGAAGGCCGAGATGGCGAGTCCCGATGGCTGGGCCGTGGGCATGTCCTTCATGCTGTGGACCGCGGCATCGATGCGCCGCGCCAGCAGCGCTTCCTCGATTTCCTTGACGAACAGGCCCTTGCCGCCGGCTTCCGACAGTGGCCGGTCCTGGATGGCATCGCCCGTGGTTTTTATGGCCACGATTTCGATGGCACCCGGCGCAGCGAGGGCCGGCACGGCGGCCGCCAAGGCATCGCGCACCAGACCCGCCTGCACGAGCGCCAGTCTGCTACCACGCGTGCCGAGCCGCAGAAGGGGAGTGGTCATGGCGTTGCTCTAGCGTAGCTGGGCGCGCGACGCTAGAAGACACGCATGCGCGTGCTGGGAATCGAGACAAGCTGCGACGAAACGGCGGTCGCCATCGTCGAGGCACCGGCCGACGGCGGCCCCCTTGCGAACAGACCGGGCGGCAACATCCTTGCCAACGTCGTCTACAGCCAGCTCACCGAGCATCGCCGCTTCGGTGGGGTGGTTCCGGAAATCGCCGCCCGCGCCCATCTCGAGCGGATCGACGGGCTGGTGATGGATGCGTTGGCCGAAGCGCGGCTGGGCCTTGCCGATCTCGACGGTATTGCCGCCACTGGCGGCCCCGGCCTGATCGGCGGCGTGCTGGTGGGCGTCATGACCGCCAAGGCGCTGGCCTTCGCCCACGACAAGCCGTTCCTCGCCATCAACCATCTCGAAGGCCATGCGCTTTCCGCACGGCTCACCGAGGACGTGGACTTTCCCTATCTGCTGCTGCTCGTCTCCGGCGGCCACTGCCAGCTCCTCACCGTACGCGGTCCCGATAGTCAGGGGGGTGATTTCACCCGACTCGGGACGACGATCGACGATGCCGTGGGCGAATGCTTCGACAAGACCGCCAAGCTGCTGGGCCTTGGCTTCCCGGGCGGGCCCGCCGTCGAGGCAGCGGCCAAGGGCGGCAACCCGCAACGCTTCGCCTTGCCGCGCCCGATGTGGCGCAAGCCCGGCTGCGATTTCTCTTTCTCCGGCCTGAAGACCGCGGTGCGCCAGATGGTGGAGAAGCTGCCGACCGAGGACGGGCAAGCCATTGCCGATCTCTGCGCCTCCTTCCAACGCACCGTGGGCGACGTGCTCGCCGATCGCTGCGCCAATGCGCTCGCCCTCGCGCCGTCCACCACGCTCGTGGTGGCGGGTGGAGTTGCGGCGAATGTCTATCTGCGCGGCCGCCTGGAAACGCTCGCCGCCGCGCACGGTGCGCGGCTGGTCGCGCCGCCGATCAGGTTTTGCACCGACAATGGCGCCATGATCGCCTGGGCCGGCATCGAACGCCTGCGGCTCGGCAAGACAGACGCTCTCGACTTCCGGCCGCGTCCGCGCTGGCCGCTCGATCCTTCCGCCGCGGTTCGGGTGTAGGATGGCCGGCATGAGCCAGGGCTTCGATATCGTTCCATTGTTCGCCACGCCGGTCGTCCTGTCGGACCTGCCCGACGCGCCGACGCTCTGTGCCGAACTGCGCGCGGTGATCGCGCAGCGCGAGAAGGCGCATCCCGGCACGCAGGCGTCGAACCTCGGCGGCTGGCAGTCGACCTGGGACATGGATCGATGGGGCGGTGCGCCGGCGATCAAGCTCCTGGCGTTCGCCCGCAACCTCGCCAACCGCGTGACGACGGATCGCGAGGGCAAGCCCATCGCCATCACGTGGCGTGCCAATATGTGGGCGAACGTGAACCGGACGGGTCACGGCAATGAATTCCACTGCCACCCCGGCAGCTACTGGTCGGCGGTGTTTTACGTCGACGATGCCGGTATCGATGCCGATGCGTCGCTGGGCGGCGAACTCGAGTTCATGGATCCGCGCGGGCCGGGCCCGGCGATGTACGCGCCTCACCTGGGCTTTGCCATGTCGGGAGGCCTGTCGGCCGGTGCCGCCGAGGTCGTGCGTCCCAAGGCCGGTCGCCTGGTCATGTTCCCCGCCTGGATGCTTCACCAGGTCAGGCCCTACCGCGGCGATGTCGAGCGCATTTCCATTGCGATGAATCTCAGCCTGTGACGGCGGTCCATCATATCGGCGTGGTCGGCGGCGGTGCCTGGGGCACGGCGTTGGCCTGTCTGGCGCGCCGTGCCAACCGGCGCGTCACCATGTGGTCGCGCGATCCTTCGATCTCGGCATCGATCGTCCACAAGCGCGTCAACGCGGTCTATCTGCCGGGTCAGATTCTCGAGCCCGGCATCGAGGTCGCTGCCGCTCTGGCGTCCCTGGGCGCCTGCGATGCGCTGTTGCTGGCGTGTCCCGCACAAGCGGTGCGGATCGTGGCGCGCGATCTGCCAGGCACGACTCCGATCGTGATCTGCGCCAAGGGTATCGAGGCCTCGACCGGCCTGCTGATGCCGGAGGTGCTCGGCGAAGTCCTGCCGGGCCGGCCGCTCGCCATGCTGTCGGGCCCGAGCTTCGCCGAGGAGGCAGTGCAGGGCCTGCCGACGGCCGTCAGCATCGCCACGGCCGACGCCGGCCTCGGCCGCGATTTGGCAGCGGCCTTGGCGGCCGGCACCTTCCGGCCCTACTGGACCGATGACATCACCGGCGTGTCGCTGGGTGGTGCTGTGAAGAATGTGCTCGCCATCGCCGCGGGCATCGTCGAGGGCCGCGGCCTCGGCCATAACGCGACCGCCGCCCTGATCACGCGCGGCTTTGCCGAGATGGCTCGCCTCGGCCTCGCCATGGGCGCCCGTCTGGAAACCCTGACCGGCCTCAGCGGCCTCGGCGATCTCGTGCTCACTTGCAACGGCCCGTTGTCGCGCAATCGCTCGCTGGGGTTGGCGCTGGGCAAGGGCACGACACTGGCCCGTCACATGGATGGACGCCGGCAGGTCGTCGAAGGCGAGGCCACGGCGCCAGCCGTGCTGGCGCGTGCAGCTCGGCTCGGCATCGAGATGCCGATCTGCTCGGCCGTCGATGCTATCCTGCATCGCGGCGCGGACCTCGACGATGCTATCCGCGCGCTGCTGGCGCGGCCGTTGCGCCGTGAAGGCGAATAGGTGGGGAGAGTGAAATGGCTCATTGGCTGATAAAATCCGAGCCTTCGGCATATTCGTGGCAGCAGTTCGTGAAGGACAAGAAAACGTCCTGGACCGGCGTGCGCAATGCCCAGGCGGCCATCAATCTCAAGGCGATGAAGCCCGGCGACCGTTGCTTTTTCTACCATTCCAACGAGGGCAAGGAGATCGTGGGCATCGCCGAGGTCGCGAAGGCAGCCTATCCCGATCCCACCGACAAGGACGGCAAGGCCGTGACGGTCGACGTGAAGGCGGTGGAGTCGGTAAAAAAGACGGTGACACTTGCCGCTATCAAGGCCGATCCCAGGCTCAAGGATTTCGGCTTGGTGCGCCAGTCGCGGTTGTCCGTCGTGCCCGTCAGCGACGTGCAATGGGCGCTCATTCTCAAGATGTCCGCCGGCTGAGCCGGCGCAGACCGGTTACTCCGCCGCCAGCTTCCGTGCTGCCCTTGGATCGCGTGTAAGCAACCCATCGGCCAGGTCGCGCTCGATCATGGCGTCTGGGCGTTCGGCGACGCGGCCGAAGCCGGCGCCGCCACCCACGAACATTTCCACGATATCCCCTCGGGCGAGATCGACGGCGGCCTTGCTGCGCAGCTCTTCGGTGGTGCCGTTGGCGCGGTGGACGCGGCAGTAGCCGCGCTGGCCGGGCTCGCCGCCCAGGAGTCCTTCGGGGGCGAGGCGGAAGCGGTCGGAGTAGATCGCGAGCTGCACGTCGTCGCGCAGGATCTCGCAGCGCCGGGTGAAGCCGGCGCCGCCGCGACGGGCGCCGAGGCCGAAGGAGTCGGGGGCCAGCTCGTAGCCGACGATGCGGAAGAAGTCGTAGTCGATGTCGAGCGATTCGACTGGGGCGTTGGAACAGTTGCTGAGCGGCGAATCGACGGCGTCGCAGCCGTCGGCGCCCCTCGAGCCGCCATAGCCGCCGCCGAAGATTTCGAGATAGACGCTATAGCCTTTCTCGCCGAGGTGAGAGAGGCAGAAGGCCGTAGTGCAATCGAAGCCCGTGGCGATCACCTTGTCGGGCAGCGCCTGGGCCATCGCCTTCATCACCGCGTTGAACACGCGGTAGGCCGGGATCATCCGCGCGCGGACCGGCGCCGGTGGCCGCGGATTGAGCAGCGAGCCGTAGGGCACTTTGATCGTGATCGGCCGCGCCATGCCCTCGTTGTAGGGAATGTCGGGGCTGGTCAGCACCGATTTCACGCAGCTGAGCGCCGCCGAGAGCGTGCTGGAGTAGGGGCAGTTGAGGTTGCGCTTCACCTGGCCGCAGGTACCCTCGAAATCGATCTCGACCGAGTCGTCGGAGATGGTGACCTTGGCCTTCACCACTAGCGGCTCGTCGGTGAGGCCATCATCGTCGACCGCGTCTTCGCCATAGAAGGTGCCCTTGGGCGCCTGAGCGATGGCAGCGCGTACGCGGCGCTCCGAATAGTCCTGCATCTCCTGCATCGCCGCTTCGACCTTGTCGGTGCCGTAGCGTTCGCAGAGTTGCTTCACCCGCATCACGCCGATGGCGTTGGCGGCGAACTGCGCGTTGAAATCTCCGATAGTGAGGTCGGGAACGCGCACGTTGGCGGTGACCAGGCGCTCGAACGAGCCGCCGTTCCAGTCGCGCTGGAAATCGTACTTGGAGGGCGGGAAGCGGAGACCTTCCTGATAGACGTCGGACGCGTGGATGTTGAGGCCGGGGGCGCCACCGCCGAGATCGAGATGGTGCGCGACCGAGGCGCCGAAGCCCACGACGTGGCCCGACACGAAGATCGGCGTAAAAATGAACACGTCGGGAATGTGCTGGCCGCCCTCGAACGGGTCGTTGTTGATCAGGAAGTCGCCTTCTTTCAGCGTCTCGACCGGATGGCGTCTTAGGCAGGCGCGCAGCGTCTCGCCGATCGGGCCGAGCTGCATGGGAATGAGTTCGGCCTGGGCCACGGTATTGCCGAAGCGGTCCATCAGGCCGGCCGAGCCGTCGCGCGCCTCGCGCAGGATGGTGGAGTAGGCCGACCGAATAAGCTTTACGCCCATCTCGCGCGCCGAGGCGATCAGTGCCTGGCTGATGACGGCATAGTCGATGGGACCCAACTGGCTCATCAAGACCTCCGAAGGATCAGATTGTCGGCTGCGTCGAGTTCAGCTGTCCAGTCGGGCGGTACCCAAGTGGTGGCCGTATAACCCTCGACCACGGCAGGTCCGACGATCTTCTGGCCGGCTTCCAGCGCCTCGGCGGTGTAGCGGTCGCAGTCGAGCCAGGCCTCATCGTGGAAGATCTTGGCCTGCTCGGGTGCCCGCGCCGCCAGCTTCTCGCGATCGAGCTGGGGGATGGCGCCGATCGGCAGGGTCGCGCCCACGCGCAAGGTCACGATCTCGACGGCCCGGTCGAGCGTGGCGCCGTGCATGAAAGTGCGGTGGTGCGCATCGGCGAACAGGCCGGCCAGGTAGGCGCCGTCGAGCGAACCCAGGCGATCAGCGGGAATTTCCACGCCGACCTCGAAGGCCTGGCCGACAAAGCGCATTTCCAGCGTGTGGATGTAGTCGAGGCCGCCCGGCAATTTCATGTCGGCGAACTGCGCGGCCAGCCGGGCCCGCATCTCGGCGAAGGTCTTGCCGGCTTCCGTGGCCGCTGCGTCGTCGAGCTTCATCTTGCGCGTGACGGCATCGAACTTGGTGTAGTCCGAGGCCACCAACCCATAGGCCGAGATCACACCGGCGTTGGGCGGCACGACGATGGTCGAGATGCCAAGCTCCTCGGCGATGCGCGCGGCATGCAAGGGTCCGGCGCCGCCGAACGGCACCAGCGCATAGTCGCGCGGATCGCGGCCGCGCTCGGTCGAGACGAGCTGGATGGCGCGAACGATGTTGGCGTCGGCCAGTTGGAGCGCCGAGGACGCAGCCTGTTCGATGCCGAGGCCGAAGCGGGCGGCAATCGATTCGAAGGCGCGGCGTGCGGCGCCGCCGTCCAGCGTCATGCGGCCGCCCAAAAAGGCGCCGGGGCGAATGGTGCCGATCACGATATGAGCATCGGTCGTCGCAGGTTGGGTGCCGCCCTTGCCGTAGCAGGCGGGGCCGGGATCGGCACCAGCGCTTTGCGGGCCGACGCGCAGCATGCCGCCGTCATCGACCCAGGCGATCGAGCCGCCGCCCGCGCCGACCGACACGATGTCGAGGACCGGCGTGCGGATCGGCAGGCCATCGATCTCGCTTTCGGAGGCCAGCGAGGGCCGTCCGTCCTGCACGAGGCAGACGTCGGTTGAGGTGCCGCCCATGTCGAAGGTGATGAGATCCTTGTAGCCCGAGCGCGCGGCCTGGCGCGTGGCGCCGACCACGCCGGCGGCCGGCCCGGAATAAAGCGCGGTAATGGCGCTCTGGCGCATCGCCGAAGCGGGCAGGCGGCCACCGTTGGACTGCATCACGGTAAAGCGGCCGGTGAAGCCTGCGTCCGCTAGCTTGGCTTCGAAACGGTGCAGGTAGCCGTCGATGACGGGCTGTACGTAGGCCGAGAGCAATGTCGTCGAGGCGCGTTCGAATTCGCGGAATTCGCGCGCCACCTGATGGCTGCAGGTCACAAGCACGCCCGGCAGTGACTCGGCGATCAGCGCTGCCAGCCGCTTCTCGTGAACCGGATTGGCATAGGCGTTGAGCAGGCAGACGGCGACGGCGCGATAGCCGCCTGATTTCAGCGCCGGGATCAGCTCGGCGCGCACTTTGGCTTCGTCGAGCGGAGTCTCGACCGAGCCGTCGGCGCGCAGTCGCTCGGCCGCCTCGAAGCAATCCTTGCGGCGCACCGGCGGTGCCGGCTTGGCATAAAAGAGGTCGTAGATGTTGCGCCGGTCGTGGCGCTGCATGAACAGCAGGTCGCGAAATCCCATGGTCGCAATGAACGCGACCGTCGCGCCCTTGCGCTCGAGCACGGCGTTGGTGGCGACGGTCGAGCCGTGGCCAAGATCTTTTATGCGCGAGAGGTCGATGCCCGAGGCGGTGAGCGCGGCGAACGCACCGATGTCGGGACTCCTGGGTGTGCTTGGCACCTTGGTGACGACGATCCTGCCATCCTCGACCGCCACAAGGTCGGTGAAGGTGCCGCCGACCTCGACGCCGACGCGCATCGTCTCAGCGCCCGTCTAACTTGGACTGCAGCTCGGCGACCTGCTTCTTCAGGTCCTCGTTCTCCTCGCGTGCCTTGGCAGCCATGGCTTTCACCGCGTCGAACTCATCGCGGCGCGGAATGTCCATACCGTCCAAAATCTTGGCGATCTGATCGCGCACGCGAGCCTCGACCTCGTCCTTCATGCCGCTCAAGGCGCCGACGGCGCCGTTGGCTACTTTGGTGAGGTCGTCGATGAACGGATTGCGGGTTTGCATGGTGTGACTCCTGGTGCGGGGAGTATGGGCGGCTGGTAGCATCGGGCGCAAGAAGCACCGGAGGACCGCCGTGAGTTTGGTAAAAGTCGAGTCGAGCGAAGGCATCACCACCATCACCATGGCGCGGCCGGAGAAGCGCAACGCCCTCAACCAGGCCCTGTGCGACGGCCTTTACGACGCCTATCGCGACTTCGAGGCGGGCGGCGACAAGGTCGCCATTCTGCAGGCCGATGGCCCTGCCTTCTGCGTCGGCGCCGACCTCAAGGAGCCGCCGTCCGCAATGTGGAAGGCCGTGCCGCACGTCAGCCATGCTCTCACCAAGCCGGTGATCGGCGTCACCCAGGGCTGGGTGATCGGTGGCGCCATCTGCATGGTCATGACCTGCGATCTGATGGTCTCGGCCGACACCACGAAGTTCATGTATCCCGAAGCCAAGGTCGGCGTGTTCGGTGGCCTGATGCCCGGCATCGTCTCGCGCATGCCGCACAAGGTTGCGATGGAATTGCTGCTGCTGGGCGAGGAGATCTCGGTGAAGCGTGCCTACGATGTGGGTTTCGTCAACAAGGTGGTGCCGCTGGGCGAAGAACGCACCGAGGCGCGGCGTATGGCCAGAATCATCGCCGACTCGGCACCGCTGGTGATCCGCACCCTGCGCGACTTCGCCAACCAGACCTTGCCGCGTGGACCGGCGGAGATCTTCGTGCCCGAGCGTTATAAACTCGAGCAGATCGCCAATTCGGAAGACCGCAAGGAAGGCGCTGCCGCTTTCCGTGAGAAGCGGGCAGCCAAATTCAAGGGACGTTAGGAGAGGCGCATGAGCAAGTTGCTGCTGGTCGGTTGCGGCAAGATGGGCGGCGCCATGCTCGAAGGCTGGCTGGCGCGCGGGCTTGCCGCCTCCGACGTGGTCGTGGCCGAGCCGGCCGAGGCCATCCGGCCGAAGAAGCCCGGCCTGCGTGCGGTGGCGTCGTCGGCCGAACTGAGCGAGACGCCTGAGATCGTGGTGCTGGCGGTGAAGCCGCAGTCGATGGATTCAGTACTGCCCGACCTCAAACGCTTTGCCGATAAAGGGGCAGTGTTCCTGTCGATCGCCGCCGGCAAGACCCTGGGCTATTTCGCGGGTCACCTCGGTGCAACGGCCAAGACGGTGCGGTCCATGCCCAACACGCCGGCTGCAGTGCGCCAGGGCATCACCGTCGCCACGGCGTCGGCAGGTGTCTCGGCCGCCGAGAAGAAGCGCTGCCACGAATTGCTCGAAGCTGTCGGCCAGGTGCTCTGGGTCGACGACGAGGCGTTGATGGATCCGGTGACGGCGCTCTCGGGCAGCGGCCCGGCCTATGTCTTTCTGCTGGTCGAGGCGATGGCGGCGGCCGGCGCGAAGCTCGGGCTTTCGCCGGAAATGGCGATGCAGCTCGCGCGCGCGACGGTGGCGGGCAGCGGTGAATTGCTGAAGCAATCCTCCGATCCCGCCTCGCAGCTCCGCATCAACGTCACCAGCCCCGGGGGGACGACCGCTGAGGCGCTAAAAATTCTGATGGCAGCGGACGGGATCCAACCCGTGTTCGACAAGGCGCTGGCGGCGGCCTCGCGTCGCTCGAAGGAACTCGCGGGGTGACGCCGGCGCCAAATTTGGCCCACGAAGCGGCCCTCGACGTCTTTCTCGGCCTGATCGCCGACAAGGATTTCGCTGCCGTGACGCTGCGCGACGTGGCCCAGGCGGCGAACCTGGGCCTGGCCGATCTCTATCGCCTCTATCCCGATAAGGTGGCGCTGGTCGCGGCCTTCGTGGCTCGCATCGATGCCGAAGTGCTGGCGGGCACGCCCCGCCAGAGCGATCCCGAGGAGACGGCGCGCGACCGGCTGTTCGACACCATGATGCGCCGCTACGACGCCCTCCGCGCTCATCGTGCAGCCCTGCGGGCGATCCGCGGCGCCTCCCGCCGGGACCCGCTGCTGCTGCTTGCCTTGGCGCCGGCGCTTCGCCGGTCTATGGCCGCCATGCTGGAGGCCGCTGGCGTGTCGAGCGATGGGGCGCCTGGTGCATTGCGACAGAACGGCCTCCTGTCCATCCACTATGCCGTCTCCCGGGTCTTCGACCGGGACGAGACGGGAGACCTCTCCAAGACCATGGCCGCCTTGGATAGCCGCCTCAAGACCGCCGAGAAATGGGCTCAACTCTTTGATAAATATGTGAAAAGGCCAGATCCTAAGGGATCGACACCGGAGGCTGAAACGCCTGCTGCGTGAATATTTTGTGCAGTGCACAAAATTGTCTCTTGACTTGCTGCGGCGCGAGCATAAATTAGGCCCTGTTGTGCACTGCAGCAAAACAGTGCGCCAGAGTCTTCAGCAACGCGTTTTCGCCCCTTCCAGGAGAATCTCCATGTACGCCACTGGCGCCTTCAAGAATCCATTCGCCGACTTCGACTTCAGCAAGATTGCCGGCGAGTTCAAAATGCCGACCATGAACATCGAGTCGATCGTCGAAACTGGCCGCAAGAACTTTGCTGTGCTGACCGCCGTCAACACCTCGGCCGTCGAGTCGATGAAGGCGATCGCGCAGCGCCAGGGCGACATGGTCCGCGCCGCGATGGAAGACTTCTCCAAGCACGGCAGCGAAGTGCTCGCCGCCGCGACCGTCGAGGAGAAGGCCGCCAAGCAGATCGACTTCGTGAAGAAGAGCTACGAGGCCGCCATGGCCAACACCAAGGAATTGGCCGACCTCTACAGCAAGGGTCACACCGAGGCTCTCTCCGCGCTCAGCGCGCGCGTCACGGAACTGACCGAAGAGGTCAAGGCCGCGATCGCCAAGAAGGCTTAAGCTTCGATCGACTCACGTCGACGGAACGAGAGGGGCCGCTTTTGCGGCCCCTTTTCTTTTGGGCCTCTTCTTCTTTTGAATGAGGGCCATTAGGGTGCGCTTCCCATGGAAAAGATCACCTACGACGACTTCACCCGCGTCGACGTCCGCGTCGGCACCATTGTCGAAGCCGCGCCTCTCGAAGGCGCGCGCAAGCCGGCGCTGCGACTGGCGATCGATTTCGGTCCCGAGCTCGGCATCCAAAAGTCCTCGGCCCAGATCACGGTGCACTACACGCCCGAGGAACTGGTCGGCCGGCAGGTCGCCGCAGTAGTGAACTTTCCGCCGCGCCAGATCGGGAAGTTCATGTCGCAGGTGCTGACCCTGGGATTCCCGGCGGAAGATGGCAGCGTCGTGCTGATTGCACCGACCAAGCCAGTGCCGAACGGCGGTAAGCTCTTCTAGAAGACCTTGTGGATCCAGCCGTGCGGGTCGGCGGTGGTGCCGCGCTGGATGCCGACCAGGGTCGCCTTCAGCGCCTCGGTGCTGGCACCTGAGCCGCCGTTACCGATGGTAAACTCGCCATCTGGCGCGCGTACGGTGCCGATCGGCGTCACGACGGCGGCGGTGCCGCAGGCGAAGGCTTCGCGCAGCCGCCCGCTGGCCGCATCGGCCTTCCATTGCTGGATGGAATAGCGCTCCTCGCGGACGGCGATGCCCTTGTCTTTGGCCAGTGTCAGCAGCGACGAGCGCGTGATGCCGGGCAGGATCGTGCCGCCCAGCGGCGGCGTCACCATCGAGCCGTCGTCGAAGACGAAGAAGATGTTCATGCCGCCCAGCTCTTCGACCCAGCGGCGCTCGGCCGCGTCGAGGAACACAACCTGGTCGCAACCATGCTTAGTCGCTTCCGCCTGGGCAATGAGGCTGGCGGCATAGTTGCCACCGCACTTGGCGGCGCCCGTCCCGCCCGGTGCGGCGCGCGTGTAGTCCGGCGATACCCAGACGGAAACCGCGGGCGCGCTGGTCTTGAAATAGGCGCCGACCGACGAGGCGATGACTAGGAACAGGTAGTCGGACGAGGGCTTCACGCCGAGGAAGATCTCGTTGGCGAACATGAACGGCCGGAGATAGAGGCTGCCGTCGCCGTCGGGAATCCACGCACGGTCGGTATTGACGAGCAGATCGCAGGCCTCGAGGAACACCGATTCCGGAAGGATCGGCATGGCCAGCCGCTCGGCCGATTGTTGGAAGCGGCGAGCGTTTTCCTCCGGCCGGAACAGCGTCGCGCCGCCATCGGCGGTGCGGTAGGCCTTCAGCCCCTCGAAGATTTCCTGGGCGTAGTGCAGGACGGCCGCCGCGGGATCCATCGGGATCGGGGCACGCGGCTCGATCTTGGCGTCGTGCCAGCCTTGAGACTCGTGGTAGCGAATCGTCACCATGTGGTCGGTGAAGACCCGGCCGAAGCCCGGGTTTTTCAGCAGGGCGGCACGCTGATCGGCGGGCAGCGGCGCAGGATGGAGGTGTCGGGTGAATTGAAGCGACTGGGGCGTGGACGTATTTGTCTTGGACATTTTTCTCTCGGATATTTGCCCCACTGTACCACAGGCTGCAGGGCCGCAAGCCAGCGGTCCGCTCATAGCGGAATTCGCACGACCACACGCAAGCCGCCGAGCGACGAGGCGGCCAGCGCGACATCGCCGCCGTGGCTGCGCGCCACGTCGCGGGCGATGGTAAGGCCAAGGCCCACGCCGCCGGTGTCGGCATTGCGCGACTCGTCGAGGCGGAAGAATGGCCGGAAAACGTCTTCGTATTTGTCGGGTGGAATACCCGGGCCGTCGTCGTCGATGGTAATTTCGACCGAGGTGCGGCCGCGGATGGCCTGGAGCTTGACCTTGGTGCCGTAGCGCAGCGCGTTCGACACCAGATTGGTCAGGCAGCGCTTGATGGCAAGCGCTCGCAACTCGACGTTCATGTCGCCCTGCCAGGCGACCTCGACGTTGGCGTTGTCGCGCCGGGCGCCGACGGCCACGTCCTCCAGGATCTCGGAGAGGTCGACAGGGGCGGGATCCTCGTCGCCCTCGCCGCGGGCAAAGGCGAGGTAACCCTCGATCATCCGCTGCATGTCGGAGACGTCGTCGGCCAGTTCCTTGGTCTCCGGCGACTCGGGCAGGAGTGCCAGGGAGAGCTTCATGCGGGTGAGTGGCGTGCGCAGATCGTGACTGACGCCCGCCAGCATCTCGGTGCGCTGCTGGGTGGAACGGCGCAAGCGGATGCGCATGGTATGGAACGCCGTCGCCGCGTTCCGGACCTCGCGAGTGCCGCCTGAAAAGGCGAAATCGGGGACATCGCGGCCCTTGCCGAGCGCGTCGGCGGCGACGCCGAGATGC
Organism: Alphaproteobacteria bacterium; assembly: GCA_947474005.1. Classification (GTDB taxonomy): domain Bacteria; phylum Pseudomonadota; class Alphaproteobacteria; order Reyranellales; family Reyranellaceae; genus Reyranella. The sequence continues at coordinate 23,195 of CANJHI010000014.1, read as the reverse complement.
TCGATCGGCACGAGTTCGCGGCGCATGAACCAGATGGCGAGCCCGAACAGCACCAGGGCGAGGCCGAGCTGGGCCAGCACGTAGGCGAGGCTCGAGCCGAAGGTGAGGCGGACATGCGGCACCAGCGCGTCCATGACATCGCCGTCGGCGAGCTGGATTTCGATCAGCATCTGGCCGCCGCCGACGCTGTTGTCGATGTAGAAGGGCCGCTTCAGGTCGGCCTCGAGCGCGCCTTGGACCTCGCGCGCCACGATGTCGAAATACTCCGGTTCCTTGAATGGCCGTATGATGCCCTTGCGGAAACTGACGAACAGCAGCAGGTCCTGTGCCGAGCGATTCAGGATCCAGGCCCGGTGTGCATCGTCGGGGAAGTCCGAGCGCAGCGCGATCAACACGCGCAGGTCGCGCACCAGCAGGATCGCGAGGCGATTGGTGACGTTGTCGCCGCGCTGGCTGTAGAACCACCAGGCGCTCAGCGCCTGCAGCAGCAGCATCGGCACGACGATGATGATGAGCGCGCGCGCGAACAGGGTCTGCGGCGAATGCTTGTCGGCCCATTGGGCGACGCGCTCGAAGATGTCGCGGGCGGCGCTCCATTTCATAAGCGGGCCATCATCATGCGTCGACCAGCCGATAGCCTTGACCCCTGACGGTGCGCAGGTAGCGCGGAAAGGATGGGTCGGGCTCGATCTTGCGCCGCAGGCGCGTCACCTGCACGTCGATGGCGCGCTCGTTGATGTCGCTGCCGACGCTCTTGCACAGGGTCTCACGGCTCAGCACCTCGCCCATGCGGCTGGTGAAGGCACGCAGCAGCGCCACTTCCGCGTCTGTGAGCGCCACGCGCTTGCCCTTCTGCGTCAGTTCGCCCAGCTCGGCATCGAATTGCATCGGGCCGAACGTGATCCGGCGCTGCGGCTCGGCCGGTGGCCCGGCAGCCGGCCGGCCGCGGCGCAGTATGCTCTGCAGGCGGAGCAGCAGTTCGCGCGGCTCGAACGGCTTGCCGAGATAGTCGTCGACGCCGGTCTCGAGGCCGGCGATGCGGTCCTTGGGATCGGCCATGGCCGTCAGCATCAGGATCGGCACGTCGTCGGTGCGGCGCAGTTCGGCCGCGAAGGCGAGGCCGGTCTCGCCCGGCATCATGACGTCGAGCACGATAAGGTCGAAATCGAGTGTCTGCAGGCGCTGGCGTGCTTCGGCGGCGTGGCTCGCGGTGGAGACGCGAAAGCCATTGCGCGAGAGGAACGACTTCAGGAGTTCGCGCAGACGCGTGTCGTCGTCGACGACCAGGATGTGCGGCTTGTCGGCCGACGCGTCCATGAGGCTCAGCGTCCGCCCCGCACCCGCTTGTCGACCACGGCGCGTTCGGCGGGATCGAGCAGGCCGAGCAGGACCTTTCGGAAGCCCTCGACCGAGTCGGCGCCGGTCTCGCGATAGGCACGGGCAAAGCGCTGGCTCTGCCGGTCGGTCAGGTCGTGCTCGAGCTTGATGCCTTTTTCGGTGAGCCCCAGCCGGCGCTCGCGGCGGTCACGCGCGCCGCTCTTCTGCTCGACGTAGCCCTGTTCGATGAGGTCCTTCAGCACGCGGCTGATCGACTGCTTGGTCACTTTGAGGATCGACAGCAGGTGCCCGACGGTCTCGCCGGGGTGGCGGCCGATGAAGTAGAGCGCACGGTGATGCGCGCGGCCGAGCTGATAGCGCTTGAGGTGCTGGTCCGACTCGAACGTGAAATCGCGGTAGGCATAGAACATCAGCTCGATGCCCTGACGCAGTTCTTCCTCGCGCAGGAACAGCGGATTGGCGGGGGATCTGGTTTCAACCATGCCTTTATCTGGGCGCGACTATAGAGCGGGCGCGCCGCGTTGACACCCCGGTGAGCCGGCCAGTGAACTGACCAGTGAGCCGGCGTTGCGAACCCGCCGCTTTTCCGACATTTTGCTTCGTATGCTGACCGTACATCACCTGGGAAAATCGCAGTCCGAGCGGATCGTCTGGCTCTGCGAAGAACTCGGCATCCCCTACGAGCTGAAGGTCTACGACCGTCATCCCGTCACGCGGCTCGCGCAAGCCGACTACAAGGCGCTGCATCCGATCGGCGCGGCGCCGGTGATCACCGACGGCGATCTGGTCCTGGCCGAATCAGCCGCCATCGTCGACTACATCGTCGCCAAGCATGGGCCCAAGGACGGGAAAGGTCGGCTCGTGCTCGGCGCCGACCATCCCGACTTCGCCCAGTTCCTCTACTGGTTCCATTTCGCCAACGGCACGCTGCAGCCGGCCACGGGACGGAACATGATTCTCGGCCGCTTGAACCTGCCCTCGGACAATCCGCTTCTGGTCGCGATGAAAGCACGGCTCGATCTTGCGCTCGGCTTCCTCGAGGCACGGCTCGGCAAGGCCGACTATCTTGCCGGCCGGGAATTCACGACGGCCGACATCATGCTCGTCTTCACGCTGACGACCATGCGCCTCTTCCTGCCCTACGATCTGGCGCCCTATCCCGCCATCCTCGCCTATCTCCAGCGCATCGGCGGCCGGCCCGCCTATCAGCGGGCGATGCGGAAGGGCGACCCCGATCTCACGCCTCTCCTGACCTGACGAACCTGACCTGACGGGAGCGACCGGCCGAAAATTGCCGGGCGACAGCGTGCGTTCGCAACTTTGAGTCAGCTTTATTGACAAGGTCAGTAATACTGACATATATATCTTGAAGATTGCTGTTTCAGGCATTGAAAAGGTCCATTCAGAATCTTTGACAGGGGGATATCGCAATGTCCGTAACAATGGATGATCGCGACGGCTTCATCTGGGTCGACGGCAAGCTGGCGCCGTGGCGCGAAGTCCGCATGCATGTCCTGACGCATGCGCTGCATTACGGCTCCGCCGTCTTCGAGGGCGAGCGCATCTATGACGGCCGCGTCTTCCGGCTCTCCGCGCACAGCGCCCGCCTCATCAACTCCGCCCGCCTGCTCGACTACGAGCTGCCGTGGACGCGCGAGCAGATCGAGGAGGCGACGCGCGCCGTCGTGAAGGCGAACAATCTGCGCCAGGGCTACATCCGCCCGATCGCCTGGCGCGGTTCGGAAGTGATGGGCGTGTCGGGAATCGGCGCGTCGGTGCACGTCGCCATCGCGCCCTGGGATCTGGAGGGGAAGCTGTCCGTCCAGGCGCGCGACAGCGGCATCAACGTCACCATGGCCAAGTACCGCCGCCCGTCGCCGGAAACGGCGCCCGGTCATGCCAAGGTCGCGGGCCTCTACGTCATCTGCGGCATCGAGAAGGACCGCGCCCTGAAAGCCGGCTTCGACGACGCGCTGATGCTCGACTGGCGGGGCCGCCTGGCCGAATCGACCGGCGCCAATGTCTTCCTGGTGATCGACGGCACTCTGGTGACGCCAACGCCGGAGAACTTCCTCGACGGCATCACGCGGCGCGCCGTGATGGGCATGGCTGCCAAGCGCGGCTGGCGGGTCGAGGAGCGCGCCGTGATGCCCGAAGAGCTCGGCCGCGCCAGCGAGGTATTCCTGAGCGGCACGGCTGCCGAGATCGTCCCTGTGGGCTCGATCGACGGGCACAACTACCAGGCAGGGCCAGTCGCCCGCACCCTGATGGCCGATTTCCAGAAGCTCGTGCGCGAGCCCGATTCGGAGGGTTTCGGCGAGTCGACGCACCTGGCCGGCCCGGCCCGATCGCTGGCCGCTTGACATAAGGGGTTTCAATCCCCTTTTCTCGATGATGTCCGAGGGGTGTCCGGTGTCCGCAAGGGGACCGGGCTGAGACAGCCGGCCGGCTGAACCCTTTGAACCTGCTCCGGATCATGCCGGCGAAGGAACGGGAGTTCGTCGAGTGAAACGACAATCTGTCACCGTGATTGGCGCTGGCGTCGCAGGCCTTTGCTGCGCGCTGGAATTGAGCCTGCGCGGGGCAAGCGTCGACGTGGTCGAGCGCGGCCAGGCCCTGGGTGACGGATGCTGCTCCTGGCAGGCGGGAGGCATGCTGGCACCGTGGTGCGAGCGCGCCACGACGGAGGCCGTGGTCGCCGAACGCGGCGCGCCGTCCATCGATTGGTGGGCGCGTCATTTTCCCGGCACCGTCCGCAAGGGCAGCCTCGTCGTGGCCCAGCCGCGCGATGCCGCCGACCTCACGCGGTTCGCCCAGCGCACCGAGCGCTACGAATGGGCCGATGCCGATCGCATCGCGGCCCTCGAGCCCGATCTCGCCGGCCGCTTCCGCCGCGCACTGTTCTTTCCAGACGAGGCGCATCTCGAGCCGCGCCTGGCACTGGCGGCGCTTGTCGAGCGGCTCGCAGACCAGGGAGTCGAAATCCGCTACGGCGTCGAGATGTCGCCTGATGAAGCACCCGGCGACCTGGTCGTCGACTGCCGCGGCTTCGCCGCGCGCGACGCCTTGCCCGACCTGCGCGGCGTGCGCGGCGAGATGGTGGTGGTGCGCAGCCGCGATGTGTCTCTCACGCGGCCGATCCGCATGCTGCATCCGCGGATCCCGCTCTACATCGTGCCGCGCGGCGACGGCCGCTTCATGATCGGCGCCACCATGGTCGAGAGCGAGCAGCGTGGCCCGGTGACCTTGCGCTCCACGGTCGAACTGCTGAATGCGGCCTACGCGTTGCATCCGTCCTTTGGCGAGGCCGAGATCGTCGAGCTCGGCGCCGATCTGCGCCCGACCTTCCCCGACAATCTGCCCAGGGTCGAGCGCCATGGCCGAATCGTGCGGGCCAATGGTCTCTACCGCCACGGCTTCCTGCTGGCGCCCGCGCTTGCCCGCGAGGTCGCCGGTATTATTCTTGAGTCGACCGACACGCTGGAGATGGCCGATGCGGATATTCGTCAACGATGAGGTGCGCGAGGTCGACGCCGGCACCCTGGCCGTGGCGCTCGACGCCATGGGCTTCGGGGGCCGCAAGATCGCGACCGCCGTCAACGGCCGCTTTGTGGCGGCGACCGCGCGTCCCGGTACCAAGCTGGCCGATGGCGATCGCATCGAAGTCGTCGCCCCCATGCAGGGCGGATAGAGATGGGCAGGGAGGCTGAGAAATGTCGTTCTACGGCGTAGAGCTCGGCTCGCGCCTGCTGCTCGGCACGTCGCGCTATCCCTCGCCGGCGGTGCTCGGCGAGGCGATCAAGGCGTCGAAGGCCGAGGTCGTGACGGTGTCGCTGCGGCGCGAGAGCGGCAGCGAGCGCGCCGGCCAGACTTTCTGGTCGCTGGTGCGGGCGCTCGGCGTGCGCGTGCTGCCCAACACGGCGGGCTGTCATTCAGTCAAGGAAGCGGTGACGACCGCGCACATGGCGCGCGAACTGTTCGACACGACCTGGATCAAGCTGGAAGTCATCGGCGAGTCCGACACCTTGCAGCCCGATGTGTTTGGCCTGGTCGAGGCGGCGCGCATTCTCTCCGAGGACGGCTTCGAGGTCTTTCCCTACACGACCGAGGATCTCGTGGTCGCCGACCGCCTGGTCGAGGCGGGTTGCCGCGTTCTGATGCCGTGGGGGGCGCCGATCGGCTCGGCGCGCGGTCTCAACAACGTCTACGGCCTGAAATCGCTCCGGGCCCACTTCCCAGACATCCCGCTGGTGGTCGATGCCGGCCTCGGCGTGCCGTCGCACGCAGCGGCGGCCATGGAACTGGGCTACGACGCGGTGCTGTTGAATACCGCGGTCGCCGAGGCGGGCGATCCCGTCGCCATGGCGCGGGCCTTTGCGCTTGCCGTCGAGGCCGGCCGCACGGCCTATCTGGCCCAGCCTCTGGAGCCGCGCGATATGGCGGCCCCTTCCACGCCGGTGATCGGCAAAGCCGCACTCGGGGACTAGAGATGCTCGATCCGTTCTATCCCGTCGTGCCCGATGCCGGGTGGGTGGCGAAACTGGTGCCTGTCGGCACGAAGCTGATCCAGCTCCGTATCAAGGAGCAGCCCGATGCCGAAATTCGTCGGCAGGTGCGCGAGGCCAAGGGAGTCTGCGTAGCGCATGGCGCGCAGCTCATCGTCAATGACTACTGGCAGGCGGCGATCGACGAGGGCTGCGATTACGTCCACCTCGGCCAGGAGGATCTGGTCGATGCCGACGTGAAGGCGCTGCGCCGCGCCGGCATCCGCATCGGCGTCAGCACGCACGATCATGCCGAACTCGAGAAGGGCCTCGCGATCGATCCCGACTATGTGGCGCTCGGTCCGGTCTATCCCACACTGCTCAAGCAGATGCCGTGGGCGCCGCAGGGACCGGAGCGCCTCGGCGAATGGAAGAAGCTGATAGGCGACCGGCCACTGGTCGCCATCGGCGGGCTGACGCTCGAGCGCGCGCTGCTGTGCCTGAAGTCCGGGGCCGACATCGCCTCGGTCGTGGGCGACATCGTCAATCACGCCGACCCGATCGGACAGGCGAAAAACTGGATCTCCGCGACGAGAAAGCCATGAGCCGTTACGCGCGCCAGGCAATCCTGGGCGAGGTCGGGCCCGCAGGCCAGGCGAAGCTCGCTGCGGCCTCGGTGCTCGTGGTCGGCGCGGGCGGTCTCGGCTGTCCGGTGTTGCAGTATCTTGTGGGCGCCGGCGTCGGGCGGATCACGGTCGTCGACCACGACACGGTCGAGGAGACCAACCTTCATCGCCAACCGCTCTACCGCATGTCCGACATCGGCCGGCCGAAGGTCGAAGCGGCGCGCGACGCATTGCAGGGCTTTAATCCGGAGGTTCGCCTCGACACGGTGGCGGAACGCCTGACGCCGCAGAACGCCGCGCGCCTGGTCGCGGCGGCCGACGTCGTGGTCGATGCCGCCGACAGCTTTGCCGTCACCTACATCCTGAGCGACGCCTGCCAGGCCGCGGCCAAGCCGCTGGTCAGCGCCTCGGTGATCGGCATGACGGGCTATGCCGGCGCCTTCTGTGGCGGCGGGCCGAGCTATCGCGCCGTTTTCCCCGAAGTGTCGGTCGACGGCGGCACCTGCGCCACGGTCGGCGTCCTCGGCACGGCCGTGGCCGTGCTGGGCGGACTACAAGCCCACCTCGCGCTGCATCTTCTTCTGGCTCTCGAGCCCGGCGTGCTCGGCCGCGTGGTCACCTTCGACGCGAAGCGTTTGGCGTTCGGTGGTTTCGGTTTTGCGGGCAGCCCCGAGCCCGATGCTTTCGTGCCCTTCATCGCGCTCGAGGCGGTGACGGCGGACGATCTCGTGGTCGATCTGCGTGGCCTGGACGAGGCGCCGGTGTCGCCGTTCCCCGGTGCCCTGCGTCTGCAGGTCGACACAATCGAGCAACTGGAAGCACCGCCCGGAAGGGTCGTGCTGGCTTGCCGCAGCGGCCAACGAGCCTTGATGGCGGCCGACAAGCTGCGCGACCGTGGTGTCACGAATCTTGCACTGGTGGCGTTGGGCTAGCGGGTCCAGGGTGGACCCTTGGCATGATCCTAAGGGGGTCTCCATGACTGAGCACACGACAGACCAGAACGTTCTCGGCCACATCGAGCGCCTCGTCGCCGAGGAGAAGAAGCTCCATGACGGCCATGACGACCTGTCGGCCACCGACCGCAACAGATTGGTCCAGATCAACGTCGAACTCGACCGGTGCTGGGATCTGCTGCGCCAACGCCGCGCCTTGCGCGAGTTTGGCCGCGATCCCGACCAGGCCGAGACGCGATTGGCCAGCGTGGTCGAAAACTACAAGGACAGCTAGGGCGGCCACGATCCATGTCAGAATCCAGTGTGTCGATGACGACGGCGGAGTCGCGTCGCCCACAGATCTATCCTGTGCTCACGGATACCGAGCTGGGGCGCATCCATCATTTCGGCGAACGGCGGCGCTACCGGGAGGGCGAATTTCTCGCCAGGGTCGGCGAGTCCAGCCCCGGCATGTGCGTGGTCCTCTCCGGCAGGATCGCGATCTTGCGCCACGATGGGCTTGGCCATATCTCGCCCATTGTCGAAATGGGACGGGGTGAATTTGCGGCGGAGCTCGCCGAACTCTCGGGCCAGCCGGCGATGGTCGATGTCCGGGCGGTGCGCGACGCCGAAACCCTGATCATCCCGCCCGACGGGTTGCGCGCCTTGATGGTGGCCGAGGCCGAGCTGGGCGAGCGCATCATGCGGTCGCTGATCCTGCGCCGCGTCTATCTGATCGAGGCCAACGCCGCCGGCCCCATTCTGGTGGGCGATCTGACCTTGCCCGACATGATCCGCCTGCAGAGCTTCCTGACACGCAACGGTCAGCCCCACGCCGTCCTCGATCCCGAACGTGATCCGGACGCTGCGCAGATGATCGCGCGCCTGTCGCCCGATCCTGACGACTTTCCGCTGGCGGTCTGTCCGGACGGCACGGTCCTGCGCAATCCGTCGGAGGAGGAGCTGGCGCTTTGCATCGGCCTGCTCCGCCAAAGTGCCGAGCCGCGCGTCTACGACATCGCGATCGTCGGCGCCGGCCCGGCCGGCCTGTCGACCGCGGTCTACGCCGCGTCGGAGGGACTGCAGGTGCTGGTGGTCGACACGCGCGCCTTCGGCGGCCAGGCGGGCGCCAGCAACCGGATCGAGAACTACCTGGGTTTCCCGACCGGGATTACGGGGCAGGCATTGACCGCCCGTGCCTTCGTGCAGGCGCAGAAGTTCGGGGCGCAGTTCGTCCTTCCCCTGTCCGTGGCGCGCCTCGACTGCAGCGGTGGCCTAGAACGGCCGATGGCGCTCGAGATGGAAGACGGCTGGCGTGTGCAGGCAAGGACGGTCGTGATCGCCTCGGGCGCGCGCTATCGCAAGCTGGCCCTGCCCAATCTCGAGCAGTTCCAGAATCGCGGGATCTGGTACTGGGTCTCGCCCATCGAGGCGAAGCTTTGCGCCAATGCCGAGGTGATCATCGTAGGCGGCGGCAACTCGGCGGGACAGGCGGCGGTGTTCCTGGCCGCGCATGCCGCGAAAGTGTGGATCCTGGTGCGTGGCAAAGGTCTCGCCGAGACCATGTCGCGCTACCTGATCGACCGTATCGACGCGGCGCCGAACATCGAGGTGCTGGCCGGGACGGAGATCGTCGAACTGATCGGTTCGGAACAGACCGGACTCCAGAGGGTGCGCTGGCGGAATAGGAAGAGCGGCGAGGATGCCGTGCGGCCGATCCGGCACGTGTTCCTGTTTCTTGGCGCGGCACCCGCGACCGAGTGGCTAAAAGATTGCGGGATCGACGTCGACAGGACGGGCTTTGTCCGCACCGGGACCGACGTCGAGGCGCCCTGTCCCGATCGCCCACCGAAGGCCTATGAGACCAACGTGCAGGGCGTGTTTGCGGTCGGCGACGTCCGCTATTGCTCGGTGAAGCGCGTCGGTGCCGCGATCGGCGAGGGCGCGAACGTGGTCGCGGCCGTGCACGGCGTGCTGGAAGCCTTGAAGGTGGCTGAATAGACGGACACCCGTCGCCCCGAGTCGCGCGGAGTAACCTCCGCGCTGAGCCGAGGGGCCTTCTCTCTAGCGGTGGCAGCTTATCGTGGAGAGGAGGTCCCTCCGCTACGCGCTACGCGCTTCGGTCGGGACGACGGACGAACCTAATGTCGCTAAGCCCTAGCTCACTTCTTCGCCCAGCGTGCGGCGGCGGCGTCGTCGCCCTCGTGGGCTTCGACCCACTTTTCGCCGACCGGTGTCTCTTCGAGTTTCCAGAACGGCGCCTTGGTTTTCAGCCAATCGACCAGGAATTCGCAGGCCTCGAAAGCAGCATCGCGATGCGGCGACCCGACCGCCACGAGAACGATGCGGTCGCCGGCTTCGAGGCGGCCGTGGCGATGCACGATCAGCGTCGCCTCCAGCGTCCAGCGCCGCCGGGCCTCGGTTTCGATGTCCTCGAGCGCCTTCTCGGTCATGCCCGGGTAGTGCTCGAGCGTGAGCGCCTCGATGCGCTCGCGATGCAGGCCGTCGCGCAAATGCATCTCGCGCACCAGACCGACGAACACCACCAGCCCGCCGATCCGCCGGTTGCCGTTGGTCAGGCGCTCGAGTTCGGCGCCGACGTCGAAGTCGGCTTCCTGGACGCGTACGGTCATTGCAATGCCATCGGGCGCTAGCCGCCGGTGAACGGAGGAAAGAACGCGACTTCGCTGGCGCCGGCGAGGCGAACATCGAACGTCGCGGTGCGCTGGTCGACCGCCGCACCGAAGGCGGCGCCTGCGGCCAGTGCTTCGGCGTGGCCACTGCTGCGGGTGCGCAGCCATTCCACCAGTTCACCCACCGTGCGGACATCGGCGGGCAGAACGATCTCTTCCTCCGCCACGCCGACGGTGCGCTTCATCCAGGCGAAATAGCGCACTTTCATTTCTGGCCACCCGGCGGCGGAGAATCCTCGGCCATGTGCTTGAGGCCGGTCCGCAGGTAGTCGTAACCGGTGATCAGGGTGAGCGCCGCGGCGATCCAGATCAGCACGATGCCTGCCTGCGTGACGTAAGGCGAGGCCGCGTCGCCCACCAGCAGGGCGGCAATGGCCACCATCTGCACGGCGGTCTTCCACTTGGCGAGCGCGCTCACCGGCAGGCCGACCCTGAGCTCGGCCAGGAACTCGCGCAGGCCGGAGACCAGGATCTCGCGTGCCAGGATGATCATTGCCGCCAGGACGTTGACGCCGCGCAGCGTGTGGTTGTCGACCAGCATCACCAGCGCGGCGGCGACCAGCAGCTTGTCGGCGATCGGATCCAGGAAGCGGCCGAAGCGGGAGATCTGATGGTAGCGGCGCGCGAAGTAACCGTCGAACCAGTCGGTCACCGCCGCGATCACGAACAGGATCATCGACAGCCACTGCGCCCAGCCGCGATCGAGCCAGAAACACGCGACGACCAGCGGAATCGCCACGATCCGCGACAAGGTCAGCATGTTGGGAAGATTGAACAGCATGTCTGGCGACCTTAGCGACCGCCCCTGAAGTGGTCATGGATTTTCTGGGCGGTCGTGCCGGAGATGCCCGGCACCGATTTGATGTCCTCGAGCGTGGCCACGGCCACGGCACGGGCGCTGCCGAAGTGGTTGAGCAGGGCGCGTTTGCGCCCGGCGCCGATGCCCGGCACCTCGTCGAGCGCCGAGCGCGTAAGGTCGGCTGCACGGCGCGTGCGGTGAGTGCCGATCGCGAAGCGATGCGCCTCGTCGCGCAGGCGCTGGAGGAAATAGAGCACGGGATCGCGCGGCTCGAGCGAGAAGGGCGGCCGTCCGGGCGTGAAGAACCGCTCGCGTCCCGCATTGCGGTCGGGGCCCTTGGCGATGCCGACCATGGCGATGTCTTCCAGGCCGAGCTCGATCGCCACCTGGCGCGCGGCCTCGAGCTGGCCCTGGCCGCCGTCGATCAGGACGAGATCGGGCCAATGCTCTTCGTCGCGCTCGGGGTTTTCCTTCAGCGCGCGCCCGAAGCGGCGGCTCATGACCTCGCGCATCATGGCGAAATCGTCACCCGCCGCGCCCTCGGTCTTGATGTTGAACTTGCGGTAGGCGTTCTTCATGAAGCCCTCGGGCCCGGCGACGATCATGGCGCCGATCGGCGCGGCGCCCTGGATATGGCTGTTGTCATAGACCTCGATCCGCTCGGGCGGTGCATCCAGTCCGAAGACGCGCGCCACGCCTTCTAGCAGCGTGCGTTGCGTGCCGCGCTCGGCCAACCGCCGTGCCAGCGCCTCGCGGGCGTTCGAAACCGCCTGATCGAGCGCATCCTTCTGGTCGCCGCGCTTCGGGTGCCGGATCTCGACCTTGTGTCCGGCGCTGATGGCGAGCGCGCTTTCCAGCAACTCGCGCTCGACGACATCATGGCTCGTCAGGATCAGCTTGGGCGCCGGGCGCGCCTCATAGAACTGGCCGATGAAGGCCGACAGCACGGCGGGCTCGTCGAGTTCGCGCGCGTGGCTCGGGAAATAGGCGCGGTTGCCGAGGTTCTGGCCGGCGCGCAGGAAGAACACCTGGACACACACTTGGCCGCCGTCAGCGTGGGCGGCAAAGATGTCGGCTTCCTCGATCGACGGCAGGCTGATCGATTGATGCGACTGGATCTGCGTCAGCGCGCGGATGCGATCGCGCAGCACCGCGGCGCCTTCGAATTCGAGACTGGCCGAGGCCTGCTCCATGCGCTGCGACAACGCCTGCTGGATCTCGCGGTTGCGCCCACCCAGGAAGCCGCGGACCTCGTCGACGATTGCGGCATACTCGGGTTTGTCGATGCGACCTACGCACGGCGCCGTGCAGCGCTTGATCTGGTACTGCAGGCAGGGCCGCGTGCGGGTCGAGAACACGCCGTCGGAGCAGGAGCGCAACGGGAAGGCGCGCTGCAGGGCGTAAAGCGTCCGGTTGACCGAAGTGGCCGAGGCGAAGGGGCCGAAATATTCGTTGCCGGCCTCGCGCGTGCCGCGGTGCTTGGCGAGTTGCGGCCATTCGGTGTCGCGGCGGATGACGATGTAGGGGAACGACTTGTCGTCGCGCAGCAGCACGTTGAAGCGCGGCCGGAAGCGCTTGATCAGGTTGTTCTCGAGCAGCAGCGCTTCGGCTTCGCTGTCGGTGACCGAGAATTCCATGTTGGTGGTCGCCGACACCATCCGCATCAGGCGCGTCACCAGCCGGGTCGGCTGGGTGTAGGCCGCGACCCTGCTGCGCAGCGACTTCGCCTTGCCGACGTAGAGGACCTCGCCGTCGGCCGCGATCATGCGATAGACGCCCGGCTTGCGCGGCAGCGTACGCACGAACTCGGCGATGATCCGCATGCCATCGGCAAGCGATCCATCGCTCTGTTTCAGGTCGGTTTCGGTCTCGGTTTCGGTGCTCACGGGGCGTGATCGCTTGAGGCCGGAGGGTGGTCCGGATGGGCGCGCACAATGGGTCGACGGATGCTCGGCGACAAGACGATATGGGCGTGTGGGGAAGTCTGTGCAGAAACCCAACGTCAGTCCGACGTTACGTCAACGTCACTGTATTGACTCAATGCTGACACGGTGGCACCCAGCCTCTGGGTGAGGCCTAACTATCTGAATTATTTACGTTATTTAGATAAATATCTACCTGCATATTCTGCTGGCCGCGGCGGACGTTCCCGATTCAGTCCAATCGTCCGCCGCGCTTCGATCTGTGGATAAATTCGGTCGCGTCAGAGCACTGACAGCATGCGCCCGACGAGAGGGTGGCGAACGACGTCCTGGTCGGTGAGATGCACCACCGCCACATCGTCGAGACCGTCCAGTTTCCTTCCGATCGATGCCAGGCCCGAGAGTTCCGGCAGCAGGTCGGTCTGGTCGGGGTCTCCGGTCATGACCATGGTCGAGTGCCAACCCAGCCGCGTCAGCAGCATCTTGAGCTGGCCATAGGTGCAGTTCTGCGCTTCGTCGATCAGCACGAAGCTGTTGTTGAGCGTGCGACCGCGCATGAATGCCACCGGGGCAATTTCGATCGTGCCATCGTCGAGATGCTGGCGCAGCCGCTTGGCGCCCAGCCGGTCGTTCAGCGCATCCCACAGCGGTCGCAGGTAGGGATCGAGCTTTTCGCGCATGTCGCCCGGCAGGAAGCCGAGATTTTCCCCGGCTTCGACAGCGGGCCGCGACAGCACGATGCGTGTCACCGAGCCGGAATCCAGCGCCTCGACGGCGGCGCAGATCGCCAGATAGGTCTTGCCGGTACCGGCCGGGCCGAGAGCGACGGTGAGCGGTTTGGCCTCTATGGCCTCCATCAATATGCGTTGGTTGTCGCTGCGCGGTCGAACTTTTCGGAGGTAGCTCTGATCCCTGTCATTGGCCGGAGACTTGTCGAAGACGAGATTGTGGACACGGGCGCCGTCGATGGCGTGCAGCTTGGCGCGGCGTGTGGCGCGTTTTGCCATTTGCATACTCCGGAGGCTGGGACAGAGGAACGGAGCCGATCGCCGACAATAAAAAACGCCCCCGCAAGCGGAGGCGTCGACGATGGGCAGTACGGAAGGTGCGGTTGAGAGGGCACTCGGCGGGTGATCCGCCAGTGATCCAAACTCCGTCGGGGCGCAAAGTCCTTGGACGGATAAGCAACCTCCTTCAGCTACCGTGGAAATCGTACCCCGAACGAAGGAGGCCGGCCACCATATTTATGGTGTGCCATCCAAATTTCACACTATGGAGAGGGGCTGGTGCCTGATTTGCGGGCATAGGCCCGTCGTCCGGCCACGTATGTGGCCTGGACCGCCCGGTCGTCTCCCAGGGTCATCTGGACGAAGAGCTGTTCGGCAAAGGTCCGGGCCTCGTTCATGCGAAAGTCGATCAGCGGCGTCGACCGCAGGTCGAGCACCACGAGATCGGCTTCCATGCCGGCGGCGATACTGCCGACCTTGTCATCGAGATACATCGCCCGGGCAGAGCCCCGGGTGGCGAGATAGTAGGCGTGCCCGGCCGACAGGGACTGGCCGTTGAGTTGGCTCGCCTTATAGGCGGCGTCGAGCGTCGCCATGATCGAGAAGGACGTGCCGCCGCCGATGTCGGTTCCCAATCCCACTCGCACCGGTCGCTCTTTCCGGACGGCGCGTGCCAGGTCGAAGGCGCCGCTGCCGAGAAAGAAATTTGACGTCGGGCAATGGGCGATCGCGGCGCCGCTCGCGTGCAGGTGATGCATCTCGGGTTCGTCCAGCCAGATGCCGTGCCCGAAGACGGCACGCTCGCCGCACAGGCCATGGTGGTCGTAGACATCGAGATAGTTCCGTCGATCGGGGAACAATTCCTTGATCCAGGCGACCTCGTCCCGCGACTCGGCGATATGGGTCTGCATCAGGCAGTCGCGGTTTTCCCGCCACAACGCCCCTGCGGCGGCGAGTTGCCCGGGCGTGCTGGTGCCGGCGAATCGCGGCGTGATGGCGTAGAGCAGCCTGCCGCGGCCGTGCCATTTCCGGATCAGCGCCAGCGATTCGTCGTATCCCGACTGGGCCGTGTCGAGCAGCGCCGCCGGCGCGTTGCGGTCCATCAACACCTTGCCCGCGGCCAGGCGCAGGCCGATTTCCTCGGCTTCCTCGAACAGGGCATCGACCGATTGCGGATGGACCGTGCAGTAGACGCAGCTCGTCGTGATCCCGTTGCGCAGGTTCTCGCGCAGGAACAGCCTGGCGATCTCGCGCGCGTATGCCTTGTCGGCGAACCTGAGTTCGGTCGGGAACGTGTACTTGTTCAGCCAGTCCAGAAGCTGCGCGCCATGGCTGGCGATCATCGGCGTCTGCGGATAGTGGACGTGGGTGTCGACGAAGCCTGCCGAGATGAGTGCGTCTTTGCCGTAGTCGAGGACCTCGGTACCCGCCGGCAGCAGCGGTGCGATGAGGCTCGCCGGTCCGAAGTGGACGATGTGGCCGTCGGCCATGGCCACGATGGCGTCGGGTTCGTGGACCATCGTGGCCTCGAGACCGTCGCGGAAGGGATCGCCGGTGAAGGTCAGCGCCGGACCGCGCACGGCCGTCATTCGAGCTGTGGGAGGGATCATTTCAAGCCACGTTCGCATCGAAAGCTTCCGGGGGGAAGACGCCGGAATCTGCAGGCATTGCCAGCACTTGAGAAAGTTCAAATATAATTTGACAGGTTCAGCAGGTTCTGTGCTATATTTTTGATACCATCGCACGAGGCCTGTCCGGGATTTCCCGGGTCGGCGCTTGAACCTTTGGCCATGCCCCGCCCGGCGCGCCCGCCGGGTATAGTTCCCTGGAGGACCAGGGGAGGTCCCGCGGCAATTACCGGGTAGTCGGTACCCGGATAATGAGCCGTGAGTAGCAAGCAAAGGCTGTCCCCGCCGACGATCCGTCCGGCAGTGGGATGGACCGAGGCGCGAAAAACGCGTCCGAGGCTGAGTTTAGACGGTCATCTGCGGCCGCCCGAGGCGGGGCCGCGGGGTCAGATTCTCGCCGATGTGACAGGTGGGCGCTCAACCTGTGTCACAACATTTGTCTCAACTTGGTGTGACACTCTGGGATGTGACACTCGGGTGGGGCGAGTTGCTTAGCGGGCGCAGATCACCGGCAGTTTGGAGATCAATTCGACCGAGCAGGTTGCTTCCGGGAAAATGGCCCAGACAGCAGCCAGTGCGAAAACCACGAACAGCACCGGCCACAGGATCCGCAGGACGGCGGGAACCGCGAAACGCAGCGCCCAGTAGGCGAGGGCCAAACCTGCCGCGATCGCCAGAACCCGATAGGTGGGCGACCAGGCTTCCCAGGTGGCGCTCAAATTGGCCCGCACGGCCAGTTCTTTCAGATAGTCCACGCAACCGCTTTCATGTCATCGATCTCTACAGGGCTCCCGGCGAAATCGCCAGCATGTCTGGCCGCCGGGCTGGATCATAGGAACGTGACGCGTGCCTCCCGGGTCAGCACCTGGGGAATGCCGGTCGTCTCGTCGAGTTCGATCTCGATCTCGACCAGGTTGACGTTGCCTTCGGCAAAATCGGCCTGGCTGCGCTTCAGACGCCGAACGACGGGCATGATGCGCGATATCTTGCCGGTGTAGATTCGGGAGTTGCCGCGGAATGTGACCTCGACCTTACCGCCGAGCGCCACGCGGCTGAAATGCAGATCGTCGATGTCGGTGATGACACGCATCTGGCTCAGGTCGACGATCTTGGCGATTCCGTTGCTTGAAACGCGCTCGCCCTGGCGGGTGTAGATTTGCACGACAATGCCGTTGAGCGGCGAGCGCACCAACGCGTCCTCCCGGGTCACCAGCGCATTGTCGAGTTTGGTCTGCGCGATGGTGATCCCGTTCTCGATTTGCGCGAGATCGGTCGTCAGCGTTTCCTTCATGACCCGGAGTTTTGCTTTCTGCTGCTCGAGCTTCTGCTGCGAAATGTTGACCTCGAGCTGCTTCTGGTCGGGCGGTCCGTCGGTGCGTTGCAACTGCATCGTCTTGAGTTTGGTTTCTTCCTCCGCTGTCCGGACTCCGATTTCCTGCATTTCTATTTGGGAAGCGCGATAGCCCGAGACCATCGCTTCGCGCTGCTGCTTGGTCTTGACCAGTCCGGCCTCGGCCTCGTGGACCAGCACCTCGGCCGTCGGATAGTTGGACAGCACGGCGATGATGTCGCCCTTTTTGACCTTCTGACCGTCGGTGATGCGCAGTTCCAACAGTACGCTGCCGCCGGCCTCTGCATTGCCCGCGACCACCACGGTTCCGGCCGGTGCCTCGGTATAGCCGCGTGAGATGAGGGGGCCGGTCGCGATGATGCCGTCCCGACCTCTGTCGGATTGGCGATGGGCGGCCAGATCCGACAAGAACAGGATCAGGATGGCCAGCGCCGCCGCGGCCATGGCGACTATTGCGAATTTCTTGGATCCGGCCATTTGCGATTGCTCTGAATTTACGGCCACGGCGCCTTCCCAAGACTATGCCAAGGACCTCAAGGCCACGACAGCCCTGCGGTCGATGTCGATGCAGCCCAGAAAATCGAAGGGCCCAACCGTTGCCGGATGGGCCCTTGATCTAGTTGGTGGAGCCAAACGGGATCGAACCGTTGACCTCTACAATGCCATCGTAGCGCTCTCCCAGCTGAGCTATGGCCCCGAAATCCTGGGTCGCGGCGCGAGGTATAATTCCTGCCCCCTCAACTGGCAACAGGGGACTGGCAATAGCCCTAGCGGTCGCCTTCGCCCTTGTCGTCCTCGACTTCTACTTCGACCTCGATGTCATCCGTCTCGTCGGCGAGATCGTCCGCCTCGAGCGCGTCGTCGCCCTCGACGTCGGGCAATTCGTCGCCGGCCAGTGCCGCGTCATCGGCCTTCTTCTTGGCCGCTGCCTTGATCAGTGCCGCTGCGGCAGTCGCTGCCGCTGCCGTGGCAGCCGCCGCCGCCGCCGCGCCGCGGCCACGACGCACCTTCACGAAGTCCTCGCGATCGTGCTCACGCCCGCACTTGGGGCATTTGATCGGGCTCTTGTTCAGATCGTAGAAGCGCGCTGCACAGCTCTGGCAGGTGCGCTTGGTACCCCAGGTCGCCTTGACCACGCTGAATCTCCCGGAATTCCGCTGAATTCGGCCGAATCGGCCGCGAGGGAGCGCGTATGTCATGCGTCTTTCACCCTGTCAAAACCAAATTCCGGCATGCTAGGAGGGCGCCGCACTGCATTTGCGTCATCCTTTATGGAGAGTGCCCTGTCCGGGACAGCCAAAATGGCCAAGCTGATCGCCCGTCCCGCCGCCCGATTGAGCGGCCGGGTCCGCGCGCCCGGCGACAAGTCGGTTTCGCACCGCGCCCTGATGTTCGGGGCCCTGGCACTTGGCGAGACCAATATCAGCGGCCTCCTGGAGGGCGAGGACGTCCTGGCGACGGCTGCCGCCCTGCGGGCGCTCGGCGCCGAGGTCGAACATCTGGGCACGGGGCTCTGGCGAATCCGGGGCTTTGGCGTGGGCGGCGGCCGCGAGCCGGGGGATGTGCTCGATCTCGGAAACTCCGGCACCGCGGCGCGGCTGCTGTCGGGCATTCTCGCCAGCCATCCCTTCACCAGCTTCATGACCGGCGACGCATCGCTGCGATCGCGGCCGATGCAGAGGGTCATCGAGCCGCTGTCGCGCATGGGGGCGCGCTTCGAGGGGCGCGACGGCGGCCGCATGCCGCTGGCCGTGATCGGCACAGACGAAATGGTGCCGATCGAATACCGCCTGCCCGTCGCCTCGGCGCAGGTGAAAAGCGCCATCCTGCTGGCCGGTCTCAATACCGCCGGCGAGACCACGGTGATCGAACCCGAGGCGACGCGCGATCACACCGAACGGATGTTGCGCCATTTCGGCGCCGAGGTTCGGGTGAGCCCGGCCGAAGGCGGCGGCAAGCGCATCACGGTTGTCGGCTGGCCCGAGCTCAAG
Source organism: Alphaproteobacteria bacterium (assembly GCA_947474005.1). Taxonomy (GTDB): domain Bacteria; phylum Pseudomonadota; class Alphaproteobacteria; order Reyranellales; family Reyranellaceae; genus Reyranella. Next base: position 4,424 of record CANJHI010000014.1, on the reverse strand, counting down.
GGCCGCGACATCGTGGTGCCGGGCGATCCATCATCGGCGGCCTTTGCCGTGGTTGCGGCGGCGATCCGGCCGGGCAGTGACGTGACGGTCGAGAATGTCGGGGTGAATCCCCTGCGGGCCGGGCTCTACGAGTGCCTGCGCGAGATGGGCGCCGATATCGCCTTCGAGAATCCGCGCGAGGTCGGCGGCGAGCCGGTGGCCGATTTGCGTGTGAAGGGCGGAGGACTGAAAGGCATCGAGGTGCCGGCCGAGCGGGCGCCGACGATGATCGATGAATATCCCATCCTGGCTGTGGCCGCTTCCTGCGCCGTCGGCACGACGCACATGCTGGGACTGGCCGAATTGCGCGCCAAGGAAAGCGACCGGCTTTCGAGTGTCGCGGCGGGCCTGGCGGCGAATGGAATCCGCCACGAAATGGGGGCCGATAGCCTCGCCGTGCATGGCACGGGCGCGCCTCCGGACGGCGGTGGCCTGGTCAAGACGCACCTCGACCATCGCATCGCCATGTCATTCCTCGTGCTGGGGCTCGCCACGCGCGAGCCCGTGGCCGTCGATGACGGCTCGCCGATCGACACCAGCTTTCCCGGCTTCGCGGACCTCATGAACGGGCTCGGCGCCAAGATCGAGCCCGCGTGAGGGCGCGGGCGTGAACGGCCGGCTGATCATCGCCATCGACGGGCCATCGGCCGCAGGCAAGGGTACCCTCGCGCGGCGGCTGGCGGCCCATTTCGGCCTCCCCCATCTCGATACCGGCCTGCTTTACCGGGTGGTCGGCGTGAAATCCCATCGGACCGGCCAGGCACCGGCCGAAATCGCGGCAGAGCTGCAGGCCTCCGATCTGGCCGATCCGGAGCTGCGGACGGACAGCGCTGGCCAACAGGCCTCAAAGGTCGCCGCGATCCCGAAGGTGCGGGATAACCTTTTGAATTTCCAGAGGAAATTCGCATATCAGCCATCGGGTGCGGTCCTGGACGGGCGCGATGTCGGTACGGTCATCTGCCCCGACGCGCCGGTGAAGCTGTTCGTGACGGCCAGTCCCGAAGCCCGCGCCGAGCGCCGGTACCAGGAGTTGCGCGAACGGGGGGCCGACACTATAAAACCGCGCGTTCTTGCCGAGATGGCGGAGCGGGACCGTCGCGACAGCGAACGGGCGGCTGCACCTCTTAAAGCCGCGCCCGATGCTTTCCTTCTCGATACCAGCGACATGGATGCCGACGCAGCGTTTGCTGCCGCGTTGGCGTTCATCGAGCGCAAGGGCTTTCGATCCTCCGGGCCGTAAATCGCCGCCGGCGGATCGAAGACAACAAGCGGCGATTGCGAACGGGCGTGTCGTCTGGGCGTCGGTGTTTCAAAGGCAGTGGATCCGCCGGACTTAACCGGTTGGCCGACGGGCGCTGTGCCGCCCGGGATCGATGAAGGAGAGTACTACATGGCAAAGGGCAGCGCCCTCCGTAAACCCGCGAACGACACGTCCAGCGACGAGTTCGCGGCACTTCTCGACGAATCGCTCGGCGGTTCGACGAGCTTCGAAGGGCAGGTCGTCAAGGGCCGCGTCATTCGCATTGCCAACGACTTCGTCACCATCGATGTCGGCCTCAAGTCCGAAGGCCGTGTCGCTCTGCGCGAGTTCGCCAACGGGACGGGCGCGCCGGAAATCAAGGAAGGTGACCTGATCGACATCTTCGTCGATCGCATGGAGAACAAGGAAGGCGAGGCCGTCCTGTCGCGCGACAAGGCGCGCCGCGAGGAAGCCTGGACCGTCCTCGAGAAGGCCTTCACCGACCAGGAACGGGTGATGGGCACGATTTTCGGTCGCGTCAAAGGCGGCTTCACCGTCGACCTCAGCGGCGCCGTGGCGTTCCTGCCAGGCAGCCAGGTCGATGTCCGTCCGGTCCGCGATGTCGGCCCGCTGATGGGCCAGGCCCAGCAGTTCCAGATCCTCAAGATGGACCGTCGCCGCGGCAACATCGTGGTGTCGCGCCGCGCCGTCATGGAAGAGACCCGCGCCGAGGACCGTACGCGCCTGATGGGCGCGCTGTCGGAGGGCCAGGTGCTCGACGGCGTGGTCAAGAACATCACCGACTACGGCGCCTTCGTGGATCTGGGCGGCGTCGACGGCCTGCTGCATGTCACCGATATCGCCTGGAAGCGCATCAACCATCCGTCGGAGGCCCTCACCATCGGCCAGCAGGTCAAGGTGCAGGTCATCCGCTTCAACGCCGAGACGCAGCGCATCTCGCTCGGCATGAAGCAGCTGATGAGCGATCCCTGGGATGGCGCCGGCGCCAAGTATCCGGTCGGCTTCAAGCTCAAGGGCCGCGTCACCAACATCACCGACTACGGCGCGTTCGTCGAGCTGGAGCCGGGTGTCGAAGGGCTGGTCCATGTCAGCGAAATGAGCTGGACCAAGAAGAACGTGCATCCGGGCAAGATCGTCGCGACCTCGCAGGAGGTCGAAGTGATGGTTCTGGACGTCGACATGTCCAAGCGCCGCATCTCGCTCGGCCTCAAGCAGTGCATGGCCAACCCGTGGGAGAGCTTCGCCGAGCAGTATCCGGCGGGCACCGAGCTGGAAGGCGAAGTCCGCAACATCACCGAGTTCGGCCTGTTCGTCGGCCTGCCCGGCGACATCGACGGCATGGTGCATCTCAGCGACCTGTCGTGGGACAAGGCCGGTGACGAGGCGATCCGCGACTTCAAGAAGGGCGACCAGGTCAAGGTCAAGGTTCTCGACGTCGATATCGACAAGGAGCGCATTTCGCTCGGCATCAAGCAGCTCGCCAACGATCCGTTCGAGAAGGTGGGTGTTGTCGCCAAGAAGGGCGACGTGGTCACCGTCATCGTGGCCGGCATCCAGGACAACGGCATCGACGTCACGGTGCAGGACGGCATCCCGGGCTTCATCCGCAAGTCGGAGCTGAGCCGCGACCGCTCCGAGCAGCGTCCCGACCGCTACGCCATCGGCGACAAGCTCGACGCCAAGATCACCAACATCGACAAGGCCTCGCGCCGGGTCGTGCTGTCGGTCAAGGCGCGCGAGATGGACGAAGAGAAGAAGGCGATGGCCGATTTCGGCTCGTCCGACTCGGGCGCCAGCCTGGGCGACATCCTGGGAGCGGCACTCAGCCGGGCTCAGAAGAAGGGCGAGGACGACGAGAAATAGGTCCTTCCGACCAACTGATGGAAAGGCCGGCCCGCAAGGGTCGGCCTTTTCTTTTGCTTTCAAGGGGTTAGGCTTGACGACACCTTTATTTAGTTTAATATCAAAGACTTAAATCCTTGATCTCGGGGCCTGTCGGCCTCGCCATGGAACCGCGATGACCAAGTCCGAGCTGATTGCCCGCCTGGCGGCCCGGAATCCGCATCTCTACCAAAGGGATGTCGAGAGGATCGTCGCGACGGTCTTCGATGAAATCTCCAAAGCACTGGCCTCGGGGCATCGGGTCGAATTGCGGGGTTTCGGCGCCTTCTCGGTGAAGAAGCGCGACCCACGCACCGGCCGTAATCCGCGCACCGGCGAGCAGGTTGCGGTGGCCTCCAAGCGCGTGCCCTATTTCAAGACCGGCAAGGACCTGCGCGACCGCCTGAACAAGGAAGCGGCGCGGGCGGCCGGCCTGTTGCCGGCCGAGACCGCGACCGACAAGAAATAGCGGCGCCGGCGCCGTCATCGCGCCGTTCCTTCTGCGTCTGTCCGCTCGCATCGACGGGGCACGCTGTGTCATGCTGGGCACCGCATGAAAATTCTCTCCCGCGCTCTGTTCCTGCTCTTCGTCCTGGCCGGCGTCCTGATTGCCGTCAGCAACACCCAGCCTGTTCAGCTGGCCTTGTGGCCGTTGCCGCACATCATCGTGCTTCCGCTCTACCTGCTGGTCGTGGGCCTGCTTCTGACGGGCGTGCTGGCGGGTCTGGGGATCGGCTGGTGGGCGGCGCGCCATCACCGTCGCCGGGTGCGCGAGGCGAGCAGCCAGGCAGCACGGCTGGAGCGCGAGGTCGCGCGCCTGCGCGACGTTGCGGGGCAACAACCTTCGACGGCAGCAAGCGTGGCGTCTCCCGGCCAGAAGGCGATCGAGCGCCAAAGAGCGTTGGTTGCGCCAGACTTGGCCTCGCCCGCGAGACGCGGTCCGCTGTCGTAAACCGATCGGTACCTGACCGTCAGTCGGGCTCGATCAAGGCGCCCGCCGCCTTCAAGGCATCAATGTCGGCTTCACCGACCCCGGCTTCGGCCAGGATGGCCCTCGAATCGGCTCCTTGGAGCGGCGCCATTGACCGGATTGCGGGTGGCGTCCGGCTCATCCGCATCGGCGGCTCGACCATCAAGATCTCGCCTTCGCTGGGGTGAGGATATTTTCGGAAAAGCTGCCGCCACACCAGATGCGGGTCCTCGAACAGGTCGGCTGGGCGCGACACCGGCGCGTTGGGGATCT